>NZ_JBQERO010000013.1:0-112634 GCF_056535125.1 Ruegeria sp. O4 | reverse complement strand
GGCGGCAACTGGAGCTTCGAGTTCTACATGGAACAAAAACACGTCGGCTTCGCAACCGGAAATCACAACATCATGCAGCTGGGGAAGTGAAAACGACTGCACTCGAAATACGCGCTAAGAAACTCTAACTCCAGGAGGAGACCATGGGAGAAATCGTACTTGCCGCCAAAATGACTCACGTGCCTACCCTGCTCATGTCCGAGCAGGAAGGACCGATCAAAGGCAAGCGTCAACCGGCTATTGATGGCCACCGGGAGATTGCTCGTAGCGCCAAGGAACTGGGCGCAACAACTGTTGTCATCTGTGATACGCATTGGGTGTTGAACGCGGGCTTTCACATAAACGCCAACGACCATTTTGAGGGTCTATTTACATCGAATGAATTCCCCCAGTTCATTCAGGACCTGCCCTATAAATATGAGGGCAATCCCGAATTGGGTGATGCGATTGCGCGGATTGCGACCGAAAAGGGTGCTTATACGTTGGCCCATCACCTGGACAGCCTTGAGGTGGAATACGGCACGCTGGTGCCGATGCGGTTCATGAGCCGTGAACACGAAATGAAAGTGGTGTCGATCGGTGCGTGGTGCACTGTGCACGCTCATGACGAAAGCCGTATCGTCGGCGAGGCAATCCGCGAAGCAGTCGAGGCCAGCGACGAAAAGGTGCTGCTGGTTGCGTCGGGTTCGCTGTCGCACAAGATCTGGGCCAACAAGGACTATGCCGCCAATAACGGCACTTTCACAATCAGCTCAGAATTCAATCGCCAGATGGATCTGCACGTGCTGGAAATGTGGAAAAACGGCGATCACGCTACGTTCCTCAAGATGCTGGGTGACTATGCCAACTTCTGCTGCGGTGAAGGTTCGATGCATGATACCGCGATGCTATACGGCGCACTCGGCTGGGACGCTTACGACAAGAAATGCGAGGTTGTGACCGAGTATTTCCCGTCCTCGGGCACCGGTCAGACTAACGTCATATTCCCGGTCTGAGGGTCGCGGTTCCCATACCGATTGCTTGCCCCTGGTGCCTTTTGGCGGGGCAAGCCGTTGATCTATCTAATTCGAACTGATGCAGGTCCCCAAATGTTTCCTTTGAAAGACCCCGGTTTGCTGCGAGAGGCTGCCCTTGTAGGTACACGCTGGATTGAAGCTGACCCGGCCAACGGCCTTGCCGTCACCAACCCTGCCACCGGTGAAGTTATTGGTCATGTTCCCAATCTGGGCGCCGCCGAAACCGCCGAAGCTATTGCTGCCGCCGAGACCGCGCGCCACGGGTGGGCTAAACGCACCGCCAAAACGCGTAGTCAAATTCTGCGTCGCTGGTACGAACTGATGATGGAGAACCAGGACGATCTGGGTGCCATCCTGACAGCTGAGCAGGGCAAGCCACTGGCCGAAGCCAAAGGTGAGATCGCCTATGGTGCCAGCTTCATTGAGTGGTTCGCAGAAGAGGCCCGCCGCGCCTATGGTGATGTCACCCCAGGCCACGCGCCAGACAAACGCATCCTGACGATCAAACAACCCATCGGGGTTGTAGCCGCGATTACGCCGTGGAATTTCCCAAACGCTATGATCACGCGCAAGGCTGGCCCTGCTCTGGCGGCGGGCTGCTCCATGGTTCTGAAACCGGCCAGCCAGACTCCATTCTCAGCTATCGCGTTGGCGGTTCTGGCCGAAAGAGCGGGCCTGCCTGCGGGGCTGTTCTCGGTCGTCACCGGCTCAGCCCGTGGCATTGGCGGCGAGATGACCGGGAACCCGACAGTACAGAAACTGACCTTTACCGGTTCGACCGAGATCGGAACGCTTCTATATGCGCAATGCGCACCAACGATCAAAAAACTGGGGTTGGAGCTGGGTGGCAATGCGCCCTTCATTGTTTTCGATGATGCTGATCTGGACGCTGCTGTGGAAGGAGCGGTGATCGCCAAGTTTCGAAATAATGGTCAGACCTGCGTTTGTGCCAACCGCATTTACGTGCAGGCCGGTGTCTACGATTCCTTTGCCGCCAAGCTGCGCGACAAAGTAGCGACTTTGCCCACTGGTAATGGCTTTGACGAAGGTATCATATTTGGTCCGCTGATCGATCAGGCGGCAGTCGACAAGGTTGCTGAGCACATCGCTGATGCGACCTCGAAAGGTGCCGAAGTCACTCTGGGCGGCAAGTCGCACGATCTGGGTGGCACATTCTTTGAGCCAACCATTTTGACCGGTGTTACTTCGGAGATGGCGGTCGCGACCGAAGAGACGTTTGGCCCGGTCGCACCCCTTTTTAAGTTCAACACCGAAAGCGAAGTCGTCGCTGCGGCAAATAACACCGAGTTCGGCCTTGCCTCATATTTCTATTCCCGCGACCTGGCTCGCGTTTGGCGAGTTTCCGAGAAGCTGGAATATGGCATGGTCGGAATCAACACCGGCCTGATCTCGACTGCGGAAGCTCCGTTTGGCGGGGTTAAGATGTCTGGTCTGGGCCGTGAAGGCTCGCGCCATGGGCTGGATGACTTCATGGAACTCAAATACCTGTGCATGGGCGGCATCGACACCGCCGAGGAGGCTTAATGCGCTTTGCTACTTTTACCACCGAAGGGGATACCTTTTTTGGCGCGATTACCGATGATGGTGCGATTGCCCTGAACGGTGATTTCCCCGAGTTTTCCAGCCTGTATGAGGTCATCGCTGCGGGTGAGTTTAGCCGGTTGGCTGCGGCGGCCGAGGGTAAGCCTGTGACCCATTCCGATTTCACCTATGAAATGGTGATGCCGGATGCACGTCGCATTCTGTGCGTCGGCGTGAACTTTCCGGACAGAAATGCGGAATACAAGGATGGCAGCGCGCAACCGGAATATATGTCGCTGTTCCCCCGCTTTGCCAGCGGTTTTACCGGCCACAACCGCCCGCTGATCCGTCCGCCGGAAAACCACACGCTGGACTACGAGGGCGAAGTGGCCATTGTAATCGGCAAGGCGGGTCGCCGGATATCGCAGGACGAAGCCTATGAGCACATCGCCGCGTTGACGCTGTGCAACGAAGGCACGATCCGCGATTGGGTGCGCCATGCCAAGTTCAACGTAACTCAGGGCAAGAACTGGGATAATTCAGGGTCGATCGGCCCTTGGCTGGTGCCCTTCACCGACCCGGCGCAATTGGATGACGCCCGCATTCAAACCCGCGTCAATGGTGAGTTGCGTCAGGACGACACCCTCGACCGCATGATGTTCCCGATCCGGCGCGAGATCGAGTATATCTCGACCTTCATGACCCTGAAACCGGGTGACATTATCGTAACCGGCACCCCCACCGGTGCGGGCGCGCGCTTTGACCCGCCAAAATATCTTGCACCGGGTGACGTGGTCGAGGTTTCTGTCGAAGGTATCGGCACCCTGCGCAACACAGTCGAGGATGAGAAGGCATGACACCCGAAGAGCATGCCCGCGCAGCAGCCGACCTGCTTCAGGCCGAACGCACCGGCGACCAGATCGGTCTGCTGAGCCTGCGCCACCCCCAGATGGGTATGGACGACGCTTATGAGGTGCAGAACGCCATCTATCGCCAGAAGCTGGCTGAGGGTCGCAAGGTCATCGGGTGGAAAATCGGTCTGACATCGAAAGCGATGCAATATGCGCTGAACATCAATATTCCCGACAGCGGCATCCTGTTTGATGATATGGCGTTTGAAAACGGTGGTACGGTCCCTGCGGGCCGTTTCATTCAGCCCCGGATCGAAGCTGAAATCGCCTTTGTCATGAAATCCGCCGTCGGTGGCGAGAATGTCGGCCGCGACGATATCGTATCCGCCACGGACTACGTCTCACCGGCGATTGAAATTCTGGACACACGTATTCAGCGTCGGGACCCCGAGACCGGCAAGGCCAGAACCGTCTTTGATACGATCAGCGACAATGCCGCCAATGCAGGGATTGTGCTGGGTACAGAGCGCCACGCGATTGACGAATTCGACCTGCGCTGGGTTGGTGCCTTGACCTTCCGCAACGGTGAGATTGAGGAAACCGGCCTTGGGGCCGGCGTATTGAATGATCCTGTTGAAAGTGTTGTCTGGCTGGCCCGGCGCATGGCGCAATACGGACAAAGTATTGAACCCGGACAAGTGATCCTGTCGGGCAGCTTCATTCGCCCCGTCGAATGCCCGCCAAGCACAGAAATTCACGCCGATTTCGGACCCTTCGGCTCGGTCGATATCAAATTTGATTGAAGGAGCACCTTAATGCCCGCGCCAACAAACCCCTTCAAGGCCGCACTGAAAGCCGGAAAACCCCAGATCGGATGTTGGATTGGGATGGCCAATGCATATGCCGCCGAAATCGCCGCCACATCCAGATTTGACTGGCTGCTTGTTGACGGGGAACATGCCCCGAACGATCTGCGGTCTATCCTTGAGCAAGTGAGGGTCATCGAAGGCACAGGTAGCCAGCCGGTAGCGCGCCTGCCAATTGGCGAGACCTGGATGATCAAGCAATATCTCGATGCTGGCGTCCAAAGCATATTGGTGCCAATGGTTGAAAGCGGCGATCAAGCGCGGGAATTGGTGCGCGCAGTGCAATATCCACCACATGGAGTTCGAGGCGTTGGGTCTGCTCTGGCGCGTGCTTCGCGTTTCGCGGCGATCCCGGATTACCTGACAACGGCAGGCGACCAGATTTGCCTGTTGGTTCAGGTGGAAAACCGCCTTGGCCTGGATGCACTGGATGACATTCTGACGACAGATGTCGACGGCGTATTTATCGGTCCGTCAGATTTGGCCGCGGATATGGGGCACATCGGCAATGCTGGCCACCCCGACGTGGTCGAAGCGGTTTTGGACGCGTTGACAAGGATCGTGGCAGCGGGCAAGGCAGCGGGCATCCTAACGTTGGACCCCGTGATGCAGCGCAAGTGTCTGGATCTTGGGGTTACGTTCCTGGCCACGAATATCGACGTAACACTTTTTGCAAAGTCTATGCGCGGGGCGGCCGAAACTGCGTTGGAAATGTTGCCAGACCAGTGCGCGTCTGGAAATGCGCGAACAGAAATGGCCAGCAAATATCTTCAGCAGTTATGCAAGCACTGGTCCCACAAAGGACAAGTCGAATTTGACGCAACTGAAGGAAACGTTTCGTTTGAAAACCGGCGCGCGGTTGCGATGAAAGCGACGGACGAAGGGCTGGAAATAGTTGCTTCAGTCGGCCCACGTGAGGATTTGAACTTTTGGATGGGTGTTATAGAGGACCACCTGAAACGCTTTGCGTTTCGCGAGGAGTTCGAGGTTGTTTGGAATGCATAACGCTGGAATGCAAGGGCAACCGAGCGCGCCCGGGACTTTCGGACACCGCCGCAGGCTACGATTTGTAGTTTGCGGGTATTCGACAAGACCCTGCACCGGGTCCGTACCCAGATAAAACAAGCTGAATCTGAGGCTTTTCGAAACATATACGTTTCTAAAGCGGCATCATCCTCGACAGACGTTGTGACAGTGGAAACAGACAGGCTTGCAACGAGTGATAGATGTCCGGCTTGCCGTCAAAGATGGATGTCACAACAGCCCCTGCCCCATCTACTGCTGGATACCAGCCGCTATGCTGATGATCGACAAATGTTTCATTCGCATAGGTCCAGAGCTTTCTGTACCACTCCTCGTCTTCTGGCCTTCTGTCTAGCACGATCAGAGCGGCAACCGCCCCGATGGCTTCGGTGATAGGCCACCAGAACCGCGAAGCGTTGGCAACGCGGCCATCAAAATCAAGTGTGTAGGCCAACCCGCCATCAGGCAGCCACGCATCTTTCAAAGCCTGCGCAATCAGGTGGCGCGCCGTGTTCGGAGCATTAGGGCTCGTTCGGCCTGACAAATCCCAATGCTGAAGCTGAAGCCGACCCAATTCGAACGAATGCCCCGGCGTTGTTCCGGAAGGCCTGAACATCGGATCGCCCGCATAATCCCGGTTAATTTGCCAATCAGACGAATAGTGTTCGGGAAGCCGCCAGTTTTCACCGGGTGCAATTTTGCCAATGAAAAAGTCCAAAATGCGACCGGCGCGGGACAGGTAGGTTTCGTCCCCTGTTGCCTCAAAGGCAGCCAGCATCGCCTCAACGCCGTGCATATTGGCATTCATTCCACGATATGCGGAAAACGGCGTCCAATCCCTGTTCCATTCATCGCGAAACAGGCCCGCTTCTTCGTCCCAGAAGTGTTTTTCCAGAACATTTCGGACATCTGTCATTAGTTTGTCTGCATCCGGGTGACCCGCCATTTTCGCACTTGCCGAGGCAAGAAGGACAAAGACGTGCCCATAAGCAAGCTTGCGGTCATCCTTGATCTGATCCCCTTCCAGCGCCCAAAGATATCCGCCGTGGTCGCGATCTCGGTGATGGCTTTCAAGAAATGCCATACCGTGATCAATGATCCGTTCAGCACCTTGAAAACCAGACAGATGTCCTAATGCATAAGAATGAATCAACCGGGTTGTCGTGTGCAGCTCCTGCAGCTTGCCGGGCAGCGGGCGACCATCGTGACCAAGTGTATAGAACCCGGGCTCATCCCGGCAACTCGCGCTGAAGAACGTAAGTTGCCGCTTGGCCTGGTTCATCAACCAATCGCGGTGTCTTGGCGTTTCAATCCAAAACCCGGTCTCGGACTGTGACCCCGGAAGCAATAACTGATTGTCGTTCATCTAAATATCCCGCGGATGGAGTCCTGTCGTGCGCGACTTGGCCCGATCTTCCAAATTGCCCATCATCTCAGCAAGCCCGTCGCAACGCTGTACCATCCGAGGCAAACAGATGTGCATTCTGTGCTTGAATGCGCAAACCGAGGCGATCCCCGGATTTCACGGGGATATTGCCATGCTTGCGCACCATCATGGGGCCGATCCCCTCGGCATTGACGTAGATGTTCGTGTCCGACCCCAGATGTTCAACAACATCCGCAACGGCCGACAGATCACCGGCACCGTTGTCCACGACATCGATGTGTTCCGGCCTTACACCCAGTTCTTTGGCCTGAGCGGTAAGGGGTTGATCGAGGATTTTTATTTCAACTCCATTCCCGACATTCACACCAGTTTCAGTTCCCAATACAGGCACAACATTCATGGTGGGTGAGCCGATAAACTGCGCAACAAACTTGTTGGCCGGTCTTTCATAAAGCTCAAGCGGGCTGCCGACTTGCTGGATGTCGCCTGCGTTCAGAACAACGATCCGATCTGCCAGCGTCAACGCTTCGACCTGATCATGGGTCACGTAGATCATGGTCGCGCTGAGCTTTTGATGCAGCCGCGCAATCTCCAGCCGCATCTCGACACGCAAAGCGGCGTCAAGGTTTGACAATGGCTCGTCAAACAGAAATGCGCGCGGGTCTCGGATGATGGCCCGCCCCATAGCAACCCGCTGACGTTGACCACCTGAAAGGGCCTTGGGCAAGCGATCCGTCAATTTGGTCAATCCCAGCGTCTCTGCCGCCTGGGCGACCTTTGATATGCGTTCAGCCACCGGAGCTTTGCGGATTTCCATCGAGAAACCCATGTTCCGAGCGACATCCATATGCGGATAGAGAGCGTAGGATTGGAACACCATCGCGATGTCCCGGTCCCTTGGCCTCACATCGTTCATACGCTCGCCATCGATCAGAAAGTCGCCGCTTGATATCGGTTCAAGACCAGCAACCATGCGCAGCAAAGTGGATTTGCCGCAGCCTGACGGGCCGACCAGAACGATGAACTCACCATCCTGAATTTCAAGATTGATGTTGCGCAGGACCTCGACGGAGCCATAGCGTTTTGCAACATCACGAAGTTCGATACGTGCCATGATCTGGCCTCCTATCCTTTGACCGCGCCGGACGTGAGGCCCTGCACGAGATAGCGTTGAATGAAGATGAAAAAGAGGCAACTTGGGATCAGAGCCAGCACGCCAGCCGCCATCATTTGCCCCCAATCGACCGAGAATTTGGAAACAAATGTCAACAAGCCAACCGGGAATGTCATCGCGTCGTTCTTCGAGATCAGCATCAACGCAAACAAGAGCTCGGACCACGCGGCAGTAAAGACAAACCCAAGCGTCGCCCCTAACCCGGGCAATGTCAGCGGGAACACCACTTTGCGCAGCGCCTGAAACCGTGTACAGCCATCCATCATCGCCGCATCTTCCAGATCTTTGGGTATGCCATCAAAAAATGACTGCATCAGGAATGTTGCAAAGGGGATGTTGAACGCAGTGTAGACCACGATAAGGCTTGTCAGCGAATTCAGCAGCCCCAGGTCCGCGATGATCTTGTAGATGGGTGCGATGATCATCAGCAGCGGGAACATCTGGGTGACCAGCATCAAGGCGATGATGATGCGTTTGCCTGCAAAAACGAAGCGGGAAAAGGCATAACCCGCCCCAGCCGCGAACAAGGTCGTAAAGAACGCCGCGCCCAGCGACACCACAAGAGAGTTCCGGAAATAGGCCACAAAATCGGTCTGAAAGATAACCGTTTTGAAGTTTGAAAAGGTCACCTCGCTTGGAAACAGGCGGGTGCCCTCTGAAAAGATCAGTGCGTCCGGCGTCAACCCGATCTTGAGCAACCAATAAAGCGGGAACAACGCAAAGATCAGATAGAACGCAAGTGCCGCGTATTTACCCACAACCAGCAGGGGGTTGGGTTTCCTGACAGCTGACATGGTCAACTCCTCAAATCTTGACCAGCTTCTTGCGAAGCCAGAGCAGGATAACGGCGTAAATCAGAAGGATCAGCAACAGCGCCACAGCAATGGTTGACGCGTAGCCGAAGTCCAATTTGCGAAAAGCGGTGGTGAATATGTAGGTCGACAGGATTTGCGTCGAATTGGCAGGCCCGCCGCCGGTCATCACATAGATCAGGTCGGCGAAATTGGCGATCCAGATCGTCCTCAGCATCACGGTGATCGCGATCATCGGAGCAAGAAACGGCAACGTGATCTTGGTGAAGGTCTGCCAGGGGGTCGCGCCATCGACTTCTGCGGCCTCATAAAGCTCATCGGGTATTGATTGCAAAGCCGCCAGCAGCGTGATCGCAAAGAACGGCACGCCAAACCAGATATTTGCTGTGATCGGACCCCAAATGGCAAGCTTGGGGTCGCCAAGGATATTGTAGGGCTCTGACAGAATGCCAAGCGCGGCCAGCCAATGCGGCAGCGGGCCGATGACAGGGTTGAAAAGCCACGCCCAAGTCAGCGCGGAAAGGAAGGTCGGGACAGCCCAGGGTAGGAAAACAAGCGCCTGAAAAAGTTTCTTTCCAAAGAACTGCGTGTTCAAAAGCATGGCAAGGCCAAGGCCAAGCAGAAACTGGAACGTTATCGACCAAAAGGTCCAGAACAGCGTGTTCTCCATCGCGATCCAGAACTTGCGGTCTCGCCACAGGTCAACGTAGTTTTCAAACCCGATCCAACCAGACGCAAAAGGCTTTAACAGCTCAATGGATTGGAACGAATATGAGATTCCGATGATTAGCGGAACCATGATCACCGCACCGATCAAAAGAATTGCGGGCGACAAATAGAAAAAAGGCTCGACCATGTATTGCAGGTAGAGCGAGCGTCGTGCCCGGGTTTCCCCGGGCCTGACAGTTTTCTGAATGCGCGAAATCACTGTTTTGCCTTCCACTTGGCATGCTCGTCGGTGAGGAACTCTGCCCACTCATCCGCGACGTCCTGCGCACTGCGCTGTCCCAACAGGGCTTCCTGACTGGTTTCCAGCAGAAGTGTGCTGCCAAAATAGCCCCACTGCTCCAGGTTGGTTGGCATTGTTGTCGGCACATATTGCTCACCGTTCAGTTCTTCGAACCAGCCTTTGAATTGCTCGGTCTGGAAATGAGGATCCTGATCGGCGCCTTTGTGGATCGGAATGACGCCAACACGCTTTGCCCACGTGGCGTTGGCTTTGGGCGTCGACAGGGCCGCAACCAGATCAAAGGCTTCGTCTTCATGTTCAGTTGCATTGAAGATCGACCAGCCTGCGAACCCAATGGTCGGGAAAGCTTTGCCCGAAGGTCCAACAGGCATCGGAATGACCGCGAAATCTTCGGCAGGCATCCGCTCGGCAATAGCGATCAGTGCATCCGGGTCCTGATCGAGGAACGCACAGGTGCCGGAATAAAAACCAGCCACAATCTCGTTAAAGCCCCAACTGACGGCGTCCTTGGGCGCATATCCGTTCTGATACATGTCGATCATGAACTGGATGCCTTCGACCGAGCCGGGCTCGTTGATGCGGCTGACACCGTCTTTTGTGAAAAACTCGTTGGTGCCGTTCATGGCTGCGGCGAACATGATCCAGCCATTTGTTCCACCGGGACCACCGCGCAGACAGTATCCGTACTTGCCGTCAAGCTCGGACACCGCGGCAGAGGCAGCCTTGAACTCTTCCATCGTAGTCGGAGGGGTGTCGATACCGGCTTCGGCCAGCAGTTTTTTGTTGTAGAACATCGCCCGCAGGTAGAAGCCGTACGGGATCATATAGAGATCACCCGCCTGGCTGCCCATGGCAACGGTCTTGTCTGTCAGCGTTGCCCCGTGTTCCCATCCAGCGACATGGTCCTTGAGACTGACCAGCTGATCGGACCCGGCATAAAGAGCCTGCCAGGTATCAGGCATTTCAACCACATCCGGGATGTCGCCACCTGCCACCATTGTCGCCAGCTTTTCGAACGCGTTGCCCCACGGCAGCGATACAATCTCGACAGTGACGTCGGGATTATTGGCTTCAAATTCATCAACCAGCCCCTGAAGCACCTCTGTACGCTCGGGGCTCGTAATAACCTCGACCAGTTTCAGTGTGGTCTCGGCATAAGATGCCGAACCCATGAACACGGCCGCAGCCGTCATTCCTGATAGTAGTTTTTTCATGTTTTCCTCCTGTTGATTTTATTGAGCGAACAGTTCTAAGCCGTGCTTTCGGCGAGAGCCGAAGCAAAATCGGCCCACAAGTCTTCTGCCGACTCGAGCCCCAAACTCAGGCGCACCAGATTGGGTGAGACCCCAAATTTCTGCATTGAGTTCTGTTCGCCAGCCTGAGCAAGCCCAACGCGTGCAGGCAGGATCAGACTTTCGAAGCCGCCCCAGCTCACGCCGAGGCGGAATAGGTTCAAAGCATCAGAAAGTTTTGCGATGTCGACACTGTCATCAAACTCAACCGACATAAGTCCGGACCGCCCCGTCAACCCGGGAACGTCGTTGGCCCCGGGTGAGTTGACTCGCCTCACCTGCGGAACAGTGGCCAGGCGATCGACGAAGATGTTGGCAGTCGCCTGATGCTGCATCATGCGCGCATGCAAAGTACGCAGGCCGCGCGTCAACAGGAACGCTTCAAAAGGTGCCAGTTTAGCACCAAGCAAAGGAAGTGTCAGATCACGGATGCGGGCGATATGGTTTCGGGAGGCAACCACCACGCCCGCAACCGTGTCCGAGTGCCCCGAGATGTATTTCGAGGCTGAGTGGATGACGATATCGATGCCCAGTGTGAGGGGGCGTTGGAACACCGGGCTTGCCCATGAATTATCGATCATCGTCAGCACATTGTGGCGTCTGGCATGCTCTGCGACACGGCGCAGATCCATCGCCTCAAAAACGACGGAACCGGGACTCTCCAGATAGGCCAGCGTTACATCGGCAAGCAGTTCGGGGTCGTTTTCGAAACGCTCCGGCGCGTGATAGTCGATATGCACCCCGAACGGGCGCAGGATGCGCTCCATAAACCGGAATGTGTCCGGATAGACATGTTTGACGCAGGCAATCCGGTCACCGGGTTTGACAAATGCCAGCAGCGTCGAAGAAATTGCGGCCATCCCGGATGCAAATGCAACGGCTGTCTGACCTTGTTCGGCTTCAGCCATGAGCGTTTCAAACGCGGCGACGGTCGGGTTTTCCACGCGCGTGTAGATGGCTGTTTCTGATTTTCCCGCCATCCGGTCTTCAAAACTCTGATAATTGTCGAAAGTGAATAGTGAGGTTTGAACAATAGGTGGCGTGACCGAACCTGCCGCGTCCGGGAAGGTTGCTGCAAGACGCGTCGAAAGGTCTTCGTAGTCAGACATTCTGGCTTTCCATGATTTCTAGGACTTCTGCTTCGACCATGTCCATGATCTCGCCGACAATCCTTGCGGCTTCTTCTGCTCTGCCAGCGACGACTGCTTCGGCAAGTTGCGTGTGCATTGGAATTGTGGCCTGACCCAAGTGCGGTTGGCCGAATGGTGCTTCGTATACTTCGTTAAAGGCTTCTTGAATCTGCCGGATTAGCTGCCCGAACAATGGGTTTCCGCACGCTTCGTGCAGTGAAGCGTGAAACCGGTAGTCTGCCTGACGCCAGTCCTCACCGGCAGAATGAACAGCTATGAGTTCTGCAACGCGGGCCGAAATCAAAAGCCGCTGCGCGTCTGAGCAATTCAGTGCTGCCAACCTTGCTGCCTCAATTTCCAGTGGCCGACGCACGGCGTGCGTCCGCAAAAGGCTTTCGGCTTCGAGCTTCAGCGTGAATGGAAGGTGGATCGTGTTGGCAGATACCTCGGCCGCCAATCGCGTCCCGGCTTTCTTGTTCCGCACAACGATGCCCATGTTCTGCCAGCTTGTCAGAGCCTCCCGAACCTTCGCCCTTCCGATCCCAAGCTGATTTGCAATTTCGATCTCTGGCGGCAGGCGATCGCCTACCTTCAATCCTTCCAGTTCGATCATTCCAGAGAGAGCCTCCAGAACGTCCCGGCCGCTGCTGCCAGCCGGTAGCACCTTCAAGGTGTTGCCGACACTCTCAGCTTTTTCTTTTGGGGGCGTTCTTTTGACCACGCGCGGCTTCTCCGATTCGTATTTCATTCACTTTTACATTTAATGTAGGACAAAATAAACAATAATGTCCGACATTAAAAAACGCTTGTCATCCTTACAGTTGAAGTCGAAAAATCCGGTCTCGGTCATTTCGCGGCGGGATCAATGCAACCATAATCGCCTGCGGCTTGTTGGCGGGCTGCGGTCTTCGCGCGTCCGTCTATTTGCTGTATTCCGCCCGATTTGCCGTAATCCTGAAACGCCCGCCCAGCGGCGCCTGTAATTGCCGTTAGATTTTTGTCAGCTACGGCTGAATAGTGCTTCTTTACGCTAGGGACCCGCGGTTTCTTGCCCAAAAAAAGATGTGCAAACTTGGCAAGGCTGATCTAACTTTTTAAATGCGGGGGCGCATCTCCGGATAATATGGATTTAAAACATTGAAACCTGAACACCGCGTATCTGCGGCCCCCCGGCATGAACTGCGCAATGTGCGCAATCAGGGGATCGCGTTCCTTGCTTTGGCGTTCTTGTTCAGCATTTTTGTGAACCTGCTTATGCTGACTGGCCCATTGTTCATGTTGCAGGTGTATGACCGGGTATTGGGCTCGCGTGCAGTGGAAACACTGACAGCGCTGTTTTTGTTGGTGGCGTTGCTTTATGCGCTGATGGCGATGCTGGATTTTGCCCGCGGACGCATCGTGGCCCGGTTCGGCGCACGGTTCCAGTCACAGTTGGATGAGCGCGTCTTCGAAGCAACGCTGCGGCGTTCACTTTTGCCGCAAATACGATCTGCCCCGGCAACGGCCTTGCGTGATTTGGAATCCATTCGAAACCTGTGCTCATCCCCCGTTCTGCTGGCGGTGATGGATATTCCATGGACGCCTGTTTTTCTGGGTGCGATTTTCCTGTTTCATCCCTTGCTGGGCTGGCTGGCCGTGGCAAGCGGTGTTCTGCTTGTCGTGATTGCACTGCTCAATCAGGCTCTGACCAGCAGAAAAGTCGCTGAAGCACAAACTGCAGCAGCGCGGGCAAACGCCTTTGCGGAACATGCGAGACAAGCGGCAGAGGTTGTGCGCTCACAGGGTATGCAGGCGGACGTGACAAAGCGGTGGTTGGACCAGCGTTCGAATGCCTTGCGCCAAACCATTTCGGCCAGCGACTGGACAGGCAGTTTTACGTCTTTGACCAAGTCGTTACGACTGTTTCTTCAATCTGCAATGCTTGCCTTGGGCGCGTGGCTGGTTTTGCAAAACGAAATGACACCGGGCGCGATGATCGCGGGTTCAATCCTTTTGGGTCGAGCCCTCGCCCCGGTCGAACAAGCGGTCGGCCAATGGGGCATGATCGAACGTGCGCGAACGGCCTGGACTTCCCTAAGCCGGTTTTTGGATCAGACCCCGCCCGAAGAGCAGCGGATTCGCTTGCCCATCCCGAAGGCACAGTTGGAAGCCAAATCGCTGACTGTCATTCCCCCCGGGGCAACAACGCCAACGTTGCGGAACGTGAATCTGAAGTTGCAACCGGGCAAGGCGCTGGGTGTCATCGGCAAAAGCGGATCGGGAAAGACGACACTGGCCAAGGCGTTGCTGGGGCTTTGGAATCCGGCAGCCGGTGAAATTCGACTGGGTGGTGCCACTCTGGATCAATATGACTCCAACGATCTGGGCAGCCATATCGGATATTTGCCGCAGCAGGTTACCCTGTTTAACGGGACCGTGGCCGAGAACATCGCCCGGATGTCAGAAAACCCGGATTCCGAAGCGGTGGTGGCCGCAGCCAAGAAAGCCAATGCGCACGACCTGATCCTGTCTTTGGAGAAAGGTTATGGTACCTTCCTTGAAGGCAATGACAGTCAGTTGTCAGGCGGGCAGAAACAGCGCATCGCTCTGGCCCGCGCCCTCTATGGCGACCCTGTTCTGCTTATTCTCGACGAACCAAACTCGGCACTGGACGCGGATGGCACCGAAGCCTTGAACGCGGCCGTGAGGGGGCTCAAGGCGGCAGGCAAAGCCGCCATCATCATGACACACCGCCCGCAGGCCATTTCGGAATGTGACGATCTGGCCGTTGTCGAAAAAGGACAAGTGGTCAGGTTCGGCAGTCGTGACGAGGTTCTCAGCGCAATGGTGCAGAACGCGGGCGCGATTAAGCGCAAGCTTAGCCCCGTAGGTGAATAATGGCAAAAAAGACGACCAAGAAGCAGGCGCAGGCCTGGAGTATGAGAATTCCCGCCCTGGTGGGATTCGCCGCACTTGCCATTTTGGTTGGCGGATTGGGTCTTTGGGCAGTGAAGACGCGCCTCGCAGGTGCGATCGTATCCTCAGGCGTGATCGAGGTACAAAGCAACCGTCAGGTGGTAGAACACCCCGATGGCGGCGTTGTTGGCGAAATATTTGTACGCGATGGTGATGTGGTCGCCTCGGGCGAGATGCTGTTGCGGCTGGATGATACTTTCCTATCGTCCGAACAGACGATTGTGGAAGCGCAGCTTTTTGAGCTTCTGACACGGCGTGTCCGGCTTCAGGCCGAACGCGACGGGCTTTCGTCGCAAGAGTTGGCGGCGCAGTTGCACGAGGTTCAGACGGAATACAGCATTGATCTGGACCTGATCGAAGGTCAGCAAAACCTGTTCGACGCCCGGGTGGAAACCCTATCCAAACAGCAAGAACAGCTGAACAAGCAGCTGGTTCAGATCGAGAGCGAGATTGAAGGCACGCAGGCCCAACTCGTTTCGCTGCGCCGTCAGGTTGAATTGATCGAGGATGAGCTGGAAGACCAGCAAAGCCTGTTGAAACGAGGATTGACGCAAACCAGTCGTGTACTGGCCCTGCAACGGGAAGAAGCCAGCCTGACAGGTGAAATAGGCCGACTGGAAGCTGCTGTCGCCCGCCTCAAAGGGCAGATCGCATCAACCGAGATCCAGATCGTTGAACTGTCTGCAACCCGCCGGGAAGAGGCAATTACCACGTTGCGGGACGTACAGGCGCAAGTTGCTGAACTATCGGAACGCCGACTGTCCCTGTCCGAGCGGCTGACACGATTGGACATCCGCGCACCGGTCAGCGGAACAGTATATGGAAGTCAGGTCTTTGCCCTTCAGTCTGTCGTTCAGCCGGGTGAACCCATGATGTATGTTGTTCCACAGGATACGCCATTGCTTGTCGCCGCGCGCGTTGACGCGATCCATGTGGATCAGCTGCATGTGGGTCAACCTGTCGCCCTGCGGTTTCCGGCCTTCAATCAGCGTGAAACGCCTGAATTGGACGGGCAGGTCAAAAACGTGTCAGCCGATACATTCACGGATGAAAAGTCCGGCTTTACATTCTATCGCGCCGAAGTGGTTATGAATGATGGCGAGCTGGACCGTCTCAACGGTCAGGAGCTTTTGCCGGGTATGCCTGTTGAGACACTGATCAAAACCGATGAACGCACCCCGTTGTCCTATCTGGTCAAGCCGATGGCCGATTACTTCAATCGTGCATTTAGGGAATGACGGCAGGGCTATCTCTGGATAACTGCGCTTTCCCATTCGGCCAGAAATCGGCGGCGTTTTAATCTGTCCAAAAACGTCATCAGCGCTGGATCCAGCCCAATCGTTTCACGTTCTTCGTCCGTGTCAAAAGGTGCCAAAGGCGGGAGGGTGTGGCCGCCACCTGATTGCGTGGATTGCTTTGATACAAGGTGACGAACAAAAGACGCGGCAAATTCGGGTACGGGTGTACCTTCAAGAACCATCACCGTGCGCATCATGGTCGTCTGAAAATCCGACGGCAGGATAACCTCAAGCGTATCCTTGTGCCCGGCGCGCGCATCCGCATAGCTGCCAAGTACATTATAGGCTACGGCGATCTCACCTTTAACAAGATCATCAATCATGTCGCCGGAACAGCAGTACAGACGCACATCCAACCCGCCCATGACTTCCATCAGGCGCCAGAACGTTTCTGACGCACGGGCATCCTGCGTCGCAAACAGATACCCTAGACCGGACTGACGGATGTCATAAGTTCCCACCCGGCCCCGAAAGCTGTCCGGTCGCATTCGAAGAGCTTCAATCAGTTGCTGTCGAGTCTCTGGGACAGGCGCGCCGGAAAAGGCGGCACGGTTGATCACGATGGTCGCGGGCTCGAACGTGAAGGCGAAAAGACTGCGATGCCACTGCGCCCAGGATGGCAGCGATATGTCATCAATCACGCGTCCATAACCGTCATTGGCCAGTTTCAGTTGCAGGTCCATGGCGCTGGAAATGACAATATCGAAATCTTCCGGTGCGGTGCGCACGATCCGATCGATGTCGGCAGTACCCGTCACCAAATACTCGACAGAAATGTCAGGGTTTTCCTTGATAAAGCTGGAAATCATAGGCTCAAACAAAAACGTATCGGTGCTTGAGATGACCCGAATATGTGCCTCGTCTGCTTCGGCGTTGAATACTTGCCGATCCTCCCAGACTTGCGCCTGTGTGACAGCGGGAAACCAAAGGAAGACTAAAGCGATAATGTAACGCATGCGCCGCCTCCCTGTCTGTTGGACAAGGCAAGCGCTCCACCATGCGCTGTTGCAACGTCCTGCGCGATGGTCAGGCCCAAACCGGACCCAATGGTACCACTTGCGTTCTTACCCCGTTCAAACCGACGCGTGAGAGTGTCAATTTCGTTTAAGGGAAACCCCGGGCCACGGTCTTTTACCCGGATTTGAGCCCATGGCTCCGACGTGACTTCGATGCGAACAGAACTGTCGGCCGGAGCATATTTAAGTGCGTTGTCAATCATGTTGCGCACGGCGTTTTGAATGAGGATGGGGTCACCTGAATACATGACCTGTGGGTCGCCACAAAGCGACAACGACAAGTCCTTCATCTCGGCAATTGGTGTCAGGCGCTGCACAAGGTCACTGACCAAAGCGTTCAGGTCAATGTCTTCCCGCTCAAGGTGGTCAGCCCGGAACGTGATCATCGCATGATCCAACAGCTGTCCGGCTGCACGAGAGCTTTCGTCAATGGCGCGCACCATCGAGCGCAGCGCCTCGCGGTTTTCTTCTTTTTCAACCCTTTGCAAAGTGGCGTCAGCATAGGACCTGACCGTAGCAAGAGGGGTGCGAACACGGTGGGCCGCCTCGGCAATAAAGTCTTCTGACTGGCTGAGTGACTGATCAAGCCGACCCATCAATGAGTTCAGTGAAGCAACCAACGGGGCCATTTCGCGGGGTACCGGCTTTTTGAACGGGCTAAGATCCTGCGGCCCACGGCGGGTGACAGAGGTTGTCAATCTATTCAACTGCCCGATGGTCGAGGACGTCGCCCAGAAGGAAAGAGCGGCAGCAAGGGCAAAGAACCCTACGCCCAGAATCGCTGCATTGCGCGAAATCTGGTCCAGAGTTTCGGCCAACGCGTCTTGTGTCTGCCCCAGCGCGACCACCAGTTCGGTTTGTTTGTCCAATCCCACCAAAGTCCGGCTGGCGCTGACCTGACGAATGGTTTCACCCCGGATCTTGCTGAACTGAAAAAGTGACCTTCCTTCGCGCTGCCCGATGGACGGGGGAAGATCTTCGTAGCCGGAAAGAAACGTGCCGTCCTGAAAAATAGAATAGAAGATCCGGTCGTCCGCAGGGGTGCTTAGCATCGCGAAGGCGGCATATGGGATATCAACCTCCAACTCCCCTTCCCGCAAAGCGGCCGCATCGAGGATTGAGGCCACTGATGCACCAAGTATGTTGTCTTGCCCCTGTTGCGCGACCTGCGCAGCATAGTTTCGGACTGCGACAAACAGCAGGAACGCAAGTATGGCCGCGCCGCCGATCAGTGTCAGAACCAGCCTGTTCCGCAGCGATCCTGACACATTGGGATCAGGAGGCATGGTCAAGTCTGTATCCCAACCCACGAAGCGTGGTGATCTTCAGGTCCGAGGGTTCCAGATGCTTGCGCAAACGGCCCACATAAACTTCGATCGCGTTATCAGAGACATCATCATCATAAGAAAACAGCCGGTCCGTTAGTTTTTGCTTCGAAAAAACCTGACCAGGTGCGCTGATGAACAATTCCAACAGGCGCAGTTCACGATTGCGCAGCGACACGGTCTCGTCACCCACGGTCAGATGGCCAGCCAGGGGATCGAATACGATGCCGCCGACTTCTATCGTTGTCTTCGTATTCCCGGATTTGCGACGCAGAACTGCGCGGCAGCGCGCTTCCAGCTCGGCATGATCAAACGGTTTGGTGACATAATCGTCAGCACCAAGATCAAGCGAGCCGATTCGATCCGAAACCTGACTGCGGGCCGTCAAAACGATCACCGGCGTGTCCAAATGGCTCGCGCGATGCCGCTTGAGGAAATCGCGACCGTCCCCATCCGGCAGCATGATATCCAGCAGGATCAGATCGTATTCCTGAGTTTCAACGAAGGCAGTTGCATCACCTAATGTAGACGCGTTATCAACCACATGCCCGTCTAACCTCATGCGGGAACTGATTGCGTTTGCGAGGTCTAGATTGTCTTCGACAAGCAGAAATTTCATCGGGCTTTTATACTATTCTCGCGCGTGACAGGTTGATGTCAGGTTGGTGTGTTTTTGTTCTTCCCAATCTGAGCCGCCATGCGGCCCGTTGTCAAATGGGAGGACATCATGACAACTTTCGCACTGGGCCGTCGCGCCCTGATCGCAGCTGTTGCTGCAGTCGGTCTTGCAGGACCTGTTCTGGCTGAAGACCAGGTAGTGGACAGCATCCACTTTCTGATCCCCGGCGGTGCCGGTGGTGGTTGGGACGGTACCGCTCGCGGCACCGGCGAAGCGCTGACGAACGCCGGCCTTGTGGGCACCGCATCTTATGAAAACATGTCAGGCGGTGGTGGCGGCAAGGCCATCGGCTATCTGATTGAAAACGCCGACAGCAACCACGGGACACTGATGGTGAACTCCACGCCAATTGTGATCCGTTCGTTGACTGGGGTGTTTCCTCATAACTTCCGCGACCTGACGCTGGTGTCGGGTACGATCGGTGATTACGCAGCCATTGTCGTCGGTAAAGACAGCCCCATCGACTCTATGAGTGATCTGCTGGCTGCCTTCGACGCCGACCCGGGCAACACGGCCATCGGCGGCGGCTCGGTCCCCGGTGGCATGGACCACCTGGTTGCAGCCATGGTGATGGAAGCGGCTGGGAAGGATGCGCTTGGCGTGAAATACATTCCGTATGATGCGGGTGGCAAAGCCATGGCTGCCCTTCTGTCCGGCGAGATTGCAGCGCTGTCCACCGGTTTTTCGGAAGCCGTCGATCTGGCCAATGCAGGTGAAGTCAAAATCATCGGCGTCACATCGGCAGATCGCGTAGAGGCCGCCCCAGACGCGATGACCATGAAAGAACAGGGCATCGACACCACCTTTGTGAACTGGCGTGGCTTCTTTGCGGCCCCGGGTCTGCCCGAGGACAAGCTTGCAGCATACCAGGCCGCGATTGCCAAGATGTACGACACCCCGGAATGGGAAGAGGTTCGTGCACGCAACGGTTGGGTGAACATCCACAACTCGGGCGATGATTTCCGGTCATTTCTTGAGCAGCAGGAACAACAGATCGGTGATCTGATGAAGAAGCTGGGCTTCCTCTGAATACAATTTGGGCAGAGCGGTAACCCGCTCTGCCATCCCTGACGACGAAAAAAAGGAGGGGGTCTCATGGCGCTGGATCGCTGGATCGCGCTCATTCTTCTGGGTGTTTGTTTAACATATGGCTACGCCGCTTGGTTCACGATGGACAGTAGTCTTCCCCCTTTCATGCAAAGAAACCCCATATGGCCAAGCACTTTCCCCAAAGTGCTGTCTATTCTGGGGATAATCACGGCCACGATCATTCTGCTGGGTTTCGAAAAAGCTGAACCCAGCGAACCTGAAATCGATTACCGGCGGTTGGGCGATTACCATCTTGGTCAGGCGATCATGCTGCTGGTTCTGATGGTTGTCTACGCGTTGTGCCTGCGTCCCGTCGGGTTCCTGATCTCAACTTCGGCCTTCCTGATCTTTGGGTCTTTTATCCTGGGTGAACGAAAATGGCATATCATGCTGCCCGTCGCCCTGGTCGCCACTGGTACGGTCTGGTATCTGGTTCAGGAAGTCCTTGGCATTTACATGCGCCCTTTGCCCGGCATTTTCGGAGGCTGACATGCTTGAAGGACTTCTGATAGGCCTGCAAACGGCATTCTCACTGCAAAATCTGCTGATGGTCGTCGCGGGCTGTCTGATTGGCACATTCATCGGAATGCTGCCGGGTCTGGGCCCGATGTCGATCATCGCCATCATGATCCCGGTGGCAATTTCCATGGGCGATCCGTCCGCCGCGCTGATCTTGCTGGCCGGTGTGTATTATGGCGCCATTTTTGGTGGTTCGACCTCTTCTATTCTGCTGAATGCGCCGGGGGTCGCGGGTACCGTCGCCTCCAGCTTTGACGGCTACCCGATGGCACGTCAGGGCAAAGCGGGCAAAGCCCTGACCATTGCCGCAATCGCGAGCTTTGCAGGTGGCACGTTCGGCGCGTTGCTTTTGATGATCTTCGCCCCTGCCCTGTCTTCTGTCGCGTTGCTTTTCCATTCAGCCGAGTATTTCGCGCTGATGGTTGTCGGCTTGTCGGCCATTGCCGCCTTTGCGGGAACAGGTCAGGTTGCCAAGGCTATCATAATGACAATCCTTGGATTGATCATGGCCACTGTTGGCGAAGGCGTACTGTTCAATATGCCTCGTTTCACCATGGGCATCATGGATTTGCAGTCGGGCTTTGGCTTTATCACACTTGCAATGGCCATGTTCGCGTTACCCGAGGCGCTGTTTCTTGTTCTCAAACCCAAGGACCTTAAGGGCGAAGAAGGTGAAATCAAGGACCTGCGCATAAGCAGGGAGGAAGCCAAAGCCATTGCTCCGGTGATTGGTCGCCAGTCTATCCAAGGGTTTTTCATCGGCGTTCTGCCCGGTGCAGGCGCAACGATTGCCAGTTTTCTGGGCTATGCGGTTGAGCGTAACATCGCCCCAAAGGCCGAGCAGGACGAATTCGGCAAAGGGTCGATCAAAGGGCTGGCCGCGCCTGAAACAGCAAACAACGCCGCCTGTACAGGCTCGTTCGTGCCGCTGCTGACGCTTGGCATTCCCGGATCTGGAACGACGGCGATCCTGCTTGGCGCATTGATTGCCCTGAACGTGACGCCGGGCCCACGCCTTATGCTGGACGAACCGCAGATCTTTTGGGCGGTCATCATGTCCATGTTCATTGGCAATCTGGTACTTCTGATCCTGAATCTGCCGCTGATCCCCTATATTGCCAAAGTTCTCTCGGTGCCGCGTAACTATCTGATCCCCTTTATTTTGTTCTTTACTCTGATGGGGGCCTATATCGGACAGAACAATGCAACCGAACTGCTGATACTGGTGGGTTTTGGGGTATGCGCAACGGCGTTGAAATTTGCTGATTACCCACTGGCACCACTGCTGATCGGTTTCATCCTCGGCGGTATGATGGAAGACAACTTCTCACGGTCCATGCAGTTGTACGATGGTATCGCCTTTATCTGGGAACGCCCGATGACGCTGGGTCTGCTGGTTATTGCGGCGCTTCTGGTGCTCCTACCCAGCTACCGCGCGCGCCGTGCACAGGCCCGGGCGGAAGGGGTTGCCGAAGGTGACTGACCCGCTGGCGGGAATACGGGTTCTCGATCTGACCAATGTCCTCGCGGGTCCGTATTGCTGCTACCAACTGGCATTGATGGGTGCCGACGTGATCAAGGTCGAACGCCCCGATGGTGGCGACCTTGCTCGCGTTCTGGGTGCAGATCCCGCCAGAAACAAGGCGGGGATGGGGATCAGTTTTCTGGCGCAGAACGCCGGAAAAAAGTCTGTCACGCTGGACATGAAATCGGAAAAGGGCAAGGCGCTGCTGAAACGCCTTGTCCAGTCAGCTGAAGTTCTGGTGGAAAACTTCCGGCCCGGAGTAATGGATCGTCTTGGTCTTGGTTATGAAGTTCTGCGCAACGTTAATCCCAACCTGATCTATTGCGCCATCAGCGGGTTCGGGCAGGATGGCCCCCGGCGCGGCGATCCAGCTTATGACCAGATTGTGCAGGGTATCAGCGGCGTGATGTCAATCACCGGCGCCCCCGACACGGCACCGTATCGCGTCGGCTATCCGTTGGCGGACACGGTCGGGGGGATGACGGCCGCCTTTGCAGTCGCGGCGGCATTGAACGCCAACCCACGCGGCACCTATCTGGATGTTGCGATGTCCGAAGCCGTGATTTCGACGATGGGTTGGGTTGTTTCAAATTATCTGGTGGGTGGCGTAACGCCCGGAGCGCATGGGAATGAGAACACAACCTCGGCCCCCTCAGGTACATTTGCCACGCGGGACAACCCGATCAACATCGCGGCCAATCGGGACGAGCAATGGCAGGCACTTGCCCGCTGTCTCGGGCGGGATGACCTGCTGAACAACCCCGACTACGCAACGCGTGAAGATCGCAAAACAAACCGCCACGCCTTACGTACAGAACTGGAACGCACCCTAAAGACGAAGGCCGCGGCCGAGTGGGTGAGTGAATTAAACGCATTGGGGGTACCGACAGGACAAGTTCTGACCGTGCCCGAGGCCCTTGCAGACCCGCAACTTTCCGATCGCGGTCTGATTGGCTCTTTGTTGGTTCACGGCGAACAAATGCAACTTGCAGGCAGTCCCGTCGTAATGAATGGCGCCCGGCGAATGCCGCAAATCGCGCCACCAAAACTTGGGGCCGACAACAAGGCGGTGTGGTCCGAAATCGGATTGACCGACGCGGAAGTCGACGCGCTGAGCAGAGAGGGGATCATATGAGCGATGTGTCAGATTGGTGGGCAACATCCATCATCGATATGGAACCTGGCCGGATAGACCTGCGCGGGGAGCCGATTCAAAACCTGATCGGACGCCTTGGTTTTGCGGAGATGATCTGGTTCATGGTACGCGGCGACCGCCCATCAAAAGCGCAGGCCCAATTGTTCGAAGCCGCGCTGGTCGCGGCAGTCGACCACGGTCCTCAGGCACCGTCGATTGCAACCGCGCGCATGGCGGTTACCTGTGGCCTGCCTCTCAACAACGCGATGGCGAGCGCTGTGAACATGTTGGGCGACATTCATGGAGGGGCTGGCGAGCAGGCCGTGGAACTCTACCACTTTATGGGCCATTACCCTGGCACTTTGGCGCAGGCAATCGATGCGTGGATCGAAAGCCACGGAAAGATACTTCCGGGTTTTGGACACAGGTTTCACACGCCCACAGACCCCCGCGCGCCGCGCCTGATGGATTTGGTCGCCGAAGCGGTGAAAACCCGTGCTTGCGATGGGCAATTCATGCGAATTGCGCAGCAAATCGAGGCAGAACTTGCGCGGCGTAAGGGTAAACCCGTCCCGATGAACATCGATGGCGCAACCGCAGTTATTTATGCCGAGCTTGGGTTTGCGCCACCATTGGCGCGCGGCCTTTTCTGCCTGTCCCGATCAGTAGGTATTCTGGCACATGCCTGGGAGCAGATGCAGCAAGGTGGTCGCAACAAAGGGCCTACCCCACCCTCGTATCGCTGGACGTATCAGCCGGGTTAAGCGCTTTTCCGATGGGACCGATTTGCCAACAGATCGGCGGCCGCACGGGCAATAACCAGCTCTTCATTTGTCGGGATAACCATGGCGACCACTCGGGACAGGTCTGTCGAGATGATCCGATCATTGTCCGCGTTGGCATCGGGATCCAGTTCAATCCCCAGCCACCCCATTCCAGAACATACCCTATCACGTACAAGACGCGAGTTTTCTCCGATACCACCTGTGAAGATCAAGGCATCAATACCGCCCAATATTGCGGCCATTGCCCCAAGTTCGCGGCGGATGCGGAACGTGAAATAGCTGATGGCCTGTCGACTTTCGCGGGTATCTGCTTTTTCAAGGGTGCGCATGTCGCTTGAAAGTCCCGAAAGACCCAGCAACCCTGATTTGCGAAACAGAAGGTCGGAAATCTCTGAGGCGCTCAACCCTTCCTGATCCATTAGATACAACAAAACACCGGGATCAAGCTGACCGCAACGGGATCCCATCGGCAGACCGTCCAACGACGAAAACCCCATGGTAGAACCGACGGATCGCCCCCCAATCATGGCACACATCGACGCACCGTTGCCCAGGTGCGCAACCACGACCCGCCCCGCGTGCAAAAGCGGTGCGGTTTTGGCCAAATGGTCCGAAATGTACTCATAACTAAGCCCGTGAAAACCATAGCGCCGGACGCCTTTGTCGTAATACTCGCGCGGCAGGGCGAATACGTCGTTCTCCCAGGGGTGGTTGCGATGAAAGGCCGTGTCGAAACAGGCAATCTGGGCGGCATTTGGAAAGCGTTCCATAGCTGCCTTGACGCCAGCCAGGTTGTGCGGCTGGTGCAGAGGTGCATATGGAGAAAGCTTGTCCAACTCCTCCAAAGCAGCGGCAGTCAACGGCAAAGGCGTATCGATCTCGGGTCCGCCGTGAACAATACGATGCCCAACCGCGGTGACCTCGCAACTGGGGAAGGCCCGTGACAACAGGTTCAGTACCCAGTCCAGGGCAGCAGCGTGGTCGTGAATATCGCCTGCCGTGCCATTCGCCAGAACTCCACCACCAGATGACCGCGCCTTGACGATTGGCTCAGGCTCACCGATCCGTTCGACCACACCGGCGCACACCATGACTGGATCGTCTTCTGTCAGTTCGAACAGGCCGAACTTCATCGAAGACGATCCGGCATTCAGGGTCACGACATGTGTCATGCATATCCTCTGGTTTGCGAAAAGGTGAAGTTCCTAAGGTTTACTGATCCGCTCTGGTACAAGGTTGAGTTTAAGACATTACCCAAGACTACGAGCCAGCCAACCGCTACAAACCCCGGTCTTTGCAAATCTCCATGGAAGAAAAGATCGTTCAGCCCATTTTTTTCCGGGGTGCCAACATCACCTTCATTCCTGCCAACCTAGTCGTAATCATGGATTGGAACACGTGCAAGGCACTAAGCTGACGCTGTCAAACACGGGTTCCGAAGCAAAGTTCACTTCATCCTCCGCGACGGTTTCCTCCACCCCCTTGTTTTCGCATGGTCAACCCAATGCGTTTTCTCGCGACATCAACATCGACAACACGTACTTTAACCACCTGCCCGGTTTTAACCACGTCATGCGGATCTTTGACAAACCGGTCCGCCAGCTGGCTGACATGAACCAGCCCATCCTGATGCACGCCGATATCCACAAAAGCGCCGAAGGCGGCGACGTTGGTGACTGTGCCTTCCAAAACCATTCCGGGTTTCAGATCGGTGATTTCTTCGATGCCATCGGTGAAAGATGCGGTGACAAAACTGGGGCGGGGGTCGCGACCGGGCTTTTCCAGTTCGGCAAAGATGTCCCTAACCGTCGGCAGGCCGAAATCCTGAGTTACAAATTGTTCCGCCCGCAACCCCTTTAACGCGCCATCATGGCCCATGATGTTTCGGATGTCGCGACCGCAGGCGGCAACGACCCGGCGCGCAATGTCATAGGCTTCAGGGTGCACTGAAGACGCATCTAAAGGCTCGGAACCGTCCCTGATGCGCAGGAAACCGGCGCATTGTTCGAACGCACGTGGTCCAAGGCGGGCGACGGACAGCAAATCCTTCCGCGATAGGAAGGGCCCATTCAGATCACGGTGGGTGACAATCGCTTCGGCCTGCGCCGGACCCAGACCAGACACGCGTGACAGCAAAGGGGCAGATGCGGTGTTCAGATCAACCCCGACAGCATTCACCACATCCTCGATCGCGGAATCCAGCGACTGTGACAGGCGATGCTGATCCACATCATGCTGATACTGGCCAACACCGATGGATTTCGGTTCGATTTTAACCAGCTCGGCCAAAGGGTCCTGCAATCGGCGCGCAATCGAGACCGCTCCACGTAGCGAGACATCCAGATCCGGAAATTCGCGCGCAGCCAGTTCAGATGCGGAATAGACCGAAGCGCCAGCTTCTGACACCACAACTTTTGTTGGTGCTTTCACCGTCTTGGGTAGAAGTGCAAGAGTGTCTGCAACCAATCTTTCGGTTTCACGGCTGGCCGTCCCGTTCCCGATTGCGATCAGTTCGATCCGATGAGCTGATATCAGATTGAGGATACTGGCCTGTGCACCTCGCAGATCATTCTTCGGCTGAAACGGGTACAAGGTGTCGGTGGCGACAACCTTGCCGGTTGCATCAACAACAGCAGCCTTTACGCCCGTACGAATGCCCGGATCCAGGCCCAAGGTCGCCTTGGCACCTGCCGGTGCGGCAAACAGCAGATCCTTGAGGTTTCGCGAGAAGACCTGAATGGCTTCGTCCTGCGCCCGGCTGCGCAGATCAGCCATCAGTTCGACCATCATTGAGAGCGAAAGTTTCACCCGCCAAGTCCAGCCCGCGACTTTGCGCAACCACACGTCTGCTAGCCCAGTGCCACGTGTCTGTAGATGGGCGGCGACAATCGTCTCGGCCCGCGCGGCACCAAACTCCGGTTCAGGCGCGATATCCAGCGTGACGATGCCCTCTTTGGATGCCCGCAGCATCGCCAATGCCCGATGTGACGGCACGTCCGCCCACAATTCGGAATGGTCAAAGTAGTCACTGAACTTGGTACCGTCCTTTTCCTTGCCTTCTATGACCTTTGCGCTGAGCAGAGCCTCGTGCTGCATGAAACTGCGCAATTCGCCCAGCAGAGCGGCGTTTTCTGTCAACCGCTCGGTCAAAATATCCCGCGCACCGTTCAAAGCATCCCGGGTCGTTGTTACCGCCTCGGTGAGGTACGCCGCGGCTAATATTTCAGGGTCGCAGTTGCGGTCCGCCAGAATAGCGTCAACCAAAGGTTCAAGCCCATTTTCGCGTGCAATCATCGCCTTGGTGCGCCGTTTTGGCTTATACGGCAGATAAATGTCTTCCAACTGCGCTTTGGTTTCCGCGCGCGCAATGGATTTACTCAGATCGTCGGTCAGTTTGCCCTGATCCTTGATCGAGTTCAGGATGGTTTCACGCCGCGCTTCAAGCTCGCGCAGATAAGTCAGCCGCTCAGACAGCAGGCGCAATTGGGTGTCGTCCAATCCTCCGGTTGCTTCTTTCCGGTATCGGGCGACAAAAGGCACGGTTGCACCTTCGTCCAATAGCTTGATCGCGGCACCGACCTGCTCGGAACGTGCCTTAATCTCGGTGGCGATAGTGCGGGCGATACGGTCCAATGGTGCCTCCTGAAGCGACGGTGGAAGAACTTCTTAACCAGCCGTTTCGGCAAGGGGAAGACCCTTGGTTCACTCCGCAGTCAGGCCGTTTCAGTTTGGCTGTTCATCAAGTCAGCACGCCAGGCAGTGTCCACATCAAACCCACGGCATAAGTCCGCGATACGGGCTACGCGTGCTTACCGAATGGGCCATATGTGCCAAGGTCACCAGATCATAAACCGGCAGGCTCAATTCCTTCTGAATTGAGGCCGCGTAAGGCGGTAGATCGGTGCATTCCAGTACCAGCGAACGGATTTCCGGTGTATCGCGTTTCAGTTTGCGTACAGCATTCAGAACTTCAGCCTCAATCAGATCGGTATCCATTCGGGTGCGCGTATTGCGCAGGATGACTTCGGCGAACTCGGTCGTGTTCTCAAGACCCTGCACAGCTACGGGGATATCCCCTGCCCCAACTCCATCGAAATGGCGTTGCGTCAGCGCCGAGGAATCGGCGGTTATCACTCCTACCGGTGCACTGGCACCGGTCATGTAATAAGCCAGCGGCACCTGAATCAGGCTTGAGGCAAAAACGGGCACGGACACGGCTTCGGCCAGCTCTTTCTGGAACAATGCAAGAAACCCGCAACTGCCAGTGATGGCCCGCACACCTTCGGATTCAAGCCTCTGCGCGCCTTTGATGAAGGGCTCCAGCAACTCTGGTGTCGGGTTGTTCAGCAGCTTTGGTACTGTGACGCCTTCAATCATCTCATACAGCACCGGGAACGGAAGACTCGATGGGTTTTTGATATGGCCCGGAGGTTTGGGGAAATAGCTTTCCAGGCACAAAACCCCGATGGATGCCCCGCAGATATTCTGTCCACCTGGGTAGATCGGCATGACGTTGTGATCCTTCTCGAGAAGTCGCTTCGCGTGTTTCAAAACCGCGACAAGGCAAATGGGTCCAGACTGATGTTCAGACGCTGTCCAGCTACCAGATCGGCCACAAGCTCTCCGGTTTTAGGCGCCATCATCAGGCCATAGTGGGAATGACCGAAAGCGCTGAACAACCCCTGATGTCCGTCAATCGGCCCGATGGCAGGCAAGCTGTCTGGAAACGATGGGCGGCGCCCCATCCAGAATTGCGTGTCGGCGGTATTAAGATCCGGTATCATTGCCTTGGCTTGTCGCGTCAGTAACGCCTGTTTTCGTGGATCGGGCGGGGCATCTACACGCGCAAACTCGGCGGTGCCTGCCACACGCAGCCCGCCCTGCATCGAACTGGCAACCACTTTGGCATCCACATCCATGACCGAATTCTGAAGGCTCGCCAAAGGTGCGGGGAACTGAACATGGTACCCGCGTTCAGCAGCCAGCGGCACAGACAGACCCAAAGGTTTCAAAAGCTCGGCAGACCACACACCTGCAGCCAATATGACTGTATCAGCCTGAAGCGTATCGGTCTGGGTTGTCAGGTGCCACCGCCCCTCGTCGGTACGGTTCAGTTTTCGAACTTCGGCCCGAATAAACTCAGCGCCTTGTTGGCGCGCTTTTTCTGCCAGAACCGCGCCAACCTGACCGGGTGATGTAATCCGTGCCTGACCTTTGATAAGGATCGCTGCTTCGAAATCCTCGGATAGAGCGGGTTCAATTCGGCGCAACTCTGGGCCGTCGATCCTCTCGAGTTGCCCACCTTTCTCCTGTCGGATCAGATATCCCAGCGCCTTCAGGTCAGCTTGATTCGGGTGGCGGAAAGCATGGATGTAGTTGGAATCGACAATCAGGTCTTCATAACCAGTGTTCTGCAAGTGACGTCGATACAACTCTATCGACGGTCTGCAAAGAAGCTCCATCGCATCCGAGATTCGGCGGACCGATCGTTCATCAGATGCCCTCAAAAACCTCATGCCCCAAGGGACCATCCTCGGCCAGAACGAGGCCCTGACGGACAGGGCGCTTTTGGGGTCCAGCAGCATCCGGGGGATTGCCTTCCAGATACCGGGAACCGCTTGGGGGATCACTGACCATGGCGAGACGACACCGGCATTACCGAATGAGGTCTCCTGCCCGGGCTCTCCCCGGTCAATCAACCGCACGGTTTTGCCACGTTCCTGCAATGACAGCGCGCAGCAGATGCCGACGATCCCGGCGCCAATTATGGTAACACGTTCAGACATGTCAGGCCGTTGCTTGAGTTCGGGTACGGGCGATCAACTGCGCAACGATCACGGGTGACGCCACTGCCAGCGCGATCAGGTCAGCCGTTAACGTGGGTGCCACGAAGATGATCCCGGCAAAGGCCATCAGAATACGAGAAAATACGTTGAGCGGTTGCAGCCAATAGCCGACGACCGCCGCGGACAGAGCGATGACCCCCGCTATGCAGCTTGCCGCAGTATATGTGAATTCCCAAAAATCAAACCCTGTGGAGGACACGAACAACAAAACCGGCGCATAGACGAATGCCATCGGCGCTATCACCTTGCCCAACCCGAGCGTAAACGCGGACAGCCCGGTGCGGAACGGATTTGAGTTGGCGATCGCAGCTGCCGCATAAGCCGAGGTACAGACCGGAGGTGTAATTTCGGATACCACACCGTAGTAAAGCACGAACAGGTGGCTTGCGATGGGCGGAACACCCAACTGGGCCAGCGCGGGCTGCGCGACAGAAACCAGCATGATGTAAAGCGCGGTGGTCGGAATACCCGCCCCCATCAAAATGCAGACGACAGCGATGAAGATCAGGGAGATGAACAGTTGCAGGTCTTCAATTGCAAACAGCTGGAAGCTGCCGAACGAGATCATATTATAAAGATCCGTCGCCAGATTGCCTGCCCCTTGCGTGACCATAAATCCGATACGAAAGCCGATACCGGTGGTGTTGATCACACCCACAACAATACCGACAGCGGCGGCAGCGGCACCCACCGCCAGCGAGTATTTTACGCCCAGTTCGACAGCAGCCAGCATCTCGGGTACTTCGATACGTTTTTGTGGGTTCAGTGTGGCTGTCACAGACAGCGCGCAGAGTATCGCGGTCATTGTCAGGTCGAACCCGCCATCCGAGAATTTCCACAACACAAAGGCCAGAAACGCCGCCGCGTAAATCAGCGTTGGTGGCTGCTTGATACGCGACATACCCGCGATCACCGCCAGCGATATGCCGCAGAAGGCCGACATGAATGGCGTGTAACCGGTAAACAGCACCACCAGCAGGCCAATCAGGGGCACGATATTGGCCCAACCTTCAGCCCAGACAGCTTTAAGCTGCGGTAATTGCTCTTTCGTCAGACCCTTCAGGTTCAGCTTGCGCGCCATCAGATGCACAACTGCAAAGACACCGACGTAGTGAAGAAGCGCCGGGAAGATCGCGGCAATGACAATAGTGGTGTAAGGCACCTCCAGGAACTCGGCCATGATAAAGGCCGCGGCTCCCATGATGGGCGGGGTGATCTGGCCGCCCGCCGAGGAAGCGGCCTCGACCCCGCCCGCGAAATGGCCCGGATAACCCAGGCGTTTCATGTTCGGGATGGTTAGCGCTCCGGTTGAAACCGTGTTGGCGACCGAAGACCCCGAGATCGTTCCAAAGAATGCCGATGAAACGACCGACACCTTGGCCGGGCCACCTGTATAGCGACCCGCCAGAATGGTGGCATTGTCGATAAACAACTGTCCCAACCCGGTGCGCTGCGCGATCACACCAAACAAAACGAAATGGAAGACTATGGTCGAAACGACCCAAAGCGTGACGCCATAGATGCCTTCCTGCGGAAAGTACATCGACGACACGAAGGTTTTGAAATTTACACCGGGATGCTGCAACAAACCGGGAAAATAAGGACCAAGCAGAGCGTAAGAGATGAATACGCAGATAATCAGCGGCAGCACCCAACCCAGCGTGCGACGGGCGATGTCAAGTACCAGCAGAATGATAACCACGCCAAGAAAGACATCGTAATTGTTGGGATTACCCATACGAAAAGTCTGTTCCTCGATCCCGAGAAAGGGAATACCGCGCCAGGCAAATCCAACGTAAAGCGCCGCAACGATGCCAAATGCCATGAATACCAGGTCATAAAGCGGGACGTTCCCGATACGAAACCTGCTGATTTTGAGCGCATATAGGTTTTTGGCCCCGACAATCGGAATGGTCGCGTAAACCAGTATGAATAACAGGGCCAGATAAATGCCCATGTGCCAGTGGTCCGCCGGCAAGCCGAAACCTGCGGTGAAGAATTCATAGGACGCGAATAACAGGGCAACAACCCGCAGAACCTTGGCCGTGTTCGGTGTAACCTGACGTACTGCGGCGCCTTCGTCGAACTGTTCTTCGATGGCTGCCAGTTCTTCGGCTGTCAGGTCGTGGTCATCGCGTGTTTCGGTCTCGGACATGATGGCCCTCTGATTGCGCGTGTAAGGAGAGTGCGGTGCCCCGCACAGGGGCACCGACGACAGGCTTCAATGAGGTTCGATTACTGCAGAAGGCCTGCTTCTTTATAGAACTTCTCTGCACCAGGATGCAGCGGGACACCCAGTGCTTCGACCCCGTCCAAAGCTGTGTCAGCTGTGATCTGCTTGCCTTTGGCGTGGCCGTTGTCCAGCAGTTTTCGGGTGTTGTCGTTCCACAGTGCTTTGGTCAGCTGATAGACCAGTTCTTCGGACAGATCCGACGACACAACCAGCATAGCGCTGACCGCTGGGGTCTTGGTTTCGGAGTCAATCCCTTCATACACACCGCCCGGTATGGCGGAAGGGATATAGGCCGGAATGATCTCGTTAATCTTGGCAAGGTCTTCGTCACTGAACGAGTGCAGGTTCATGCCTTTTGTCGATGACAACTGCACCATAGCGGCGACCGGCCAGCCAGCTGCGTAGAAATACGCGTCCAGCTGCCCATCGGCCAGACGCTCGGCGCTCTGACTGTTGTTCAGCTCTGCTTCGTCCATGTTATCGCGGTTTACGCCCCATGCATCCAACATCTGCAGCACGGCCACCTGTGTGCCTGAACCCGCCTGTGCGATACCCACGCGCTTGCCTTTGAGATCGCTCAGGTCACCAATGGTCTGACCTGCGGGCAGAACCAGATGCAGATCCTCTGGGAACAGGTTTGCTACAATGCGCAGCTTGGGATGCGGCTTGCCTTCGAACTTGCCTTCGCCCAGATACATCGAACGGGTGACATCAGCGGCGGCCAGACCGGCCTCAAGCTCGCCATTCTCCACTGCCGCGTTGTTAAAGACTGACGCAGTTGTTGATTGTGCAATCGCGATCAGGCCGGGTACGCCGCACTGACCACCCTCTTCGCAGGGGCGCGAGCCCGGAGGGGCCGAGATCCCATTTGCGATAGTTCCGCCAATCGGAAAATAAGTGCCGCCTGCACCACCGGTGCCAATACGGAAAAAAGTTGGGTCCTGTGCAAGTGCAGGCGCGGCCATAGCGCCTGCCAAAGCCAGACCTGTCAGGCATTTCATCAGTCTCATCGTAAGCTCCCAGTTTTGGATCATTGGATTCGGTTTGTCCGAACTCTGATCCAATCAGCCTATGGAGATTTACCATAAATACAAATTTGTTATATTTAACTAAACTGAAGTTTGGCTTATGGATGTGGAATGAACCTTACTCAATTGACTGTTTTTCGTGAGGTGATGGAAAGCGGCTCTATCTCTCAAACCGCAAAAAAGCTGAACCGGACACAGCCGGCCATCAGCCTTGCGCTCAAGAACCTAGAAAAAAGTTTGGGGCTGATCCTGTTCGAACGAAGAGGGCGCCGTTTGATTCCAGTACCGGAAGCGCACTACCTATTGTCAGAAACCACTGGTATTCTGGACAGATTATCTACGATTTCCAATACGATGCACGGGCTTCTGAAAGGGAGTTCCGGTAGCTTGAATATTGCAGCGATGCCAGGCCCTTCCACTTTTGCCTTTCCGAATTTCATCAGCCGTTCAGTTGGTGGAAACCCCGATATACAAATTACACTTTCAACCCGCAGCTCTCCGCAGATTATGGAACTGGCGGGTACTCAGAACATCGATTTCGGGTTTGCGGATTTTGAGCATCCGACAGGTAAGCAACCACAGTTCTCAGCCGAGATCATAAGCGGCGACTGTTTTTGCGCGCTGGACAGAGACAACCCTCTGGCGAAAGAAAGCGCCGTTACGATATCCGATCTTGACGGAGTTCCGATGGGCGGGCTGCATGACACGCATCCGTTTCAGGAAAAAGTGCGACAAGCGTTTCAGATGGTCTCGGCGAATTATACGCCAACCGTGACCTGCCAATATTTTCTGCCGCTTATCCCTTTTGTCGGATCGGGCCAATGCTGCACGATTGTCGATCCGTTGACAGTCGTTACCGAGCGGGAGTTGAACATTTCAAACGACCGTGTCGTGTTTTTGCCCTTCAGTGAACCGTTGAGGTATGAATATGCGATCCTGTCACCGAACCACCGGCCTCCGTCCCAGCTAGCGTTGCAGATCAAAGCCGGCTGGAAGGCTGAGGTTTTGTCGATGCTGCATCGAACAGGTGCCAACCCACAGACAGAAATCGCCTGAAAACATACACGTTTCCAGTGCTGCTCAGTTGCGTTGTTCAATTGATGACTCCAGCGTTGACCGCAAAAGTTGCGCATCAAGCGGTTTGTAGAGCAAAGGCAGATTGGCGCGCTTGCAGCGCCTGGCCAGTTCAGATGATCGGTTGGCCGAAATAACGCAGCCGGGCAGAGGTCCAAACTCGTTCGTCAGGGCATGTATCGCGTCGACACCGGTTCTATCGTGATTCAACTGAAAATCGGCAACTATTGCATCGGGCAGAATGTCAATTTCACGAAGAAGATTGATTGCTTCGTCTTCGCTTTCGCTCTCCAAAACCTCGACCCCCCAGGATTCGATGGTCATGGTCAGTGCGCTACGAAGGTTTTCATCATTCTCAATCAACAATACGACCGTGTTACCAAGTACCTTGGAGCCCGGATCGTGGGCCGCAGGGGCGCTGCTGGATGTGGTCTGCTCTTCCTGCGCCAACGGCACTTCGACCGAGAATCCAGTGCCTTTGCCTACTTCGGAAAACAGCTGGATTGGATGTTGCAACAGCCCACAGGCGCGCTCCACGATTGCAAGGCCCAATCCCATACCCTCTGCGGCGCTGGCATCAGAATGCAGGCGCTGAAATTCCTGAAAGACGATGTCTCTTTGGTCTGACGCGATACCGATACCTGTATCCCAGACTTGCAAGGCAATTGCGCCTTTGCGACGCCGCACACCGACCAGAACCTTTCCGGTCTCGGTATATCTGATCGCGTTCGACAGCAGGTTCTGCAAAATCCGACGCAAATAGCTGGCGTCGCTGGTCACACGCGCGTTCGTGTCAACAAATGAGAGCTCAAGCCCTTTTGCCTGCGCCACCGGGCGAAATGCGTCTTCCATCTGCGAAAACAGCGTGCTCACAGATATGGTCGACAAATGCGCGGTGGCCCGTCCTGAATCCAGCTTCGAGATATCCAGCAGCGCTTCCAGAATGTGTTCAACGCTGTTCAGCGCACTTTCAGCCTTGCCTGCAACGGTCTTTGCGTCGTCTTTATCCAGGCCGCTGCCCAGCGATGCAACATAAAGCTTTGCCGCGGAAAGAGGTTGCAACAGGTCGTGACTGGCAGCTGCCACGAATCGCGACTTGGATGCATTTGCACGCTCGGCCTCGTTCAACGCGTCAGCCAGTTCCATTGTGCGAGATGTTACGCGTTGTTCCAACAGCTCTTTGGCTTCGTATAAGGCCTGAGCGGACTTTCGTTCTGCGGTTACATCGGTGAAGGATATCACAAAGCCCCGGTCCGGCATCTCCTGCGCAAACACCGAAAGAATTTTTGACCTTCCGCGGTGCATCTGAAATTGCAGAGGACGGCGATAAGTTTGCCGCGTCACCCAATCCAGCAGATCGGCTTCCGTTACCCCCTTCTGGAACTTGATATTCGTGCCAAGGCGATTGGACAGCGATTCAAACCGGGTCCCCATCTGAAACTGTGCGATCGGAATGGCCAGCAACTCGCTGGCGCGGTTGTTCCACCCGATCAGACGGTGTTTGTTGTCAAAAATGCAAACGCCCTGTTCGATATGTTCCAGCGTCGCGCGGATCAGCCTGGCCTTGTCATCCAGTATCCGGTCACGCTCCTGCCGTTCGATCCGCATGATATCGGTCACATCGGTTTGCAGGATAACAGTGCCGCCATCCGGCGTGCGGTGTTCGGATACTTGCGACCACCGATTGCCAACAAGCCGGACGTTGAACACCACATGATCGTCCGTATGCCGGTCCAAACGGCTTTTGGCCCAGTCTGTCGGTGTCATCGTTTCAGGCAGGGACAGAAACCCGGATCGGCTGACCAGTTCAACATATTCGGCAAAGCTCAGCCCCGGGCTCAGCCGCTCCTGAATGTCAGGCATATGCAGACCAAAGCGGCTGTTGCACAGCACCAGTTTTTCGTCGCGATTGAAAAGGGCGAACCCCTCCTGCACCGTTTCGATTGCATTGGCCAGGTCAGCGCGTGCGGCTTCTGTGTCCTTGTTCGCCTGTGCCAGTCTGGCATTGGAATCGTTCAGCAATTCAAGGGCACGTTCCAGATCATTCGTCCGGGCGCGGACCTCTTGTTCAAGCACGGCCGCGCGCTGAAATTGCGCATAAGCTGCGCCTGACGCATCGGTGGATTCTTCTACCCGGCGCATTAGCGCTTCGGCAATCTTGCGAAGTTTCTCGTTCTGGCGGTCAACCGAGTCCGTGGGATCTGTAAGATGCTCGATCATACGTTACTCTTTCTCGGGTGGATAAATCGCAACACCCGTCAGAGTTTGGTTCACATGGATTGAGTTGTACTGCTCTCCGTAAGTTGAGAATCCGACAACGTGGTTGCGGGCCAGAATGTCCGAGATTTCGCGGGTCTTTTGCTTTTCCTGCGCTTCCAGTCGGCGGAGAATGCAATCACAGCCCAGAATGGTGTCGGGTTGCCGTTTCTCGGTCAGAAGGCCGATTTCTTCCTCAAGGTGCTCGACCATGTCCCTTGGTTCGGCCAGCGTCAGCACAAGCCCTTCATCAATGGCCGAGAAAAAGACGAGGTCCCCGTTGCCCGCCACCTGCTGAATGGCGCGGACGTGATGCTGCCCGCCAATCTGTACAACAACGGGGTGCGCCGCAAAGGTGAATGTCGTCAGTTGTTCCGGATCCTTGCCAAGGATACGGGCGTATTCGCGGGCGGCGGGCTCAGCGTTGATCTCCTGAACGATGCGCTTTGCCGGATCCGCCTTGGTTACGACCATACGCCGGGTCGTTGGTACCAGATGATCGGTTTTGAACACCTTGATCGGGCACCGCGTACGAACCTGAGTCAGTATGGCAGCATTGCTCAGCGCCTTGCCCTGATGCAGCACATAGGTACGCCGGAACCGGGTTCCATCACCGGCCGATCCGCCAAACAATGGCACCGGCCCCAAACCGACGGCCAACTCGGAGGTCAACGCATCCTCTTTGGTCGACAATCCGTCGATCATCAGGAATGTAAATTCATGGCTCCAGTCGGGCGCCGTGACCATCATGGCATTTCGGTTGTGGATCATCTCGTTGATGATGCATTCCGCCTCAAAATCGTTCAGATCGGAAACCAGGACCGTACGCGTGTCGAAATGGGATTGCGGAAGGCCGATTGCGACGATCTGGTCTTCGCAATAACCGCTGTCCGCAAGTTCTCCGGCGGTGGTGCAGCCAACCACCGGCGTAGGCGCAAACACCTGCTCGGCTTTGGCAATGACCGCAGCCGCGTCCGCGTTCGGACTAACAAACAATATCACCAGCGCAAGTGGTTCAGCTCCGAATTGACGTTCGAGCACCCCAAGCGCCTGCCCGGTGTCGTAACGCACGAAAGCCGTTTTGACGATGCCTGTTGCACCGGTCCGGGCTGTCGCCCACCCGACTGCTTGGTCCATCGAGCCTCCTCCCTAAAGCGCGACGATGTGGTGAGAGTATGACGCTTAGCCTTGGTCTTGCAAGACGCTGGCAAACGACGCTTTCTTTGCAATCAGAACGGCTTGCGTCCGGCTTTGCACACCCAGTTTCCGCATGATTGCCGTGACATGCGCTTTGACCGTGGGTTCCGCAATGGACAGGTCATAGGCAATCTGTTTGTTCAGCTTGCCCTCACAGATCAGTTGCAGAATGCGGGCCTGCTGATTTGTCAGCGTCGCAAGCCGATTGACCGCGTCGGCGTGTTCATCCTCTTCGACATTGATCAGAACGCACCCTTCGGGCACGAAAACTTTGCCGGAATGCACTGTCTCGAATGCCAGGCGAAACACATCGCGTTGGCTATGCTTGGGCACATAACCCGATGCGCCCGCCTGAATCACCTGACTGACAACGCGATTATCCGTCATCGAGGACACCACAATAACCGGGGCATTCGCAGCAGCCTTCAGACGGACAAGGCCGTCCAGCCCTTCCACATCCGGCAGGTTGAGGTCCAGCATGACCGCGTCCGGTTTCAGCCCCCCTGACAGAAGTTCCATCGCGCCTTCCAATCGGTCTGCGGTATGGATTTCGCCGATCTGCGCCACGCTTTGCAAGGTCATCGACAGCGCGTCGCAAAACAGGGGGTGGTCATCGACGATCAGCACTTTCTCGAAGCCAGACCTTACAACGGAGTCAGCAAGCATTTGGTATTGCCTTTTTCAATCAGGTTGTCCCCAGCTTACCCAATCCTAACAACGAAAGTAATCTGCGCCTACTGGCCCAAAGTCGTACATAAGATCGGCTCGGCGACACCTACACCCAAGGTCTAATAGGCAGGGCGAAAAACACCACGTAGCGTAAGAAAAAACACCTGGAGAAGAGAAATGGAGCTTAGTGACAGCCGCGTCATTGCCGCGCCGCGATCCAAGGTCTGGGACGCGCTTTTGTCGGCTGAGGTTCTGAAAGAATGCGTTCCGGGATGTCAGGAAATGACGGGCTCGGTCGATGACGGATTCGAAGCGACGGTGGTGCAGAAAGTCGGCCCCGTAAAAGCGACCTTCAAAGGGGCCGTTACCCTTTCTGATATCGTAACGCTTGAAAGCGTGAAGCTCTCGGGTGAAGGTAAGGGTGGGGCTGCTGGTTTTGCCAAGGGTGCGGCCGATGTCAGTTTGTCTGATGTGCCCGAAGGTACTCTGCTGACCTATACCGTCGACGCACGTGTCGGTGGCAAGCTGGCCCAGCTGGGCAGCCGGGTCATCGATGGCGTCGCCAGAAAAATGGCCGACCGGTTCTTTGAAAATTTTCAGAACGCGGTCGAACCCGAAAAAACACCCGATCCGGAAACCTCGGATCAGGTTCAAGCTGAACCTTCTGCCGAGGGTGAAGGCGGCGAAGCAAAAAAAGGTTGGTTCAAGCGCATATTGGGCGGTTGAACCGTTGGAATTCAGGGAGGAGAAAGTCATGAAAATTTCCATGACCGTGAACGGCAAGGCCGTTAGCGGCGAGGTTGAGGGCCGGACGTTACTGTCCGGCTTTCTGCGCGAGCAACTGTCATTGACGGGCACGCATGTCGGCTGTGATACGGCCCAGTGCGGCGCCTGCGTTGTACATGTGAACGGTCAGGCCGTGAAGTCGTGCAATATGCTGGCGGTCGAAGCCGACGGTGCTGACGTTGGCACCATCGAAGGTCAGGCAAATGCGGACGGTTCGCTGAACGTGATCCAGCAAGCCTTTCAGGATCATCACGGCCTTCAATGCGGGTTCTGTACACCGGGTATGGTGATGAGCGCCGCAGCGCTGCTGAAAGACAACCCACGCCCATCTGAGGCCGAAATCCGAAAGTACCTGGAAGGCAACCTGTGCCGCTGCACCGGGTACCACAATATCGTCAAGGCGATCATGGCCGCCTCAGGCCAGGACGTCGGCAGTATCGCTGCGGAATGATGCCGCTGCGGGCGTAAACATTGCGCCCGTGGGACAAGTGAAGGGTGCAGCAGCATCCGTTTATGGGAGGAGAACAAGCAATGCCCAAAGACAGTGGCATCGGAGCCAGTTCCAAGCGGCGCGAGGACGTCCGCTTTCTGACCGGAGCAGGCAACTATACCGACGACATCAACGTACGTGGTCAGGCTTACGTATATTTCCTGCGGTCCGACATCGCGCATGGTCGGATCAATTCTGTAGATACATCAACCGCCGAAGGTATGCCCGGTGTGGTCAGAGTATTCACCGGCAAAGACTTTGAAGGCGTGGGCGGAATGCCCTGTGGGTGGGAAGTGACCGACAAGCACGGCGCGCCGATGCAGGAACCACCACACCCAATTCTGGCACAGGGCAAGGTGCGCCACGTGGGTGATCCGATCGCTGCCGTGGTGGCTGACAGCCTGGAACAGGCCCGTGACGCGGCCGAGGCTATTGATCTGGATATCGAGGAACTGCCCGCCGTGATCGACATGAAATCCGCCGCGCAGGAGGGCGCGACGCTGGTTCATGACGATCTGAAAAACAACATCTGCTATGACTGGCAGCTGGGTGAGGCCGACGACGCCAAGGTGAATAACGTCTTTGCCAATGCGGCGCATGTCACCACTTTGGATCTGGTGAACAACCGGCTGGTCGCCAACCCGATGGAGCCGCGCGTGGCTGTGGCCGAGTACAGCCGGGGCACGGATGAATATACGCTCTACACCACGTCGCAGAACCCGCATGTCATCCGCTTGTTGATGTGCGCGTTCGTTCTGGGTCTGCCGGAACATAAAGTCCGCGTCGTAGCCCCGGATGTGGGGGGTGGTTTTGGCACCAAGATTTTCCATTACGCAGAAGAAGCGTTCTGCACCTTTGCCGCCAAGGCCTGCAACCGCCCCGTCAAGTGGACGGCCAGCCGGTCCGAGGCGTTCATGTCGGATGCGCAGGGTCGTGACCATGTCAGCACGATTGAGCTGGCTCTGGATGCGGATAACAACTTCATCGGCCTGCGGACCAACACCTATGCCAATCTGGGCGCTTACCTGTCGACTTTCTCCAGCTCGGTTCCGACATGGCTGCACGGGACGCTGATGGCTGGCAACTATAAGACCCCGGTCATTCAGGTGAATGTGAAAGCGATGTTCACAAATACGGTGCCCGTGGATGCCTATCGCGGTGCTGGTCGACCCGAAGCAACCTTCCAGCTGGAGCGCGTTATAGACAAGGCCGCGCGCGAGCTGGGTGTCGATCCGATCGCCCTGCGTCGCCAGAACTTTGTCACGCAGTTCCCCTATGACACGCCGGTGGCGCTGACTTACGACACCGGGGATTATAACGGGACCATGGACAAGCTGGAGGCCGCTGCTGATCTTGCGGGCTTTGCCGCACGACGCGCGCAGAGTGAGGCCAAAGGCAAGCTGCGCGGTCTCGGCGTCAACTGCTATATCGAGGCCTGCGGCATCGCACCCTCGAATATCGTTGGCATGTTGGGGGCCCGGGCGGGTCTTTATGATGCGGCAACTGTCCGGGTGAACGCCACCGGTTCGATCAGTGTGATGGTTGGCGCACACAGCCACGGGCAAGGCCATGAAACAGCCTTCCCGCAGGTCGTGGCCGACATGATCGGTATCGATGAGTCGATGGTCGAGATTGTGCACGGGGATACCTCGAAGATCCCGTTTGGCATGGGCACCTATGGCTCACGCTCGCTGGCGGTTTGCGGCTCGGCTATGGTCAAGGCCACCGAAAAGGTGATCGACAAGGCCAAAAAGATCGCAGCCCATTTGCTGGAAGCGTCCGAGGCGGATATCGAACTTAAGGACGGTCAGTTCAGCGTTGCGGGGACCGACAAGTCTGTAGCTTGGGGAGATGTGACCCTCACGGCTTATGTCCCGCACAACTATCCGCTGGAAGTTGAACCTGGACTGGAGGAAACCGCGTTCTATGACCCGGCCAACTTTACTTTCCCGGCAGGGGCTTATGCCTGTGAGGTCGAGGTTGATCCAGACACAGGTCAGGTCAGTATCGAGAAGTTCACGGCTGCGGATGACTTTGGCAATATCGTCAATCCAATGATCGTTGACGGACAAGTGCATGGCGGTATCGGCCAGGGCATCGGTCAGGCCTTGCTGGAGAACTGTGCCTATGATGAGAACGGCCAATTGCTGAGCGCGTCCTTCATGGATTACGCGATGCCACGCGCTGATGACGTCCCGTTCTACGGCGTGGATCATTCCAGCCAGACGCCCTGTACGCACAATCCGCTGGGCGTGAAGGGTTGCGGCGAGGCCGGAGCGATCGGCTCACCGCCTGCGGTGGTCAACGCGGTGCTGGATGCGTTGAACTCGGGTGGAAGGGCTGTTGATCATATCGACATGCCGATGAGCCCGTCACGCGTTGGGAGGGCGAGGCATGGTGGAGGGGTTGGGGTGCGAGGGCCCACCCCCTCCCGCTCCCCGGGATATTTATAGCCAGATGAAGGGCGGATCAGCGCCTTTCGGAAAGGAAGAACGAAATGTACAATTTCGAGTTTGAGAAGCCCTCGACCATTGCTGACGCGGTTGCAGCATTGGCAGCAGAGGATGCGCAGGCGTTGGGAGGCGGACAAACGCTGATCCCGACATTGAAGCAACGGTTGGCGGCACCGTCCAAACTGGTGTCGGTGAGCGGCATTGCCGAGATGCAAGGCGTCTGCGTTGATGATGACGGCTCAGTCTCTGTTGGGGGTGCAACACCTCACGCTGTCGTTGCTCGCGACGCTGCAGGATCTTATCCCGCGCTGGCGGCATTGGCTGGACAAATTGGCGACCCGGCAGTGCGCAATCGTGGAACCATCGGTGGTTCGGTTGCGAACAATGACCCGGCTGCCTGTTATCCGGCGGGTGTGCTGGGATCGGGCGCAACCGTGGTGACCAACGCGCGTCAAATTGCGGCAGATGACTTTTTTCAAGGCATGTTCACCACAGCCCTGGATGAAGGAGAGATCATCACCTCGATCCGCTTTCCGGTTCCGCAGGCGGCAAGCTATCAAAAATTCCTGCAACCAGCATCGCGGTTTGCACTTGTTGGGGTATATTTGGCCCGTTTCACGGACGGCGTGCGCGTGGCGGTGACCGGGGCAAGTGAGGATGGCGTCTTCCGTTGGAGCGAAGCCGAGCAGGCGCTGAACAAGGAGTTTCGCCCGGACGCCTTGATGGACCTTCGGATTAACCCCGCCAACATGATCGCTGATTTACATGGCAGCAAGGAATACCGGGCGCATCTTGTGTCGGTCATGACCAAACGCGCCGTTGAAGCCTGCATGTAGGCATTTCACGACAAGATGCTCAAAAGTCCCGGTTTTTACCGGGGCTTTTTCGTTGAGATATGGTTTGGGTGTCTCACCAAGGTCGGGCTGGCCAGCACTTTTCCGTTGTTTGAGGGTCGTGGCCAGTGTCTGCGCAAAATGAAATCAGGCCGCCCATTTCCGGGCGGCCTGATCAAGTCATAAACTAAGCTTTCGCTTTATTCGGCGGCTTGTGCACCTGTAGCGGCGTGTTTGTCACGCTGGCTGTCGCGGAACAAAGCTTTGGCCAGAGCAATACACATCAGACCCATCACAGCAGTAAAGGGCAATGCACCGATGATCATCGCGTTTCGCAGCGCATCCATCGGGTTGTTTTCACCGGCTGCGAGGATCAGCGCGCCGATCACAGCCGTCAGGATGACACCCCAGATGATGCGGTGCTTGATGCCCGTCTCCTGGCTGCCACCCGACATGATGGTGTTCATCACCAGAATGCCCGAGTCTGCCGACGTGACGAGGAATGTCATGATCAGGATCACGCACATCACGTTCAGCATTGACAGCAGACCACCGTCAATCATGTAAGATAGTGTCACGAACAGCTTGTTGGTGTTCGATGCACCGATGATTGCACCTTCTGCGGCGCCTGCCAGTTCCAGATCAATCGCAGTTCCTCCCAGAACGGTCATCCATGCAAAGCACACCAAAGCCGGGGCGAACACACAGCCTACGATGAACTCGCGGACAGAGCGTCCTTTCGATATGCGCGCGAGGAACAGGCCCACGAAGGGCGAGAACGCGATCCACCAGGCCCAGTAGAACGTGGTCCAACCCGACTGCCAGCCGAACTGACGCCCCTGCTCACCCGCCGCATAAACGGCTGCCAGGGTTGCTTCATCCAACTCTGCTGCTGCCCCTTCCAGGCCACTCTTGAAACCGTCAAAACTGCCCCACGCATTGGTAGCTCCGCCCATCAGATCATTGGCATGGGCTTGTGCTTCGGCAGGCAAAGCCGCAGCGAAGGCTTCAACTGACAGTGGACCATAGGCGTTAAAGCTGAGCGACAGGATATGCAGGATATAGTCGACCATTGCAGTGCCATAAGTGGTCATAGCAAAGACGAACGAGCCGAAAACAACAAACGTGCCCAACAGGATGATCGACAATACGAGGTTCAGGTTCGACAGGTATTTAACACCACGACCAACGCCTGATACGGCCGAAATAATCGACAGGCACATGATGACGACCAGACCGGTGATCAGACCCACTTTGCTGGGGGTTGGAACTTCACCACCCAGATCCATGACCCACTCCATACCGGTGATGGCATAAAGCCCGTCGATGAACTGGCTGACACCATAGCCGATGGTGACGGAAACACCGAGGATCGTTGCAACAACGCCAAGTACGTCAACCACATGGCCGAAGAAACCATTGACGAAGCGGCCAAACAGAGGCGTCAGCGCCGAACGGATGGTGAGAGGCATGTCGCGGGTATAAGCGTAATATGCCAGCGACAAACCGGTCACCACATAGATGGCCCAAGCGTGAAACCCGTAGTGCAAGAAGGTATAGCGGTAAGCCGACTGCAGTGCTTCGGGTGTATTTCCAACGACCGCCTCGGATACGATTTCGGGGTTCGAACCCCACAGCCCCAACGGTTCTGCGGTTGCAAAAACCATCAGACCAACACCCAGGCCGGCGCCGAACATCATGGAGAACCATGAGAAGTTCGAAAACTCGGGCTTTTCACCGGGTGTTCCCATCACACGGCGACCCGTGGACGGAATAGCGGCGACAACGGCCAGAAAAACGAGGAACAACCCGACAATGACAATGTAGAAGCTGTTGAAAAGCTCGAGCAGCCGCCCGTTCAGGCTGCCAAGCGTGCCGTTTGCATTTGCAGGGAATACTAGTGCCCACAAAACCAGCGCAACCATGATGGCCTTGCTGATCAGGGCAATTGGGACGCTGTAGTTTTCATAAAAACCGGCATCCGCCGTCTTTATCTCAACGTCCGTGAATGGATCGGGTATCGACATATTGCGTTTTCCTCCGTGTGTTCGCCGTTTCTTGTTCTTTTGATTTCTGCTTGGGGTGCACCGCGCGGGACGGCGTAAACAAACATGCCCAATGCACCAAACGATCAGCGAGTTGACTGCAACTCAGCTGAGACTTACGGGGAAGACCACACACCATGTGGGATCGCCCACCGCTCTTTTCCTCCCAGATTGTGTTCGCTTGCAAAAGCTGTTGGTTCGTTGTGGCAAGTCTGTCTGCCGTTGAACCTGGTAGCAGCTTCGCAAGAAGTGGTTGCGCCCTTCAATTCGGGAAAACCTATGACAGAGGTTAGGGCAGCTCACCCAAGAATCCGACCCTTATGCTACTCGAAACGACGCACTCGGTTACTCGAAACATGTGTTAGCGAGAACAAGTAAAGGGCGTGATTGTGGTTCCTTCTACAGTTTCAATACCAATTTATCCGACTTGGCCCGCGAAACGCATGTGCACAGGAACTCATGCGTTTCCTGCTCTTGCGGAGTAAGTATACCGTCGCGATGATCAACTTCGCCGGAAACGACATCAACGATACAGGTTCCGCAAAGCCCTTCGGAGCAGCCGAAATCAACCTGCACACCATTGGCCTGCAAAACCTCCAGAATAGATTGGTCCTTTCCAACGGGATAGACCGCGCCGGTCGACTGGATCTCGATCTGGAAATCGGCGTTCGGGGCATGTTCAATGTCCGACGCGGCGGCGAACCGTTCAAAGTGTATCGCGCCGCCACGCAGCAAGGCACCCGCTTCCAGTACCGCATTCAGCATCGGTTCCGGGCCGCAGGTATAAACGTCTGCGCCCATCGGCATCGATTGCATGACCGATCTCAGATCGAATAGCCCGTCTGTGTTATCACAATGCAAATGATACCATTCATCCAGTCCAAGCGCCCGGAATTGCGCATCCATCGCCGCGTATTCTTTCGATCGAACAAGATAGTAGACACGAAAATCCTGCCCTCGGTTCAGCAACTCACGTGCCATTGCAACCAATGGTGTGGCCCCGATACCGCCAGCGATCAAAGTGACGTGTCGATCATGGCTTTCGAGTTTGAAATGGTTGCGGGGACCGCCGATTTCCACGGTCACGCCCTCTTGCAGGTCATGCATCGCCAGTGACCCGCCTCGCCCTTCGTCTTCGCGTTTGACGGCCACGTTGATCAGGCGTCCATCCTGGCTCCAGCTCCACAGCGAGTATTGCCGTATCAGACCGTCTTCAAGATGGATGTCCACATGCGCCCCGGGCTCAAGGCTGGTGAAGCGCCCGCTTTCGATCTCGAAGCAGAAATCAGAGGTGTCGGGGCTGAGTGGTGTTTTTCGCACAAGGCGGGCAACTTGAGTATCCATAACTTGTCCTGTTCGGTCTCACGTGGCGTACATTCTGCGTCGTTCAGCAAACAACAGGAAAAAAGATAGATTTCAATTGCAAAATTTCTAACATTCGGGTGAATTGAGCTCACCCAGAGTTCGAAAGCCAACAAATCTCCATGTCTCGACGCCACTACAACCTTCCTCCACTTACGACACTATCGGCCTTTGAAGCCGCCGCTCGGCATCTCAGTTTCAAAGAAGCCGCAAGCGAGCTTTCCGTGACGCCGGGTGCCGTCAGTCATCAGATAAAGGCGCTGGAAAGCGAGCTGGGCGCGGCACTTTTTGTCCGGAAACACCGCGGCGTGGAACTGACCGAGGATGGGCAAGACCTGTTTGAGGCACTCGGCACTTCGTTCCGGCAGATTTCAAAGGTGCTTGAAAAGATTCGCAGCAATGATTCCGAAAACCACGTAACCGTTGGGTCAACCACTGCCGTCGCCGCACTTTGGCTGTCGCCGTCTGTCATCCGGTTCTGGCAGGATTTTCCGCACGTGAAAGTGAACCAGATGGCGCAGGACAAGGCCTTCACGGACCGGCCGGATATCGACCTGTTCATCCGCTATGGCCGGGACGCCAACGCGCAACTCACGCACACGAAACTGTATCGCGATATCCTGACACCCGTTTGCAGCCCCCAGATGGCCGCGGACCTTAAAGGGGCCAGCCTTGAAGACCTCGTGCAGCGGCGGCTGATCCATCTCGAAACTCAGGACAGCACCTGGACGACCTGGTCATCCTGGTTCCACGACCTCGGGTTTTCTGGAGTTGTTCCCGTGGAATCGCGGGTGAACAGCTATGCGCTTGCCCTTCAGGTGGCGCGTAAAGGGGCGGGCCTTGCGCTGGGATGGAAACGTCTGGTCCAGCCCATGCTGGCTTCGGGGAAACTCGTTGCGCTGGAGGAATTCAGCCTGCCCGCCCCGGACAACTTCTATCTTGTCGGTCGCCCGGACGATCAGCTTTCGGAAGGGGCGCTGGCTCTCAAGAATTGGTTGCTCAACGAACTGTCTGAAGGTTCGGTTTAGCCTGCCTCAATTTGCCATTAGGTTTTTTAGTATTGAACGTGGGCGGCCTCAGCCGCCAATGGATGCAGCGATAAACTCATTCAAAATCACTCAGGAGTGGCCGATGAACAAGCACGCACCGCTTTCGTCTGTTCTGACACCGGTAAACACCGCAAAGGGTCTGCCGAACGAGCATTATATTGATCCCGCAGTTTTTGCCGAAGAACGGGATGCGGTCTTGTTTGCGAACTGGTCCGGCATCGGCTTTGGCAAAGACATTCCCGAGGCGGGAGATGCATATCCGATCGATTTCCTCGGTGTGCCGCTGTTGATGGTTCGTGATCGCGACGGTCAGATCGGCGTGTTCCAGAACACCTGTCGTCATCGCGGCATGATTTTGGTCGACAAGCCGCAAAAAATCCGCGGCGCGATCCGCTGCCCCTATCACAGCTGGTGCTACGGCCTGAATGGTGAATTGCGGACTGCCCCTCATGTCGGTGGCCCTGGGCAGAACACCCATGAGGATCTGGACTTCGCCGAGTTGGGCCTTATCCGCATCCGCTCGTATGTCTGGCGGGATGTTGTCTTTGTCAATGTCAGCGGCGACGCGCCGGAATTCGAAGATGTCCATGGCGAGTTGATGGAACGCTGGAAAGAATTCGATCAACCGATGTATCACGGTGGCGCTGGCGCATCGGTTTATCTTGAGTTGAACTCGAACTGGAAACTGGCTGTTGAGAACTACTGCGAAAGCTATCACCTGCCCTGGGTTCATCCCGGCCTGAACAGCTATTCGCGTCTGGAAGACCACTACAACATCAACGAACTGGGCAAATATTCGGGTCAGGGCACCTATGTCTACCGCCAGTTCGAGGGTCACGATGGCGAAAAGCTGGATGATTTCGAGAATCTGAGTGAGCAGTGGAATGACGGCGCGGAATATATCGTCGTTTACCCGAATACCCTGCTGGGTGTTCAGCGTGACCACAGCTTTGCCTTCCTCATCGATCCGATCACGCATGAGCGTTCGAACGAACGGATTGAGCTCTACTACGCCAAAAAACCCGAAGACGCACCCGAACACGAAGCGCTGCGTGCCAAGAATGCGCAACTGTGGAAAACAGTGTTCGAGGAAGACGTCTTTGTGGTTGAAGGCATGCAGAAAGGCCGTCACGGCGTGAAATTCGATGGCGGCCGTTTCTCGCCCGCGATGGACGGCCCGACCCATTGTTTTCATCATTGGGTGGCCACGCAAATCGAAAAAGCCCGCGCTGAAGTGTAAGCAATCCTGAAAATGTTGATCTGGTCAGGCCCTTCTGACCAGATCGCGGATCGGTTGTAACAACAGCAGACGGGACGGCGTTGCGTCTTTTGTCTCCTAGTGGACAGCCGGTGAATTCGCTGAAAGGGTCACAGTGGATCTGGACGAACTCGACAAACACCTCTTGCGGGCCCATGCGGAAAAAGATGTACCCGCATTGATCCGGCTGTATCACCAAGCGGCGATTCTCGCCGAAGAGCGCCAGCATCATGAAGCCGCGTGCTTCTATCTGACCCACGCATTTGTGTTTGCGCTGGAATACGGCGCGCCGGAGGCAGATGAGTTGAACCTGAAGTTGTTTGAACGTGGCCGCGCACACCGATTGACGTTCTGACGAGCTCATTTGCTTAAGCGTACCGCGACGCTAGGCAATTTTCAAAGTTTGAGTTTAGCTGACTTCATTCGATCTCGAATTTTGTCGACATTGTCGATGGGCCAGTCTTCATGAAAGAACAGGCGCGAACGAAAACGCGCGAGATAGCCAAAATGCGAAACGAAGCTCAGGCCGTGGTCATCGGCGGGGGAGTGATCGGGTGCTCGATCCTGTATCATTTGACCAAACTGGGATGGTCGGATGTTGTTCTGTTAGAGCGGGACGAGCTGACCTCGGGGTCAACCTGGCACGCAGCCGCCAACATTCACGGATTGCACGACAGTACCAATATCAGCCGCATCCAACATTACACGATGAGCCTGTATAAAGCGCTGGAAGCTGAAACCGGTCAAAGCTGCGGAGTATTCCAGCCCGGCTCGTTATACTTGGCCCAGACAGAAGAACGCGAACATCAGCTGAAGCTACAGGCCGCAAAGGCCAAGCTGTATGGCATGAATTTCTATGAGATCAGCATCGAGGAAGCCCAGAAGCTGAACCCGCTGGTCAATTACGAGGGCATCCGTTGCGTGATGTTCGAACCCGATGGCGGCAATGTGGACCCGTCGGGCGTGACCAATGCCTATGCGGTCGGCGCACGTCAACGTGGGGCGCAGATTCACCGTTTCACTCCGGTCACCGCAACCGAGCAGCAGGAGGATGGTAGTTGGATCGTCAGAACGCCAAAAGGTGACATCAGGACACGCTGGGTGGTGAACGCAGCGGGCCTGTGGGGGCGCGAGGTTGCTGCACTGGCTGGAATCGAACTGCCGCTGCAACCTACAGAGCACCAGTATTTCGTAACCGAATCCATGGCGGATGTGAAAAGCCACGGCACCCGCCTGCCGTCTGTGTCAGACCGGGATGGCGAGTATTACCTGCGTCAGGAAGGCAACGGCCTGCTGGTCGGCGCTTATGAGAAAGATATGAGGTTCTGGGCCGAAGAAGGCACGCCGCTGGATTTTGCCCACGATCTGTTCCCTGATGATCTGGAACGGATCGAAGAGAACATGATGAACGCCATCGAACGCCTGCCTGCGGTTGGTGAAGCCGGGATCAAGCGTGTCATCAACGGCCCGATGATCTGGTCGCCGGATTCAAACGTTCTGATGGGGCCGGTGCCCGAGGTCGACGGCTATTTCTGCTGCAACGGGATCATCCCCGGCTTCTCGCAATCGGGCGGCATGGGCCTGATGGCGGCGCAGTGGATCATCGAGGGTGAAACGGAATACGACATGTTTGCCTGGGATCTGGCGCGTTTTGACAGCTGGGCCACCAAGGCATTCACCAAAGCGCGCGTGGCGGATCAGTACAGTCATCGGTTCGCGATCCATTTCCCCAATGAAGAACGCAGCGCCGGTCGTCCGGCACGGGTTCGCCCGATCTATGAGGCGCAGAAAGCCATGGGCGCGGTTTTTGGCCTGAACGCCGGTTGGGAACATCCGCTGTGGTTTGCCGCAACGCCCGGCACCAAAGACACCAATGGCTTTACCCGTCAGAACTGGTGGGGACCGGTGGGCGAGGAATGCAGGATGTTGCGCGACCGTGCCGGGATCATCGATATCTCGAATTTCGCCAAATATGTCTGCAAGGGTCCGGGTGCGGCAGACTGGCTGAACGCCGTCTTTGCCAACACCATGCCCAAAACCGTTGGTCGGTCCTGTCTGACCCCACTGATTTCAAAGCGCGGCGGTATTGCAGGCGACTTTACCGTTACCCGCGTGGCTGATGACGAGTTCTGGGTGATCAGCTCAGGCATGGCAGAGCGGTATCACAAACGCTTTTTCAAACAGGTTCCGCTGCCTGAAGGCACCGCTTTCGAAAGCAAAACCGAAGCGATGTGCGGCTTTAACGTGGCCGGCCCCAAGTCCCGCAACATCCTGCAACGTCTGACCAACACATCGCTGGCAACCGAAGATTTCCCGTTCATGCGGTCCGCCAAGATCGAGCTGGCGGGAGTCCAGGTCCTTGCCCTGCGCGTCTCCTTTACTGGCGATCTGGGGTGGGAGCTGCATTGCGACACCCAAGATCAGGCCCGGCTTTACAATGCCTTGCTTGAGGCAGGAAAAGAGTTCGGGGCTGGCCCTGTTGGCAGCCGGGCACTGATGTCTATGCGGGTCGAAAAGGGCTATGGGTCTTGGAGCCGCGAATACAGCCCGGAGTACTGGCCGCAGGAAGTTGGTCTTGATCGTCTCTGCAAATTCGAAAAGGACTTCCTCAACAAGGCGGCTGCGCAGAAAGTATTGCAGAACCCGGCTCGGGAACACCTGGTGATCCTGCACCTGAACGAAGCGGATGTGACAGCATCTAACGCCGACGCGACCGGTGGCGAGCCGATCTTCAAGAACGGTGAAGGGATCGGCCGGGTGACCTCGGGCACCTATGGCTACACCGTCGGAATGTCGTTGGCCTTGGGATATGTGAAAAATGCCCAGCCAGGTGATGAGGTCGAGGTTATGGTTCTGGGGCGCCCACACAGGGCCACAATCCTGCATGAACCGCCCTTTGATGCCGCAGGAAAAGCGCTTAGGGCTTAAAACCGCAATAGCTCAAGGCGTTGCCCTTCGGGATATTCCGTCACCTCTGCCGGGATGATCGCCAATCCATCCGCTTGTGCAAGCAAAGCAACGCGGCCACTGTAGGACGGCTCCATCAGACGCAATCGGGGCCGTCCGTCCGGTGTGTAACCGTCAATCTGAACCGGGCGATATTCTTGTCGGCCTGCGGTACGGTACAAAGGTTCCGACAGAACTGCCTGCACGGCTGCCTGCGGTGTGTGGTGCAGACCGGCGCGGCGCGCCATCATCTGCGATCCGATAATTTGCCAGGTCAAAAAAGCAGAAACCGGGTTACCCGGCAGACCGATGTAAAGCGCACGGCCACGCCGACCGAACATGATGGGCTTGCCCGGTTTCATTGCGACTTTCATCACATCCGTCACGCCACCGATCTCGGTGAACAGACGCGGCATATGATCTTCATCGCCGACAGAAACACCACCGGTTGTAATAATCAGGTCAGAGGTTTCAGTCGCGTCCAGCAAGACCTGTTTCAAAAGCTCGGGGTCATCTTCGACCTGCCCCCGGTCCGTGAGGTCAATCCAGGGTTTCTGCAACAGCGCAAGCAGCATGTAACGGTTCGAGTTATAGATCTGCCCCGGCCCAAGGGGCTCACCCGGTTGGCGCAACTCACTGCCGGTTGAAAAGATCGAAACCTTCAGCTTGCGGAGGACCACGACCTCGCCATACCCGGCGGAAGCAAGGGCTGCCACCTCACGCGGGCCAATCTCGCAGCCGAGCCGCAGGATCGGCGCTCCGGCACGAAGGTCTTCACCGGCACGCCGGATATGTTGCCCGGGCTTTGGACGGCGGCTGAAGCGAATTTGTCCCTCCACAAAATCACAATCTTCCTGCATGACGATGGCGTCGTAATCAGAGGGAACGGGCGCTCCGGTAAAAATCCTCAGCGCGCTACCCACAGGTGCAGCATGAGATCCGCTGTCCCCCGCCGCGATGCGACCCGCCACCGGCATCTGGAACAGGTCGGTATCGCCAAGATCGGCTGTTCGAACCGCATAGCCATCCATTGCCGAATTGTCGAAAGCGGGCATATCGACCTTGCTGAAACAGTCGCAGGCCAATACTCGCCCAATTGCAGCGGCCAAAGGCAGCGTTTCCGTTTCTGTGATCGGATCAGCAGCGGACAGGCCCCGGCGCAGGGCCTCATCCACGCTCAGATACATATGCGCGTGTCGATCACAGCCGCATCCATCAGCCATATCCAGCCTCCAACTCTGCGAACATGCCTTCCATCCATTCTAAGGTGGGCTAGGCTCGCTCAACCGACACGACATCCGCGGTACTGTCATTGACATAGGTCACGTGAAACCGCGTCGCGCGCTTCGAAACGACGAGTTGGCTGGCCAAGCGCGACTTCCGCTACAGTGGCTTCCCGGATGGCTCTCAGGCCGGGAACAGCTCTTCCTGATATGCGAACAGCGCGGGTTGCCCACCCGTATGCAACAGCACAACTTTCTGGCCCTGTTGAATTGTGCCGTTTTCAAGTAATTCCAACAAACCTGCAAAGGTTTTGGCCGAGTAGACCGGATCAAGAAAAACACCCTCGGCACGCGCCATCTGTTCAAGCGCCCTCCGTGTGGACGGACCTATCCGCCCGTATCCAGGGGGCAATGTGCCGTCCCATGTGAGGATGTCATTCATGACCAGAGCCGGGTCAAACTTCATCATACCCGCCAACCGTTCCAATACCTTTTGCAACCGCGCATGTTGCTGGTGGCGGTCGCGGCGAACGCAGATGCCATAAACAGGTGCCGTGTTGCCAGCCAGCCGCAGCCCGGCCAAAAACCCGCCGTGGGTCGAACCGCTGCCGGATGGCACCACCGCCACGTCGAAATCGGCGATCTGATCCAGTAGTTCGGCAGCCCCGGCCACATAACCTAACGCCCCCAAGGGCGGATGATCGATGCCCAAGTGAATTACATATGGTTTTCGGCCCTCAGCGATCAGCTGATCTGCCCGCGCGTGAAGGGCATTGTCGGCCCCGGCCTCGTCTTCTCCGGTATCGTACTGCATGTGCTCGGCACCCAGAAGCCGGGCCAGAAGTACATTTCCCGAGGAATAATAATGTTCTCCCATATCCGGCACACGCTCTTCCAATTGAAGCACGGCCTCCATCCCAAGCTTCGATGCAGCCATGGCAGCCGTGCGCACGAAATTGGATTGCACAGCGCCGGTGATCAGAATGGTATCTGCCCCCTGTTTTTGTGCCTCGCCCATATAGAATTCAAGCTGTCGGGTCTTGTTGCCGCCAAAGCTCAACCCTGTCAGATCATCCCGCTTGATCCACAGATCCAGACCAAGCTGGTCGGACAGACGGTCGAGCCGTTCGATCGGTGTAGCAGCTGTCATCAGTCTCGCGCGGGGAAAACCGACCAGTAGCTGTTCAATCGTCATGTCTGTGTTCCATCAACTCACCCACTCAGGATCGCGCCCGATAGGGCATGTCCAGCAAGAATAGGAAGGATAGTGATTGCCGGAAAGATCGCAGACCGGGAATGGCCAGTTTACTGCACAGAGCAACGGCCACGCGGCTCTATTTCTCGCTCGGGTCGCTTTCCGCGTAATTCCGTAATACATCCATATCTGCAATTTCCGCGTGGTTTCGGTTGATCTTAACCCCGACTGGTTTCAACCTCGAAAAAGCGCGGCTCAGGCTTTCGGGTTTCATCCCCAGACGCCCGGCGATCAGCATCTTGTCATACGGCAGTTCAACTTCGCACTGGCCGGCATCGCAATCACACAGGTTCAGCAGGAATTCCGCGACACGCTGCGCACCGGTCTGGGCTTTTAGCTGTTCGAGCTGCGCCACCAGGGAATGCAGATGCGTGAATGTGGCCGCCAGAATGGACACGCAAATTTCCGGATCTTGCTTCATCAGCGACAGCAGCACCGGACTTGGGATGTGCATGATCTCGCAGGGGGATACCGCCTCGGCCGAAACGGGATAGCGCACATTGCGCAGCGCAACGGCTTCGCCAAAGCTTTCACCGCGCGTGAAAACGCTCACCACGGCTTCGGCACCGGTCGGGGAAATGCGAAACAGCTTGACCCAACCAGCCAGTACAACATGTACGGCCTTGGCCTCTTCCTCTTGCAGAAAGATCGTCTCGCCCCGGTCGTATTGCCGCCAGACGGCCTGACGCAGCAGAGTATCGACATGTTGCTCTGGCAGGCTTCGCAAGAGCAGTGACTGCCGCGCAATTATCTTTTGTGCCTCGTGTGACAAGAAGGCAGCCCCTTATTCGTCCGCTCCGGGAACACCCCCGGATGATCAACCCCGAGACATGCTATGCCAAAGCCAGCGCGGGGGTGCCACCCTTTTCTCGGTCTCCAACTTGACTATTGTCATGTAAGGGCGGGCGCCACTGGCATAGGTTCAACGAAATTTCAGTTATCCGGGGAGCACGCCAGATGGACTTCGAGCAATTTTTCAGCCAGAGCCTCGACACTTTGAAAGACGAAGGCAACTACCGGATTTTCATCGACCTGCAACGCCGTCGTGGCGCGTTTCCGAACGCGCGTCAAACCGACGGGCCGGTTCAGCGGGATGTGCGGATCTGGTGCTCAAATGACTATCTGGGCATGGGTCAGCACCCTTCGGTGATCTCTGCCATGCACGACGCTCTGGATCGCTGTGGAGCAGGCGCTGGCGGTACGCGCAATATCTCGGGCACCACGCATGATCACGTTCTGCTTGAGGCAGAGCTGGCCGATCTGCACGGGAAAGAAGCGGCGTTGCTGTTCACCTCAGGATATGTGTCGAACTGGGCTGCTTTGGGGACATTGGCCGCGCGAATTCCCGGGCTGATCGTGTTTTCTGATGCGCTCAACCACGCCTCGATGATCGAAGGTATCCGGCATTCGCGTGCCCAGAAGGTGATTTGGAAACATAATGACCTGGCGGATTTGGACGCCAAACTGGCCGCAGCTGATCCCAACACACCCAAGATGATCGCCTTTGAATCGGTTTATTCCATGGATGGCGATATCGCCCCCATCAAGGAAATCTGCGATCTGGCGGACAAGTACGGCGCGATGACCTATCTGGACGAGGTTCATGCCGTCGGCCTTTACGGCCCGCGTGGTGGCGGGATTGCTGAACGCGATGGATTGATGGATCGCCTGACGGTCATCGAAGGTACATTGGGCAAAGCGTTCGGCGTGGTTGGTGGGTATATCGCGGCCTCAGCCGCGCTGTGTGATTTTGTCCGCAGCTTTGCCAGTGGCTTCATCTTCACCACTGCCCTACCCCCATCGATTGCAGCCGGCGCTGCCGCATCGATCCGGCATTTGAAGCATTCAAGTGCAGAGCGTGACTTGCAAAAAACCCGCGTGGCGCAGGTACGCGCCCGATTGGATGCCGAGGGCATTCCGCATTTGCCCAACCCCAGCCATATCATCCCGGTGATGGTTGGCGACCCTGTGAAGTGTAAATTCATTTCGGACACCCTGCTTGAGGAGTTTGGCATCTACATTCAGCCGATCAACTATCCTACAGTTCCCAAAGGAACCGAGCGCCTGCGGATCACGCCGTCACCCGTTCATACGGATGAGGATATCGATCATCTGGTGGGCGCCTTGTCGGCGCTGTGGCAGCGCTGTCAGATCGCGCGGATGCCAATGGCCGCACAATAACCTAAGCGTCCCTTTGCTTGGTAACCTGCCGTCCCTTTTAGGGGCGGCTTTTTTCAGATCAGGTAAAGTGCGAAGATCACAGCAGAGAACCCCGTCAGAACCATGGTGAAACCCCGCAGCCAGCCCGGGCTTTCAGCCAGGTCCAGATATCGGGCCAGGATCACACGGGCTTTGATCAGGGCAAGGAGCAGGATACCACCTGCAATGAGTTCTCCAGGCGTTTTCATCAGGGTCAATAGCGTTGAGGCCAGACTGAGCGCCAAAAGCGCCAGCCATGCGCTGGTGAGTGAGTTCGGACGCCTCCGGAGGGAGTATTTAGCAAAAGATGAAATTGCCGACATCTTGGTTATCCCAGAAGATAAATAACGGGAAACAGCAGGATCCAGACCAGGTCAACCATGTGCCAGAACTGTGCGCCCGCCTCGATGTTACGAGGATCATCGCGCCACGCGACCAGCAACAGGATACACACCCCGGCCAGAACATGCGCCGCGTGAAATCCTGTCAGCAGGTAGTAGAACATGAAAAACGGGTGGGTTTCATAGGTAATGCCCTGCCCCGCCTTTCCAGCATATTCCACGCTTTTGATAATCAGGAATGCGATCCCAAGTACGGCCGCGCCTGTCAGGGCAAGCCTGGCCTTGAACCGGAATGCTGCGCGGCGCCAGTTCAGGGCCTGCGCGGCCAGGTAGCCAGATGTGACCAGTATTGCAGTGTTAAAGGCTGCACCTGTTCGATAAAGATGCGATTGCGCCTCGGCAAAGCCTGCAGGGTCTGTCAGGCGAACGCCCATGAACGCGATCAGCCCGGCACCAAAAACCAGCAGCTCACTAATAATCAGAACCCACATCAGCAATTCGCCCGGAAGCTCGTCGATGAAGGAGGTTTCGCTCATGCACCGACCAATTGGCGATATATTTGCGGCAACGCCATGGTCAGGCGGTGCGGGTCTGGGATAACAGCGAAACCGCCCTGTCCGAACATGCGGGGGAACCAGCTTTTGCCGGTTTTGTCGATGGTGACGCCAAAAACCGATTGCCCGGCGCGGCGTGCCTCACGCACGGCCATGCACGTGTCTTCAATACCGTGACGCCCTTCGTAATGGTCAAGGTCATTGGGTTTGCCATCGGTGATCACCAGCAACAGGCGGCGTTTGCGGGTCTGACTTGCCAGATCCTTTGAACAGTGGCGGATCGCGGCCCCAAGCCGCGTGTAGTGACCGGGTCGCAGTGATGCGATACGTTGTTCAACTTTGGCGCCCATCGGCTCATCAAACCGTTTGCATCGCTGGATATAGACGCGCTGACGTTTCAGCGAACTGAAGGCATGAATGGCGAAATCGTCACCGCAGGCGTTCAGGCCCCAGGCCAAAGCAGCCAGGGCTTCACGTTCAATGTCGATCACGGCGCGACCGGTTACGGCACTTTCAGTGGAACGGCTGACATCCAGCAGGATCGAGACTGCCAGGTCGCGCGCCTCGGGGCGGGATTGTTGCCAAATGCGGTCGTTGCTTTCGCCACTGGCCATGCGGTCAGTTTCGGCACGCACGGCGGCTTCGATATCCAGCTGGTCACCATCAAGATGGCCGCGTGTCATCACACGACCGGGGCGCAGCGCCTCGAACTGGCGTTTGACCGCGCGGATGCGGCGAGCGGTGGCTGGGTCCTTGCCAAACGCGGCAGCATCGTCGCGGATATCTGCATCCGACAGCAGGACGTTGACGTGATCTGGCAGATACCGGCCCGAGCGCACGTCCCATTCGGGATAGAGGATGCGGCCGGACAGACGCTCGCGGTTCACATCCTCGGGTGCCAGATCAAGGTGCAGCTTCAGCCGCGTTGGGGGGGCTTTTGATATCTGACCCAGGCCAATCTCTTCCTGATCATCGGCCGCTTTCTTGGCATTGTCGGGATCATCATCGTCGATGCGGCGGTTGATGTTCAGGAACTCGGCCCAGCTGAGGATGGCTTCGAACTTATGCAGAATGAAACTGTCGCTGCGCTCGGCCTGATCCGATTTGCGACGACGGGCGCGGTGGGTTTTCTCACCGGATTCCTCAGGCGGACCTTCAGTTTCGGGGTTTTCCACCTCGTTATGTTCGGAAAAGCCAACTGCGCGCAGTTCAGGCCATAGGGGAACCGGGCGCATAGGCTGATAGCCGCGGGGGGCGATCAGGTCATCGTCCAATGTCAGAAGCTGCTCGGCTTTGGCCGAGAGCGGTTGAGGGTCGCCCAACTTATGGCGGATCAGCTCTTCGACTGCGTCCTCAACCGGTGGCAAGTTGGGGATATCGCGCTGATGCAACACGCCCTTGCAAAGCTCGGTATATAGCGGGCGCAGGCCGGGGGCGTCGTCCAGCGTCGCATCAACCATTCTCTGCGCGGCGATCAGCGCGCGCAGGTCGGCGCGCAGCGGATCGTCTTCATCAATTCGCGTTCCGGCATGGGCAGCCGCAGCGGCCAGCCAGACATACAGCGCGCCGTTTGCTTCGCGGGCTGGAAAAACCGCCAGCCGGTCCGGTAGGCGCAGAACTTCACCGTCGAACGAGGCGCGTGGCATCAGTTCTGCCTCTGTCGCCAGACGACGACGCCAACCCAGACGGTGGTGTGAAACCTCGGGCGAGACCGGACGCAATTCTACGCCCGGACCACCGCCCAGCCCTCGAAAGAGGACGGCCAGCCGCCCCGCGACCTCAGAGAGGTCGACCGCGGCTCCATCGTGCACCAGGGGTGCATCGAGGCGGCTGGCAAGGGTGTGCCACAGTTTCCCGATCGTTTCTTCGGGTTCCCATGGCTCAAAATCGATCTTGACCATCGGCCGGCCTCACCCAAAGACAGCCGTAACAAGATCGAGGAGCCCGCGTTTGATATCCTCGTCATCTGTCAGAGGTTCGATCATGGCGGCAAGGATGGCACGGTCGGTGGACATTCCTTGTGCGATCAGTGTCGCGGCATAAACAACCAGTCGGGTGGAAACGCCTTCCTCAAGATCCTGACCCTTGAGCCCGCGCAGCTTACCCGCCAGCCGCACCAGCGGCTTGCAACGTTCCAGCGGCAGACCGCTTTCCTGTGCAACCACTTCGGCTTCCATCTGCGCGGACGGGAAATCAAACTCCAAAGAGATGAAGCGTTGCCGAGTCGAAGGTTTCAGGGTTTTCAGGATATTCTGGTAACCGGGGTTGTACGACGCCACCAGCATGAAGCCATGTGCGGCCTCAAGCTCTTCGCCGGTGCGGTCGATTGGCAGGATGCGCCGGTCATCGGTCAGCGGGTGCAGAACGACAGTCACATCCTTACGGGCCTCGACCACCTCGTCGAGGTAGCAGATCGCGCCTTCGCGCACTGCGCGGGTCAGGGGGCCATCGACCCAGACGGTTTCCCCGCCTTTCAGCAGATAACGGCCAATCAGGTCAGCAGCCGCCAGATCATCATGGCAGGCTACGGTATAAAGCGGGCGGCCAAGTTTTGCGGCCATGTGGGCCACAAAGCGGGTCTTGCCGCAGCCCGTCGGACCTTTCAGCAGAACTGGCAAGTCGTTGTTATAAGCCGCGGTGAACACATCGCATTCATCGCCTTGGGGCAGGTAGAAGGGGGCGTTTGCCGCCCCCTCATTCAGTTTTATGGAGCCATCCATATCCATCATCACTCCGCAGGGGTTTCGGCGGCGCCGGGTTCAATAACTTCTTTCCGGGGAACCCAGATCGAGTAGATGAACAGCAGCGCGCCAAGGACCACGACGATACCGGAACCCAGACGCATCCAGTAGAAGATTGCGATCTGGTCTTGTACGTCCATGAAGTAATCTCCGACCACACGTTGCATGTGCGTCTGCACGGTTCCGCCGAAGGTCAGCACGAAGGTCATAAAGACCATACCGCTGGTCATCAGCCAGAACGATCCCATGTTCAGCACCTGATTGTAAGGATCACGGTTCTTGAGGATCGGCATCGCATAGCTGAAGATCGCCAGGTTGAGGCAAACATAGGCTCCGTAGAAGGCCAGGTGACCGTGGGCCGCAGTGATCTGTGTGCCGTGGGTATAGTAGTTTACCCCGTGCAGCGTATGCAGGAAGCCCCAGACACCAGCACCGAAGAAGGCAAGCGTTGCGCAGCCCAGCGACCACAGCAAAGCGGCCTTGTTGGGATGGTCACGACGGCCTTTCCAGACCATGACGAAGGCAAAGGCCATCATCGCGAAGAACGGGATCACCTCGAGGCTTGAGAAGATCGACCCAATCCACTGCCAGTAACCGGGGGTGCCGATCCAATAGTAGTGGTGACCTGTTCCAAGAATTCCCGAGAACAGCGCAGCGGCCACGATGACATAAAGCCATTTTTCGACCACCTCACGGTCCACACCGGTCAGCTTCAGCATCAGGTAGGCCAGGATCGACGCCATGATCAGTTCCCACACACCTTCGACCCACAGGTGGACAACATACCACCAGTATTGCTTGTCCAGCGACAGGTTGCCCGGGTTGTAGAAGGCAAACAGGAACAGCAGCGCCAAACCCCACAGACCCAACAACAGGATGTTGGTGATGGCAGTCTTCTTGCCTTTCAGAACGGTCATCGACACGTTGTAAAGGAAGATCAGCGCGGCAACGACGATACCGGCCTTGACCCATTTGGGTTGCTCAAGGAACTCGCGCCCCTCTTTGCCCAGCAGCCAGTTGCCTTCGAACAGGTTGAAGACATAGGTCAAAACCACGCCCAACGTACCGACCACAAGAATGATCAGCTGCAAATAGGCCAGCTTGGGCGAATGGATTTCACGCTCGGCCTCTTCCGGGATCAGGAAATAGGCCGCCCCGAAGAAGCCCAGTATCAGCCAGACAATCAGCGAGTTGGTGTGCAGCATCCGCACGATATTGAACGGCAGAAGCTCGCTCAGGAAGTTAGGCGACACATAGATCAGACCGGCCAGCAGGCCGCCGATCACCTGGATCGCGAACAACGCCATGGCTACCGCAAAGTAGGCATAGGCGATTTTTTGGGATTCATATTTCATTGCTCCATTCCCCTTCTCAGCCAGCCTCGTTGGGCGGCCAGTCCTGAGCATCGATATTGTCCGTCCAGATCAGGAAGTTGGTCAGATCCCGGATCTCTTCGTCGCTGAGGTTGAATTGCGGCATCTGCCGACGACCGGGAATGCCGGTGGGTTGTGCCTCCATCCAGCCCTTGAGGGATTCAAAGGCCGATTCCGGGTCGTCCAACACGCCCCAACGTGTCATCACATTGCCGACTTCAGGGGCAAAGTACGCCCCTTCGCCAAGGATCGTGTGGCAGTTGATACAGGCGTGTTTTTCCCAAACATGTTTGCCCCGAACCACACTTTCGTCGAGCTTCGCGGCATTTTCGGAATTGACGATATACAGGTGTGAATGGGCTGATAGAGCCAGAAAGATGAGGATGAAGAACAGTGACCCGCCATAGAATATGTTGCGAGCCATGCTCTTTGTCATGACTTCTCGCATCGCGCTCTCCTTTGCGCAGATTAGCTAGTGCAGGCAACATGACGCGCGGGTAACAGGGCTGCCTTAACGAAAGTCAAGACTTGTAAAGTATCCTCAGGAACGAGATCAGAGATCCGCAAGCAGCGAGAATAACGAAATGACCTTAGGGTCGCCTTGAAATCTGAGGCAATTGTGAACACTTTCGCGTCGACTTCTTGATATACCGGACGTAATCAACCACCTGAGAAAAGGTGAAAATTCCGTTTCAAAGATTGATGGGCAAAAATGGCGAACTATTCTTATATCGGTTATACACCCGGTGTCATCACGGTGAATACGATTGGGCCGGACACGGTTACGTTGGATGTCAATTTTGATCCCGACACGGATCGTCGTTTGTTTAGCGTGACGGACGCAGCTGGTGGTTTTATTCAAAACGGCGGCGGACCACCTATCGCCGACACAGGGGATGTTTTCAACGGTGACCGCTTTGACGACGAAGACGGCGATGACCTGACGCAGACCGGTACTGTCACCACCCTCGATGGTTCGACCACCTTTCTAAGCGGCCCAATATACCTGGAAGAATCCTACGTTCTGTCCAAACCAGGCGGGGGCACAATTACTGTATATCGCGTCGAAGTTGACGGCGTATTGGGCGGCTATATTACCTCAGAACCTCTTGTGCCCGGTACGACCTACTCGATGAACATCGTGAATGTCACGCCGACCAATGCGCCCGACACAACTGACCCGGCTGCCATCATTGACGTGCCGTGCTTTACTGCCGGAACACTTATCATGACGCCAGAAGGTCCGATGCCCATCGAGGATCTGAAGGTGGGTGACATGGTCGTGACTGCCGACAACGGACCGCAACACATACGTTGGATCGGAACGCGAAACCTATCGCATGAAGAGCTGGCGAAAAAACCCAAGCTGCTTCCAATCCTCATCAAAGCCGGGGCCTTGGGGTGTGACTTGCCAAAACGCGACCTGCTTGTTTCGCCACAGCACCGGATGTTGGTTCGATCCCGGATCGCCGTCAGAATGTTTGACGCAGAGGAAATCCTGGTCCCCGCGCGCATTCTTACCGCCAGCCCCGGTATCAGCGTTGCAAAAGACACCCTGTCAGTCACGTATTACCATCTATTGTTCGACCGCCATGAAATCATCTTCGCAGAAGGTGCCCCGTCAGAAAGCCTTTTTGTCGGCGCACAGGCTCTGTCCAGCGTTCCCCCAGAAGCAAGGGCAGAAATCTTCGACCTGTTTCCGGAACTAGAGACCCCTTGGCACGTTCCTCAGTCTGTGCGGCACATACCTGAAAACGGAAGACGCGCTCGTGCGCTCGTGTCCCGCCACGTAAAGAACGAACGCCCCTTAATATTCTGAACTGCAATCCGCGCTTAAGGTTCCGTGTCAGCCGTGCTTTGCTGCGCGCGGACCCGTCAGCGCTGGCCACATGGCAAACAGGTACAACCCAATTGCGGCAATCCATAACCCGTCAGCCGTCAGCATGGCGGTCATATATCCACCTGCTAGCCCGGACCCCAGCCAGCGGACCAAAGCCGCCGCCGCCATAAGCCCGTATCCGACCGCCATGGGCGACGGTGCAACAAGGGGGCGGCCACTGTGGCCAAGGGCAGCGCGGCTCATGACGGCAAGGGTCATGCCACCAACGCACCCAATCCCCAAAATGTGCAGCGCGCCGATCTCATTACCATATCCGATGACGGCAGACCCCCACAGCAACAACCCGAGGGCCAGCATCATCAAGCCTAAGTGCAGAGCAATCAGGATCGGCTGCCGCAGCGCCCAACCCGCTCTCCACCGTGCCATGCGCATCAGCTGGGCGCCGCCCAGCAACAACGCGCAGATACCCGCCAAGGAAACACTGCCCAAGCTCAGCACCAACAACGGCAGCACAAGGGCAAGCGCCATCACGGCCTTTTCCAGCGCCGCGTTTGAAGCCGGCCACAGGGCCTCGGGAACACCCTCGCGTTTCATTGCATTGCGCGTAAAGGCCGGAGTTATACGTCCCCCCAGTATCGCTATCATTGAACACAAGGTCAGTAGCCCTGCACGAACCCCGGTATTCAACGTGTCTGCGGCGACACCTATCCATTCCAGATGAACCATCAGGTTGGCCACCCACACCAAACTCAGAAGATACAGAAATATCATGTTCTGTGGCTTGGGCCTTCGTACCAGCTGGCTAGCAATTTTCAGGACAAGAATCGGAACAAAGCTCAGGTCAACAATCGCGACGGTAATCGGAGAGAGCGATCCTGAAAACCACACCGCCAACCGCCCCGCCATCCAGATCAGCGCTACGATCGTGACAAAGCGCGCCCGCACTTCCGGCGTACCGGTCCAGTTCGGAACTGCAGTCAGAAAGAACCCACCCAGTGCCGCCGTTGCATAGCCAAAAATCATCTCATGGGCATGCCACATGACCGGGGGCATTCCATAACTTTGCTCGTCATAAGGTAAAAGCCCATCCAATGAGGCCAGCCAAATACCCCAAGCGACACCGGCAAACACACCATAAAGACCGGCGGAAAGGAAAAATATCCGAAACCCTTCGCTGAAAATGCGCGATATTGCAGATGACATGCCTGCTCTCCATGGCCCATCTTGTCGTTCAACAAGCAGTACCGTCCGACGGGATTGGGGCACTTAACCGAAATCAAGACGCCAAAAACATGTGTGAAAAAAACAGGTTTTATTGGTGAAATCTGCACCTGGTTTTTGTCCAAAGAACAAAGTTAGCGCCGCGCCCGTTGACTTTGGTCAAGGATGACAATCCCGTGATGGATCAGTCTCCGCATTGCCTCACCACGCAAATGGAGAGTGATCATGTCACTTGGAATCAGCTACAACAAGACCGGCCGCGCTTTTGGGGTCGGATTGGCAATGTTGTTGGGCAGCGTCGCTGCTCCAGCTTTTGCCGACGAGCCAACACTTAGCGACGAAGCCTTTGAAGCTTCGAAACAACTGTACTTTGAACAATGTGCAGGCTGCCACGGGGTTTTGCGCAAAGGCGCTACCGGTAAAAACCTGGAGCCGCATTGGAAGAAGACCGCAGCCGACGGCACCGTAACCGAAGGCGGCACCCTGAAACTGGGTCAGGAACGCCTTGAGAAAATCATCGCCTGGGGAACTGAAGGCGGGATGAACAACTTCTCGGACATCATGTCCGAGCAGGAAATCAAGGATATGGCGACCTACATCATGATGGAGGCCCCAAAGCCGCCTGAAATGTCGCTGGAACAGATGAAGGCAACCCGCAAGGTTTACGTCGAAGAAGCAGACTACCCGACCGAGCCGCTTCACGGCCGCAACTGGGAAAACTTCTTTGTCGTCATCGAACGCGATGTGGGCAAGGTTGCCGTCATCGACGGTGACACGAAAGAAGTGCTGACGCATATTCCGACCGGCTATGCCGTGCACGTCCTGAAGGCTTCGGAACATCACAACATCACCGAACCCGAAACACCTGGACGTTTCTGGTACACAATGGGCCGTGACGGCAAGATGACCAAGATCGACCTCTGGCAAACGCCGGACAAGATGCTGGTTTCGGAAGTCAAGATCGCCTATGACGCGCGCGATGTCGCCGTGTCCGGTGACGGCAAATACGTCATCGGTGGTGGGTACTGGCCGCCTCACTTTGCGATCGTTGATGCGCAGACCATGGAGCCGGTCAAAGTCGTTTCGACCCGTGGCACAAACGTAGATGGTGAGTATGTGGAAGAAGCCCGTGTGGCCGCTATCTACACCACGCCGAACGAACCCACCTGGATCGTTGCCGTGAAAGAGCTGGGTCAGCTTTGGCAGGTTGACTACACCGACCTCGACAACTTGCGGATTGACAAGATCAACTCGGCCAAGTTCCTGCATGACGGGTTCTTCGACCCGACAGGCCGGTACTTCCAGATCGCGGCAAACGCATCGAACAAGATGGTCGTTGTCGATACCGAAACGCACAAGCTTGAGGCTATGATCGACACCGCTGCCCTGCCGCACCCCGGCCCGGGCGCGAACTGGATTGACCCGAACTGCGGACCTGTGGCGGGCACAACCCACCTGGGTGTCGGTACCGTGACAGTCTGGGGCAACGACCCAGAAGGCCACCCGGATCAGGCGTGGAAAACCTGTTACGAGGTGGAAACCGACGGCCCCGGCCTGTTTGTCCGCACCCACCCGAACTCGGATTACATCTGGGCTGATCAGACCAAACACCCCGAGCCGGAAATTCAACAATCGGTTCAGGTCATCTCGAAAGAGACCGGCGAGATCGTGAAAACCATCCAGATCACCGAAGACGAAGGCAGCGCCGCTGTTCACTTCGAATTCAACGCCGATGGTACCGAGGTCTGGGTTTCCAAGTGGAACCTGTCGGACTCGAAGGAACCCAACGGTCAGATTGTGATCTTCGACGCCAAGACATTGGAAGAGATCGGTCGGATTGACGGACTTTACGCGCCAACCGGCAAGTTCAATGTCCACAACCGGTCGAACCACGTCACCTGAGGGGTTCGCAACCTAAACCGGAAAGGGCGGGCCCCTCGCCCGCCCTTTCCTCGTTTGACAGATCCGCCAAACTCACCGGCCTGCCACCCAAGGCCAGACAAGACAGCCAAAACGGAGCCCGGATATGACTTCCGAACCGGATAAGAAAAAACCGATCTGGCGCCGGTATTTCCTGTGGGGAATGCCCGTGGCCGGTATTGCTGCGGCTTTCGCCGCCGGCATCATCTTCTGGGGTGGGTTCAACACCGCCATGGAAGCCACGAATACCAAGGAATTCTGTGTCTCGTGCCACGAGATGCGAGATTTTGTTTATGCGGAATACCAGGGCACGATCCACGACGTGAACCGGTCGGGCGTTGGTGCGGTCTGCTCGGACTGTCACGTGCCCAAGGACTGGACCCACAAAATCATCCGCAAAATAAAAGCCTCGAAAGAGCTTTATGGAAAGATGGTCGGCACCATCAACACCCGAGAGAAATTCGAAGCCAAGCGCATTCATCTTGCCATGAATGAGTGGGAGAGGATGAAATCAACGGACTCGCGTGAATGTCGAAACTGCCATGACTTTGAATCGATGATGCCTGAATTCCAGCGTCCGCGTGCACGTCAGCAGCACCTGAACGCAATGGAAACCGGTCAGACCTGTATCGACTGCCACAAGGGCATTGCACACTCGAACATCCGAGACCGCGCATCCGACGAATATCTGGAAGAGCTTGAAGCGCCAAATCCGGCCTTCATTCGACCAATTCCGCCAGAATACCTTGCCAGCCTTGAACGGATCGAAGCCAAGGAAGCTGCCGAGGCCGAGGCTGAGAAAGCTGCAAAGAAAGCCCAGCAGGAGGCCGTTCAGGCCCAGATTGCGGCAGCAGTTGACGCCGCTGTCGCGGAAGAGCGGGCAGCGGCTGCAACCGATGGTTCGGCAACACCTGCCAGCAGTGAAAGCGGCGATGTCGGTGCCAACATCGACTGGAATGCGGTGGCCAGTGCGGACTTGAAACTGTTCTATCCAGGCCAGGCGTCGTTTGAATGGGTGCAGAACGGAAAAACCCATGGCGGGGCCCGTCCGCTGACCAAAGGTGGCGATCAATGTTCGACCTGTCATGCCAAGGAACTGGATGCGATTGGTAACAAGATCGTTGCCGGTGGCGAGTTGGAACCCACTCCGATCCCCGGCAAACGCGGTGTGATCGACGCAACCGTTCAGGCGGCACATGATGACGAAAACCTGTACATCCGTCTGCAATGGCCGGATGTGGGGCACAACCCTGCTCCGTTTGTCGATGGCGGCAAAATGGATCCTGAAAACCAGATCAAGGTCGCTATGATGATCACTGGAACCGGTATCGAACTGGGCGATCAGGTCGGGTGCTGGGCGTCGTGCCACGCCGACAACACCTATATGCCCTTTGCGCCTGAGGCCGATGCAATTGCCGCAATCGGGGATGTTTCCGGTCGCCTGACCGCTCAGGACACCGTGACCAAGTACCTCAGCGAAAGCCGCACCGAGATCGAGATCAAAGGTCGAGGCGGCAAGGCTTTGGGCGGTTGGGACAAGTTGCAGGCCGCCGAACAAATCGAGCAGTATCTGGCTGACGGCACCTATCTTGACCTGATGCGTGTCTACGCGGACGGCAGCGCCACAAATGGTTATCTGCTGGAACAGCGGGTGGTCAATGATGGTGAGATTGCAGCCTCGGCAAACCTGTCTGGTGGCATGTGGACGGTTGTTTTCACACGTCCGCTGAACTCGGGCGCACCCGGCGATGTTCCGCTGGAGGCCGGTCAAACCTATACGGTCGGTTTTGCAATCCATGATGACTTTGCCGCCGCACGGTTCCACCACGTAACGCTGGATACCAGCCTAGCGCTCGACGACGACAGCGCGTTTATCAACGTGGTCAAGCAATAACAGTTTGGGGCCGGTTCTCCCGGCCCCAATTACTTTGGAAAGGAGACATGGACCATGAAACCCCACCGCCTTCTTCCCGCGCTGCTGCTTCTTCCCGCGCCAGCCTGGTCAGATGAAACTGCCGAGATCTGCGCCGAAGCCGAAGAGCGCTATGTCGAGCTGTTCGGCCACCCCTCGGCCTCGGTCGAGGACGCCAAAGTGGTTTTGATGTACAACTACAATTTCTGCCCGTTCGAACTGACCGTAAAGGCAGGTACAACTGTCCGATGGGTGAATGTCGACAAGCGCACCAGCCACAGTGTGTTGCTGAAAGATGGCAGCGAACCCGAAAGCGACCGGTTGTTCCCGGAAGAAACGGTTGAAATGACCTTCCTGACACCCGGCCCTCAGGATTATCTTTGCGGGCCCCATTGGGAGACACAGAACATGATCGGGATGATCACTGTCGAGCCCTGATCCCGGGTGTTTTCATAGGCTGAACAGAGGGGCGCGGGCGCAAATCCCGCGCTCCTTAACTTATGTCAAGGAGGTTGGTTTTCGATTGCGCCAATCTGCCCTCATGACACGCCCGGCCTACCCAGCAACGTCCCGCAAAAGCATTGGATTCGCGCAGGAAACCCCGGGTTTCGAAGACATTCAGACCCAGCGAGTTTGAACATGAGCGGTAAGGTTTTTCTGATTGGTGCAGGCCCCGGCGACCCCGAACTGATGACGCTGCGTGCCCTGCGAATGCTGCAGGAAGCAGATGTGGTGGTCTATGACAGGCTGGTGTCTGCTGATATCCTGAATCTGCACGCCGAAGGCGCGCGGCTGATCCCTGTTGGGAAAGCGCCCAAATGCCACACCGTCCCACAGGACCGGATCAACGAAATCCTTCTGGAAGAGGCCAGCGCAGGTCACACGGTCGCCCGTCTGAAAGGTGGCGATCCGATGATCTTTGGCCGCGGCTCGGAAGAAGCCGCTTATCTGATGGCCCATGGCGTGGCGGTAGAATACGCACCGGGGATCACCGCGGCGCAGGGCGCGTCCTGTTCGACCGGCGTGCCGCTGACCCATCGCGGGCTGGCGACCTCGGTTCAATATGTCACCGGACACCGGCAGGCAGACAAAGTGCTGGACCTGGACTGGAAACGCCTGGCCGACCCGGACACGACACTGGTGGTTTACATGGGTGTGGCCAATATCGGCCAAATCGCCATGGGTCTGATGACCGAAAACCTGCCAGGATCGACGCCGGTTCTGGCCATCGGAAATGCGACGACACCTGATGAACACCGGCTGGTGTCACGGCTGGACCAATTGGCCAACGACGTGCGCACCTCCGGGCTGAAGGCGCCAACGCTTTTCATCATCGGCAAAGTTGTCTCACTTTACGCCGAACAGCCCATGGCGGACATTCTGGAACGGGCCCATGGCTAAGCTGGGGTGCAGAAATCGTGTGCCGTGTCCCGCGCCGAACGGAAATGTGCCCGGCCGTGCGGGGTGGGTTGCCCGAACTTTTCTGACAACTGCGGTTCTGGCTGCAACGTCCGCCTTTGCTGCCGATGTCATTGATCCCAACGCACTGAAAAGACTTGTGCATCAGGACTGCGGCTCGTGCCACGGACTGTCGCTGAAAGGCGGCCTGGGGCCCGATCTGCGCTCGAATACACTGAAGCATTACGACGCCGAGGTTTTGACCGGTGTCATCCTTGACGGCATCCCCGATACGGCGATGCCCCCGTGGCGGCCCCTGATCAGTGAAGAAGAGGCCGAATGGATTGCCCGATACCTGCTGGAACAGGAGGCACGATGAAACACCTTATCCTCAGCCTTGCGGCGACATTGATGATGACCACGGCCCAAGCCGAGCCAATGGCGACTGGAGACCTTGGGCTGGTGATCGAACGTGCCAGCGGATCGGTCCTGCTGGTGGACCAGTCCGACCGCGCCGCTCTGGCCCGGATAGAAGGACTGGGCGATCTGTCCCACGCCTCGTTGGTCTATTCACCGGATGAACGTTTCGCCTATGTCTTTGGCCGCGACGGAGGCCTGACCAAGGTTGACATTGTCACCCGTCAGATCGTGAACCGCGTTGTTCAGTCCGGAAACGCCATTGGCGGCGCCATCTCGGACGATGGTACGCTTGTGGCGGTATCGAATTACGAACCCGGCGGTGCGCGCGTGTTTGATGCGCAAACGCTGGAGATGGTGGCTGACATTCCCACCGGCAGCAAAACGATTGGTCTGGTCGACGCGCCGGGCCGCCGTTTCGTTTTCACAATGTGGGACACCGGCGAGACATGGATCGCGGATTTCGCACAAGGCGCGCCCGAGATCACCAAGATCACCGATATCGGCAAGAACCCCTACGATGCGCTGATCACTGCCAATGGCCGCACCTATATCACCGGCCTGTTTGGAGAGGATGGTCTGACGGCGCTTGATCTGTGGTCCGACAACCCAGAACCGATCCGCGTTCTACCCGGCTATGGCCGTGGTCAGGAGGAAATGCCGGTCTACAAGATGCCCCATCTGGAAGGTTGGGCGCTGACAGGGTCCGAATTCGTCTTGCCCGCCGTTGGTCACCACGAAGTTTTGTGGATTGACGCCACCACCCTGACCGAGACCGGACGCACACAAACCCACGGACAGCCGGTCTTTGCCATGGCGCGCCCGGACGGTCGGCAGGTCTGGGTTAACTTTGCCCACCCGCTGAACGATACCATTCAGGTCATCGATACCGTCAGCAAACAGATCATCCGCGAATTCAAGCCCGGCCCTGCCGTTTTGCACATGGAATTCACACCGCGCGGGCACGAGGTTTGGATCAGTGTGCGCGATGCGAACAAGGTCATGGTTTATGACACGCATAGTTTCGAAAAACTGCGCGAGATCGAGGCCGAAAGCCCTTCGGGTATCTTTTTTACCGCGCGTGCGCACAAGACGGGTCTGTAAGTCATGCAACACATTACAGACCCGATCGACCGCCGCTTGCTGGATGAATTTCAGCGCGATTTCCCGGTAACCGAACGCCCGTTTCAGGTTCTTGGAAACGCACTTGGACTTGACGAAAGCGAAGTCATCCACCGCCTTTCAAGAATGCGCACTACGGGTCGCATCACGCGGGTTGGCGCAACCATCACGCCCGGCGCGGTGACGGCCAGTACGCTGGCGGCTGTGTCCGTCCCGGAGGAGCGGCTGGAAGAGGTCGCCGCCCTGATCGACGCCGAACCGGGTGTAAACCACAATTATCAGCGCGAGGACGCCTGGAACCTCTGGTTTGTTGCAACCGGCCCGGATCGGGCGCATGTGAATGCTACCCTAGCGCGGATCAGCCGGGTCACCGGGCTGCGGGTGCTGGATTTGCGGCTGGTGCGCCCTTTCAACGTTGATCTTGGGTTCCGCATGATCGGCGGGGTCAAAACCGTGCCTACAGCACGCCAGGTGGATGCAACTGCGATGCGCGAGGGTGATCGGTATCTACTGCAGACGCTGAGTTCGGGACTGTCTCTGGTCGCTGAACCCTATGCAGATTTGGCACATTCACTGAACCGGGACGTTGATGATGTGATGGCGCGAGTCATCGCGTTGCATTCGGCCGGTATCATCTCGCGGCTGGGCGTCATCGTACGTCACCGGGCGCTTGGCTGGTCGGCCAATGCGATGGTTGTCTGGGACCTGCCAGCGGAGCAGGTCGATACAGCCGGCCCCGCTTTGGCGGCTTTCCCCGGTGTGACCTTGTGTTACGAGCGCAACCCGGTGCCCGGTGTGTGGCCATATCGCCTGTATTCCATGATCCACGCGCGATCCCGCAGCGAAGCTTTGGACGTACTGGCCCGTGCGACGGCCCTGCCAGAACTATCGGGCGCACGGAACAAGGTTCTGTTCTCAACCCGCTGCTTCAAGCAGACCGGCGCGCTGATTCAAACCAAAGAGGTCGCCGCATGACGCTGGACCAAACTGACCGTGCGATCCTGAACCGGATGCAAGACGATCTGCCACTGGTTTCACATCCTTACGCAACAGTCGCCAAAGAACTTGGCCTGTCCGAGGCCGAATTGCTGGCGAGCCTGACGCGCATGAAAGAGACCCGCGTCATCACACGTTTTGGGCCGTTTTTCGATGCCGCGGCGATGGGCGGTGCTTTTTGCCTCTGTGCGATGGCCGTTCCGGTCGGGGAATTTGAAGCCGTCCTGACCAAAGTCAATACACACCCCGAGGTCGCCCATAATTATGAACGCACGCACCGGCTGAACATGTGGTTCGTACTGGCCACGGAAACGCCCGAAGGGATCGAGGCCGCGGCCGATGCAATCGAACGGGAAACGGGGATCGAGGTTCTTTGTTTCCCCAAACTTCAGGAATTTTATATCGGCTTTCGGGTGGCGGCATGATCGACGCAACAGACAGACAGATTATCCAAGCACTACAGGGCGGATTGCCTCTGGTTTCTGCCCCATATGCTCAGGTTGCTGATGATCTGGGGATGCAGGAAGCCGATCTGCTTGAGAGGCTGTCAGCCCTCAAAGCGCGTGGCGTAATCCGCCGCATCGCGGCCGCCCCCAACCACTACAAGCTGGGCATGACCTCGAACGGCATGACTGTCTGGGATGTCGAAGATGACCGCATCGCCGAATTGGGCGCTCAGATCGGTGCTCTACCCTTTGTCACCCATTGCTATGAACGCCCGCGCGCCCTGCCCGACTGGCCCTACAATCTGTTTGCCATGGTTCACGGATCGGATCGGGATGAAGTCGAGGAAAAACGCGCCCAGATCACTACGATCCTGGGTGACGCCTGCCGGGCCAAGGATATCCTCTATTCCACGCGCATTCTGAAAAAGACCGGGCTGCGCCTGAAAAAGAAAGGCTGAGACGATGTTCCGCCTGACCGAATACATGCACCAGCTGGTCAAACCGACCCCGGTGCGAAAACGCCGCCCCGGTCCTGTGAAACCGGTTGTAATCTGGAACCTAACGCGGCGCTGCAATCTGAAGTGCCGTCATTGCTACACCGTCTCGGCGGATGTTGCGTTCCCGGGCGAACTCAGCCACGAGCAAGCCATGGTAACCCTTGAGGATCTGGGCCAGTTTCGCGTCCCGGCCCTGATCCTCTCGGGCGGGGAACCGCTGGACCGATTTGATTTCTTCGACATTGCCAAACGTGCCCGCGACCTTGTGCCGATGCTGGCGCTGTCGACCAACGGGACACGCATTCATGATGAGACCGCCGACATGATTGCCGATGTCGGATTCAACTACGTTGGTATCTCGTTGGATGGGATCGGGGCCACGAATGACTGGTTCCGCGGCGTTGAAGGGGCTTTTGCCGACGCCCTGCGCGGTGTGCGCGAATGCAAGAGGCGCGGCATCAAGGTTGGCTTGCGGTTCTGCCTGACCGAAGGCACGCAGCATCACCTGCCGGACCTGCTTCAGCTATGCGATGACGAGGGCGTCGACAAGTTTTACCTGTCGCACCTGGTTTATGCCGGGCGCGGCGACAAGAACCGCGGCGAGGATGCTGAGCATCAGCGCACCCGCAAGGGAATGGATCTGCTGTTGGAGCGCGCGTGGGAGGCTGCCTCGGGCGGTCGCCCGCTGGATATCGTGACCGGCAACAATGATGCAGACGCGGGGTATTTTCTGAACTGGATTCGTGCGCATTTCGACGCTGACAAGGCTGCGCATGTCCGCGAGCATCTGGCCGCTTGGGGAGGAAATTCCAGCGGTTTGGGTGTGGCCAATATCGACAATCTGGGCCGGGTCCATCCTGACACCTACTGGTCCGATTACACAGTAGGCAACGTTAAGACTAATCCGTTTTCCGAGCTTTGGACCAGCGACGATCCGATGCTGGCCATGCTGCGCACGCGTCCGCGCCCGCTTAGGGGTCGATGTGGGGCCTGCGAGCTAAAGGACGTCTGCGGTGGCAACACCCGCATCCGGGCCCTGCAACTGACCGGTGATCCCTGGGCCGAAGATCCGGCCTGTTACCTGACAAACGAAGAAATCGGTGTTGACGACGCAGGCGAGCGTCTGCGGGTTACGCCGTTCCGGGGGAAAAGCCATGATCCGGCGCATCAATTCTTTTAATCCCGTCTGCTCTGAGCCTTCGACATGGGTGCCAGAGACACCCAAGGGAGCCTCCGGCGGGAGTATTTTTGAAAAGATGAAGCTCGTGGTGATGTGTTCCGTGCTGACCGCAGGTGCAGCCTGGGCAGACGCACCAACGGATTATGCTGAACATTGTGCGTCCTGCCACGGTGAAAACCGTCTGGGCGGCGTCGGCCCGGCCTTGATCCCAGAGACGCTCCAGCGCATGCGCGGGCCCCGCATCGCAGCGGTGATAGCCGAAGGGCGCGCGGCGACGCAGATGCCTGCTTTCTCGCACGAACTTGACGCTTTGCAGATTGAAGAGCTGGCTGGCTGGCTAAAATCACCGCTGGAAACCGACCCCGAATGGGGCGAGGCCCATATCATGGACAGCCGCACGCTGGATGACGGTTACATCCCCGTTGAGGCGCCAGTGTGGTCAAGTGACCCGATGAACATCACTCTGGTGGTCGAAACCGGGGACCATCACGTCAGTGTGCTGGATGGTGACACGTTTGAGGTTCTGGACAGGTTCGAGACACCCTTCGCGGTTCACGGCGGGCCGAAGTTCAGCCCGGATGGGCGTTTCGTTTTCATCATGTCCCGGGATGGCTGGGTTCAGAAATACGACATCTGGGCCCTGCAACAGGTGGGGCGCGTACGGGCGGGGCTTAACAGCCGTAACATCGCAATGTCCGGCGACGGCAAGTGGCTGGCTGTTGCGAATTATTTGCCCAACAGTCTGACCTTGCTGTCGACCGAAGACTTGTCGGTGGCAAAAGTCATTGCGATCAAAGGAAAAGCGGGAAAATCCAGCCGCGTATCCGCGGTGTATCAGGCCCCCCCGCGTGAGAGCTTTGTTCTGGCGCTCAAGGATGTTCCCGAGATCTGGGAGGTCTTCTACGGAGCCAACCCGCCGCAATCCGGGCTGGGTCACGACTTTCGCATCGAAGGGCAGTTCAAGAACCCCGATCCTTTCCCGGTGCGCAAGATCACAACGCCCGACTATCTGGACGATTTCTTTTTCGATCAGAGCTATGAATACGTCATGGGTGCCGCGCGCGATGGCAAGGGCGGACAGGTGATCGACCTTGTTATTGGGCACAAGGTGGCCGATCTGGACTTGCCGGGGATGCCGCATCTAGGCTCGGGGATTACGTGGAAACATGGCGATACGACCGTTATGGCCACGCCGCATCTGACTGACGGCACGGTGTCGGTGATCGACATGGGGACTTGGGAAACCGTCAAGCGGATCAAGACCGAAGGGCCGGGATTCTTCATGCGGAGCCACGAGAATTCGCCTTTCGTCTGGGCCGATGTCTTCTTTGGTCCCAACAAGGATGCCATGCATGTGATCGACAAGCAAAGCCTTGAAATCGTAAAGACTTTGCGCCCTGCCCCGGGCAAGACCGTGGCACATGTAGAGTTCACAAAGGATGGCCGCCACGCGCTTGTGTCGATCTGGGAAGATGACGGCGCGGTGATCGTTTATGACGCGCAGACGCTGGAAGAAGTGCGCCGCCTGCCGATGCGTAAACCATCTGGGAAGTACAATGTCTGGAACAAAATCACCTTCTCGGAAGGCACCAGCCACTGAGGGCAAATGGCCGGTCTGGAAACTGGCCATTCTGCTTTATCCAGCCACCATGTTGACCGTGGCCATCAACCTGTTTCTGGCCGGGCTGATCCTGCATAGCGCCGGTTTCGGGGTGATTGGACCGGTTCCGGCAATCCTTTGGTCAATACCTTTAGGCATACCCGCGTCCTGGTTGGCAGGGCGATGGGTGCGTGGGTTGATGGACGAAGCGGACGGCTGAAGGGAAATTCCAAAGGCCTGACGAAAGTCAAGTATCGGACAGGGAAAACCGCCTACGACTCGGGAAAGAATACCGAGTTGGATTCTCCATGCCTGCCTTTAACTCTTTCCACACCCTCCCTGTTCGCGCATTACGCGCGGCGTGTGGACTGGCAGGTATTTTCCTTCTGTTGTTGCAAATGCTTGGCCCGGTTCTGGCGAGTCCCGGTGAGAGCATGTGGGTGGAGATCTGCTCGGAGGCGGGCGCGGTCTGGGTTCAAGTTGACCTTGAAGAAGAAGGCGACAACGATCCAACCGCGCCCTGCCCGAAATGCGCGGACTGTGCGCTTTGTGCGGTGACGGTGTCAGCACCGATGCCGGGCGCTTTGCAGCCCGCAAGCGTCGTAAATGTTCAAAATGTACGCTTTGAACATGGGGGGCAGTGCATTTTGTACAGCCCCAAACACCTGTGGCCCGAAACCCGGGGGCCCCCGTTCACGACCCAAGAAGAATCTGAACGCGCCCCGCGCGCGTCCATGGCGTCTACCCAATTGATCGGAGGTGCGCCGTGGTTATAAGTCGCGCAATCCATTTCCTTCTGGCCCTCGTTCTGTCCTGCGGTGTTGCAATCAGTGCACGCGCCGACAGTCTTGCCAGCTTTCTTCCTGACATTGATCCGGCTGACCTGGCCCCGGGTGCCGACGCGTTTGGCCCGGTACGCAGCGACGTGAAGGTTGCCCCGGTCCTTCGGGGTGGCGAGACCATCGCGTGGGCTTTTCTGACTTCGGACTTTGTCGGAACGACCGGCTATTCCGGCAAACCCATTCACGTGGTTGCTGCCATCGACGCAGACGCTGTTCTGACCGGTGTTCAGCTGGTCAAGCATTCCGAACCCATCGTACTGATCGGCATTCCCAATTCCCGGATGGTTGAACTGACCGAAGGCTATGCGGGCCTTGACCTGAAACGAGAGGCCGAGACCGGGGGTGAGGGGCATGACCTAGACATTATCTCGGGTGCGACCGTGACGATCATGGTGATCGATGACAGCCTTGTGCGCGGAGGGATCAAAGTGGCCCGCGCGCTGGGGCTGGGCGGATTGTCTCCGGTACAGGCTGGCGGGCCGAAGCGCGAAGTCGATATGGCGCAGGATGCCATTTACGACTGGACCACATTGTCTGGAGACGGCTCGGTCCGGCGGATGACGCTGGATGTCGGGCAGGTCAATGCTGCCTTTGAAGCCACCGGGGATCAGCGCGCGATCAAGCGCCCCGAACCGGGCGAGCCGGATGACACCTTCATCGACATGCACATGGCGCTTGTTTCGGTGCCATCGATCGGCAAGTCGCTGCTGGGTGAGGCTGAATACCAGAACCTGATCAACTGGCTGGACGAAGGTGAACAGGCCATTCTGGTACTGGGGCGCGGGGCCTATAGTTTCAAGGGATCGGGCTATGTCCGGGGTGGGATCTTTGACCGGATTCAGCTGATCCAGGGCGACAGCTCGGTGCGGTTCTTCGACAAGCAGCAGCGCCGTCTGGGTGAGGTTGCCGCGCCAGATGCCCCCAGCTTTACCGAACTGGATATCTTCAAGATCCCCGCTGATGCCGAGTTTGACCCGGCCGAGCCGTTCCGCCTGCAATTGCTGGTGCAGCGTGCCGTCGGGGCGGTTGAAAAGACCTTTCTGACCTTCGATCTGGGATACAAGCTGCCGGAACAGTACCTGTTGCCCGTCACCACCCCATCGGTTGTGGATGATGCAACCGGCGAAGCGGCCGCCAAGGCCGCCCTGTGGCAGCGCATCTGGAAGGATCGCACCGTCGAGATCGCCGGGCTTGGTGTCATGCTGCTGGTGTTGACGGCGACGTTCTTCTTCCAGTTCCACGCCACGATGAATGCGCGCGTCTTTTACTGGTTCCGCATCGGGTACCTGACGATGACCCTGTTCTTCATCGGCTGGTATGCCAACGCGCAGCTGAGCGTGGTGAACCTGATGGCGCTGGCGGGCAGTTTACGCACGGGGTTCTCGTGGGACGCGTTCCTGCTGGATCCGCTGGTCTTTATCCAGTGGTTTGCCGTGGCCGCCGCCCTGTTGTTCTGGGGTCGTGGGGCCTATTGCGGCTGGCTGTGCCCGTTTGGCGCGCTTCAGGAGCTGACCAACAAGATCGCACGGGCGTTTAAAGTGCCGCAATGGACTTTGCCCTGGGGCCTGAACGAGCGGCTCTGGCCTGCGAAATACATGATCTTTTTGGGTCTTTTTGGTCTGAGTTTCGTCTCGATCCCGCTGGCCGAGCAATATGCCGAGATCGAGCCGTTCAAGACCGCGATCATTCTGAAATTCATGCGCGACTGGCCGTTTGTGGTCTTTGCGCTGGTCCTGCTGGGGATCGGGCTGTTCATCGAACGGTTCTATTGCCGCTATCTTTGCCCGCTGGGCGGAGCGCTGGCGATCCCTGCCCGTATCCGCATGTTCGACTGGCTGCGCCGCTACAACGATTGTGGCACGCCCTGTCAGACCTGCGCCAATGAATGCCCCGTTCAGGCGATCCACCCCACTGGTGAGATCAATCCGAACGAGTGCGTCACCTGCCTGCATTGTCAGGTGCTCTATCAGTCCGAGGACAAATGTCCCGTCGTTATCCGCCAACTGAAACGGCGGGCCAAGACCGGGTCGGTCACACCTAAGACCCCCCTCGGGCAACCACCGGCGAACCATCCAAACGCCAAACCGAAAACCGTTTCCTAAAAGGAGGAACGACCATGTCGGACCAAGAAAATAAACTGAACATCACGCGCCGCGGTATGCTGGGGGCCACTGCCACCGGTGCCGTCATCGCCGGGACCGGTCTGGGATCGACCCTGATGACCGCGAAAGAGGCCAGCGCTGCCGCCAAGCAGCATCTGGAGCCGGGCGAGCTGGACGAATATTACGGCTTCTGGTCGTCGGGCCAGACCGGCGAACTGCGCATTCTGGGCGTGCCGTCCATGCGCGAGCTGATGCGGGTGCCTGTGTTCAACCGCTGCTCGGCCACGGGCTGGGGCCAAACCAACGAGTCGCTGAAGGTTCTGACCGAGGGCCTGCTGCCTGAAACCAAGGAGTTCCTGGCTGCAAACGGCAAGGTCACCTATGACAACGGCGACCTGCACCACCCGCATATGTCGTTCACCGACGGCACCTATGATGGCCGTTATCTGTTCATGAACGACAAGGCCAACACCCGCGTGGCCCGTGTGCGCTGTGACGTGATGAAATGCGACAAGATCATCGAGATCCCGAACGCGCATGACATCCACGGCCTGCGTCCGCAAAAATTCCCGCGCACCGGCTATGTCTTTGCCAACGGTGAGCACGAGGCCCCGCTGGTCAATGACGGCCAGATCCTTGATGATCCGTCACAATATGTGAACATCTTTACTGCCATCGACGGCGACACCATGGAAGTTGCATGGCAGGTGATGGTGTCGGGTAACCTCGATAACACCGACTGCGACTATCAGGGCAAATACGCCTTCTCGACCTCGTATAACTCGGAAATGGGTATGAACCTGGCCGAGATGACCGAGAACGAGCTGGACCATGTGGTCGTGTTCAACCTCAAAGGTATCGAAGAGGCCGTAGCGGCCGGGAACTATCAGGAACTGAACGGCGTCAAGGTCGTGGACGGGCGTAAAGAGGCGGGTGGAAACCTGACCCGGTACATCCCGATCCCGAACTCGCCACACGGTGTGAACGCAGCGCCTGACAAGAAACACATCATGATCAACGGCAAGCTGTCGCCGACCGTGTCCGTGATCGATGTGGAAAAGGTCGATGCGCTGTTCAGCGAAAACGCCGATCCGCGTTCCGCTGTTGTCGCCGAGCCGCAGCTGGGCCTTGGCCCGCTTCACACGGCATTCGACGGCAAGGGCAACGCCTATACCACCCTGTTCCTGGACAGCCAGGTGGTGAAGTGGGACATCGCCAAGGCGATCGAGGCCTATGCGGGTGCCGATGTTGACCCGATCGTCGACAAGGTCGACGTGCATTACCAGCCGGGCCACAACTCGACCTCGATGGGTGAAACTGCCGAAGCGGATGGCAAGTGGCTGATTTCGATGAACAAGTTCTCGAAAGACCGCTTCCTGAACGTGGGTCCTCTGAAGCCCGAGAATGAGCAGCTGATCGACATTTCCGGCGACAAGATGAAGGTGGTCCATGACGGCCCGACCTTTGCCGAGCCGCATGACTCGATCATTGTTCACCGGTCCAAGGTGAACCCGGTCAATGTCTGGGACCGCAACGACCCGATGTGGGAAGAGGCGCGTGCGCAGGCTGCCGCTGACGGTGTCGATCTGGACGAAGGTGCCGAGGAACCGATCCGGGATGGCAACAAGGTGCGGGTCTACATGACCTCGACCGCGCCCGTGTTCAGCATGGAGAAGTTCACCGTCAAACAGGGTGACGAAGTGACCGTCTATGTCACCAACCTGGACGACGTGGATGATGTGACCCACGGCTTCTGCCTGTCGAACTTCGGTATCGCGATGGAGGTCGCACCGCAGGCCACCGCCTCGGTCACGTTCATTGCCGACCGTCCGGGCGTGCACTGGTTCTATTGCCAGTGGTTCTGTCACGCGCTGCACATGGAGATGCGCGGCCGGATGTTTGTTGAGCCGCGGAGCGCATAAACATGCGTTGGCCCCTGCTCATACCGCTCATGCTCGGCTCGCCCCTTTGGGCGGCGGATTGGGATGTGCCCAATCGGGCGGGGGCCATCAACGAGATACTGGCGCAGGCGGCGGATGGGGACACCCTTCGCCTGAGCCCCGGCGTTTACGTCGAGCAGTTGGTTCTGGACCGGCCCGTGACCCTCGACGGGCTGGGACAGGCCACCATCGACGGCCAAGGCCAAGGCAGCGTGATCACAGTGACCGGGCCGGGCGTGACCCTGCGCGGGCTGACGGTGATCGGATCGGGATCGGACCATGACGGGATCGACAGCGGCATCCAGCTGACCAAGACGGCGCGCGCGCCGGTGGTCGAGGACAATGTGCTGCTGGGCAATCTTTACGGCATCGACATCCACGGTGCGAAGGACAGCATCGTGCGCGGCAACCGGATTGAAGGGCGGCAGGATCGCCATATGAACGCGCGCGGCAATGGTGTCTATGTCTGGAACGCGCCGGGTGCGGTGGTTGAAGGCAATGACATCCGCTATGGCCGCGACGGGATCTTTGTGAATTCGTCCAAGAAGAACACCTTTACCGGCAACGTGTTCCGCGATCTGCGGTTTGCCGTTCACTACATGTATGCCGACGACTCGGTTGTCAGCGACAATGTCTCGATCGGCAACGATCTGGGCTATGCGGTGATGTTCACGACCAATGTGCGGGTTGCCAACAATGTCTCGATCGGGGACCGCGAACATGGCGTGATGCTAAACTATGCCAACAAGAGCGTCATCACCGGTAATGTGGTGAAAGGTGCCAAGGAAAAATGCACCTTCCTGTATAACTCGAACAAGAACGAATTCACCGACAACTGGTTCGAGGGATGTGGCATCGGCATCCACTTTACCGCTGGCAGTGAACGCAACCGCATCGTTGGCAATTCATTCATCGGCAACCGGACGCAGGTGAAATACGTCTCGACCAAGTGGGTCGAGTGGTCCGAAGACGGGCGCGGCAATTACTGGTCCGATTTTGCCGCCTATGATGTGGATGGCAACGGCATCGCCGATGTCCCCTATCGACCCAATGACAGTATGGACCATGTGCTGTGGACCCAACCCGCAGCCAAAATGCTGCTCGGCTCGCCTGCCGTGCAGCTGGTGCGCTGGTCGCAATCGGCCTTCCCGGCACTGTTGCCGGGGGGTGTGATGGACAGCAACCCATTGATGCAAGCCCCTGAACCCCCAGCTATGAAAAAGGTGCCTCATGACGGATAAGGCCCTGTCAATTGACCATGTCAGCAAGAACCGGGGGAAAACCTGCGTTCTTGACGATATCACCCTGTCCCTTGCCCCAGGTCAGCGCGTGGCGCTGCTGGGCCATAACGGCGCGGGCAAGTCGACCCTGATCAAATCCATCCTTGGCCTGACGCCCATTCAGGACGGGACTATTCGGATCGGGGATGCCACCCCCGGCAGTGCGCAGGCACGACGGGATACGGCCTATCTGCCCGAGGCGGTCTCGTTTCACCCGGCGTTGACCGGGCGCGAGCAGCTGACGCTGTTTGCGAAACTGTCCGGGTCGAAAGCCGATGTGCCCGGTCTGCTGGAACGCGTCGGCCTGAGCGACGCATTGGACCGCCGGATCGGTGCCTATTCCAAGGGGATGCGGCAACGTCTGGGGCTGGCGCAGGTGCTGCTGGGACAGCCGAAAGTGGCGCTGCTGGATGAGCCGACATCGGGCCTGGACCCGATCTCGCGTCAGGACCTCTATGCCATTATCGACGAATTGGCCGCGCAGGGTACCGCCGTGCTGATTGCCAGCCATGCGTTGACCGAGGTTGAGGCGCGCACCGACCGGATCGCCATCATGCGCAAGGGTCGGATGGTGGCCGATGACACGCTGAACAACCTGTCGGCGCTGGCCGGTCTGCCTATCCGCCTGAAGGTGCGCGCCAGCGCCAATGCGGATGCCCTGGCCGCTGAACTGGGCGGCAACCGGATCAACGGCGCATCGGTCGAGCTGCTGTGCACACCCGAAGACAAGATGGAGGCCCTGCGCCGGATCGCCGGGTTGGGCGATGCAGTGGCGGATGTGGAAATGACCCCGCCCAAGCTGGAGGATCTTTATCGCCACTACGCACAAGAGGAGAGGACATGACCCGCTTCCTTGCCATCACCCGAACTGAAATGCTGATCCTGCGCCGCAACCGCTGGCTGTTGGTTGCCACGCTGATCATGGTGCTGTTCGCCTTGGCGCTGACCTTTGCGGGCAGTGCGCCCACCGGCACTTTGGGTGTTGATATGCTGACCGTCTCGGTCGCGTCGATGACCACATTGTCGGTTTACCTTGCGCCTTTGCTGGCGCTGATGATTTCCTTTGACGCCATCGCAGGCGATGTGGACCGGGGCAGCCTGTCGCTGCTGCTGTCCTATCCGGCTGGACGCGGGGAAATCCTGTTGGGCAAGTTCTGCGCCCATCTGGCCGCGCTGGCCTTTGCCATGACCGTGGGTTTTGGCACCGCAGGTGCGGTAGCCGCGTTCTTTGGTGGTGCGGGGCCGGAAAGCCTGATGGCGCTGGTGCGACTTATCCTGACCTCGATCCTGCTGGGCGCCGTGTTTCTGGCGCTTGGATACCTGCTGTCCGCTTTGGCGAGGGGCGCCACGGCGGCAGCGGGTCTGTCGGCCGGGCTTTGGCTGGTTTTTGTCGTCCTTTATGATCTGGGCCTGTTGGGGGCCGTCGTCATGGACAATGGCGGCGCATTCACCCAATCCGTCTTTCCATGGGTGATGGTGGCCAACCCGGCCGACGCGTTCCGTTTGTGGAACATCGCCGCGACGGAAGGCGTGGCAATGGCTTCGGGCATGACCGGGGCCGCACAGGCCCTGCCGGTCTGGGCCGCACCCGCGTCGCTGCTGATCTGGCCGGTGCTGGGCTTTGCCCTCGCCCGGCTGGCTTTCCGGAGGGTCGAGCCATGAGACGCCTTGCCCTGATCGCATTGCTTGCACTGGTGGCCTGCAAGGAAGAGCTGGCCGAGGCCCCCGATCCGGTCGATCTGACACCGGATGCGCTGAGCTATTTCTGTCAGATGAATGTCGCCGAGCATGGCGGGCCCAAGGGGCAGATTCATCTGAAAGGCTATCCGGCCCCGCTGTTCTTTGCACAGGTGCGGGACATGGTGGCCTATCTGAAAAGCCCCGAGCGCGATGCGGATATCACTGCCATCTATGTCAGCGATATGGGCGTCGCGCCAAGCTGGCGGCAGCCGGGGATTTCGAACTGGATCGCTGCGGATGATGCGACTTTTGTGGTTGGTGCCGATGTGGCTGGCGGCATGGGTGCGCGCGAAGTGGTGCCCTTTGCTGATCCAGCGGATGCCCAGATTTTCGCGGAGACCTATGGCGGGACCGCGATGCGCCTGCCCGACATTCCTGATGCCGAAGTGCTTGGCCCGGTCGATCTTGATCTGAAGTTGGAGACCCCCGTATGATCGCCCTGTCCCGTCGCCGATTTCTGATCATTTCGGCCGCCTGTGCGGCCTCCCCGGCCATGGCCTTTGACACGCACTGGCGCGGCACCGCCCTTGGGGCTGCGGCCAGCCTGCGGCTGGTTGGGCTGACGGATGCCGAGGCCGCACCGATCATCACCGCCGTCGAGGGTGAGGTGACCCGGCTGGAGGATATCTTCAGCCTGTACCGTCCGCAGTCACAGCTGAGCCGCCTGAACCGCGACGGAGTTTTGACCGAACCCGCGCCTGAGCTGTTGAATGTGCTGAGCCTGAGCAGTGCGCTGCATCAGGCATCCGGCGGCGCATTCGACCCCAGCATTCAGCCCCTGTGGTATGCCTTGGCAACAGGCGCTGGCCCCGAAGATCTGGCTGCCGCCCGCGCTGCTGTGGGCTGGGAACGGGTGTCTTTCGATGCCGCGTCGGTGCGACTGCCGGTGCCGGGTCAGTCGGCCCTGACGCTGAACGGTATCGCCCAAGGCGCGATCACGGATCGGATCGCTGCGCTGCTGCGTGGCTTTGGCCTGCGTGATGTTCTGGTCGACATGGGAGAGGTTGCCGCCTTGGGTGTGCGTGGCGACGGCACGCCCTGGAAAGCCGGGTTGGCCGCGCCGGACCAGCGGGTTCTGAAACGGGTCGCGCTGCGTGACCGCGCGGTCGCGACATCATCGTCGCTGGGGACGCAGCTGGGACAGGGTTTGGGCCACATCATCACCCCGGACGGACCTGCAAACCGGGACAGAACGGTTTCGGTTTCTGCCCCTGACGCGGTGATCGCAGATGGGCTGTCTACTGCGATATGCGCGGCGCCCGAAAGCCAAGTCGCTGAAATCTTGAGATATTTTATCGGAGCCCGTGTCGAGCTGAATGTATGACGCATGGTCGCAAATCTCAGGTGGGTCAGGAAAATTCACCAAGAACATGATATTCGCGAAAAACATGATATAGGTCAATTCGTGCGCTGCTTCGCGCAGTTAGGAAGTAAGGACGCGAACCAATCTATCCACACTCGAGTCGCCAGCCATGAGCCAGTTGACCAGCAGACGCGCTTTTCTGAGCGCACGTATCCTACGGGAGGATCCTGATGCGATCCGACCGCCGGGTGCGGGCGTGACAGGCTTTGCCGATCTGTGCACCGGCTGCGAAGACTGCGCCGGGGCTTGCCCGGAAGACATCATCACATTCGACAACAGCGGCTTTCCGGTTCTGGATCTTTCTGGAGGCGGCTGCACCTTATGCGGCGCATGTGCCGAGGTTTGCCCGACCCCGGCGCTGTTGCCCGAGCGTGTGGCAGAGTGGCCGTGGCGCGCACGGATCGAGGCCGCAAGCTGCCTGTCGATGAACGGGGTAAGCTGCCGCCTGTGCCAGGACACTTGCGAACAGGAAGCCATCCGCTTTCGCCTGCAATTGGGCGGGCGGGCTGAACCGGCGCTTGAAACCGAAACCTGCATCGGATGCGGCACATGTTCTGCCGCCTGCCCCGCCGGGGCAATCACGATGCACCGCCCCGCCCCTTTGCACCCGGAGGTGACCCAATGAATATCTGTGGCTGTCTTGTCCACATCGCCCCCGATCACACCGACGCCGCACGCGCGGCGATGACCGGCACCGATGGCGTCGAGCTTCATGCCGAGGCCGAGGATGGCCGGTTCGTCGTGGTTGTCGAGGATACAGCCGACCGGCTGGCCTCGGAAACCATCATGGATCTGCACCAGATCCCCGGCGTGATCTCGCTATCGCTGACCTATCACCATTTCGAAGATCCCGCGGAGGCTGCTCCGCGTCCTGATGCTCCAAGCCAACCGTCCAGCAGGAGGCCCATGCAATGACCATCTCTGAATCCCGTCGTACATTTCTGAAAGCGTCCGCAGCGGCTGCCACGGCCTCGGCTGCCGGCATTCCAATGGCCGCTGGTTCGGCCAGCGCCCAGGCCGCCGCGCCCGATATCCGCTGGGACAAGGCCGCCTGCCGGTTCTGCGGCACGGGCTGTTCGGTTCTGGTGGGCACCAAGGATGGCCGCGTAGTCGCCACGCAGGGCGACCCGGATGCGCCGGTCAACCGGGGTCTGAACTGTATCAAGGGCTATTTCCTGTCCAAGATCATGTATGGCAAGGACCGCTTGACCACGCCGCTTTTGCGCAAAACCAACGGCGAATATGACAAGAATGGCGAGTTTGAGCCGGTCAGCTGGGACGAAGCCTTTGACGTCATGGCTGCCAAGTGGAAAGAGGCGCTGGCCAAGAAAGGCCCGACCAGCGTGGGTATGTTCGGTTCCGGTCAGTGGACCGTCTGGGAAGGTTATGCGGCGGCCAAGATGATGAAGGCCGGGTTCCGGTCGAACAACATCGACCCCAACGCGCGTCACTGCATGGCGTCGGCCGTGGTCGGCTTTATCCGTACCTTCGGCATCGACGAGCCGATGGGCTGCTATGACGACCTTGAGCACGCAGATACGTTTGTTCTGTGGGGGTCGAACATGGCCGAGATGCACCCGATCCTGTGGTCGCGTCTGACCGATACGCGCCTGACCAAGCCGGGATGCGAAGTGCATGTTCTGTCGACCTTCGAGCACCGTTCGTTCGAGCTGGCCGACAATGGCATGGTGTTCAACCCGCAGACCGATCTGGCGATCCTGAACTACATTGCCAATTACATCATCCAGAATGGCGCGGTGAACGAAGAGTTCGTCAAGAACCACGTCAACATCACCAAGACCGCCACCGATATCGGTTATGGCCTGCGCGACAATCATCCGCTGCAACAAGAGGCCGCGAACCCCAATGTCGGCAAGATGGAGCCGATCAGCTTTGAGGAATATGCCGAGGCGGTATCGGCATACACGCTGGAATACACTTCGGAGTTGTCCGGTGTTCCGGCGGACAAGTTGGAGCGTCTGGCCCAGCAATATGCCGACCCGAACCGCAAGGTCATGAGCCTATGGACCATGGGGTTCAACCAGCATACCCGCGGGTCGTGGGTGAACTCGTTGATGTACAACGTGCACCTGCTGGTGGGCAAGATTTCCGAGCCCGGAAACTCGCCCTTCTCGCTAACCGGTCAGCCGTCGGCCTGCGGAACCGCGCGTGAAGTTGGCACCTTTGCCCACCGTCTGCCTGCCGACATGGTTGTCATGAATGACGAGCACCGCAAGATTTGTGAAACCGCCTGGAACGTGCCTGCGGGTACCATTCCGGCCAAGCCCGGCTTTCACGCCGTGCAGCAGCACCGCAAGCTGAAGGATGGCGATCTGAACGCCTATTGGGTGCAGTGCAACAACAACATGCAGGCCGCACCGAACATCAACGAAGAAGGCTATCCCGGGTATCGCAACCCCGAAAACTTCATCACCGTATCAGACCCCTACCCGACCGTCACGGCCGTGTCCGCCGACCTGATCCTGCCTACCGCCATGTGGGTCGAGAAGGAAGGTGCCTATGGCAACGCGGAACGCCGTACCCAGTTCTGGCGGCAGCAGGTCAAGGCACCCGGCGAGGCCAAGTCGGACATGTGGCAGGTGATGGAATTCTCGAAACGCTTTACAGTCGAAGAGGTTTGGGGCGAAGAGTTGCTGGCCACCATGCCAGAGCATCGCGGCAAGACCATGTACGAGGTTCTGTTCGCCAATGGCAGCGTCGACAAGTTCCCGCTGTCGGAAACGGCCGAGGGCTTTGACAACGACGAATCCGAGCATTTCGGGTTCTACGTTCAGAAGGGTCTGTTCGAGGAATATGCCAACTTCGGGCGCGGCCACGCGCACGATCTGGCTCCGTTTGAAACCTATCACCAAGCCCGTGGCCTGCGCTGGCCGGTCGTGGATGGCAAGGAAACGCTGTATCGTTTCCGCGAAGGCTATGACCCTTATGTGCCCGAAGGTGCGGGCGTGAAGTTCTATGGCAAGAAGGATGGCAAGGCGAGCATCATCTTTGCGCCTTACGAACCTGCGGCCGAGGAACCGGATGCCGAATATGATCTGTGGCTGTGCACCGGTCGCGTGCTGGAACACTGGCATTCGGGGTCGATGACACGCCGTGTGCCAGAACTGCACCGCGCCTATCCCGCTGCTGTGGTTTACATGCATCCGCAGGACGCCAAGGATCGGGATCTGCGCCGGGGTCAGGAGATTGTTCTGTCCACCCGTCGGGGCGAGGTCACCAGCCGGGTCGAAACCCGTGGGCGCAACAAGGTGCCGCGCGGTCTGGTGTTCATGCCGTGGTTTGATGAAGGCCAGCTGACCAACAAGCTGACGCTGGACGCGACCTGCCCGCTGTCGAAAGAGACCGACTTCAAGAAATGCGCCTGCAAGGTCGAGCGCGCATAGGCAACAAGGATCGTACGGGTAAATCCTCATGTCTTTTGCCGACAAACCCCTTTCGCCGCAGCGGCGCCGGTTCCTGCAGGATTCGGCGCGGGCGGCGGGCGGCTGCGTGGTCGCCGGGACGGTGCTGGCCTATCTGGCCCGCGACGCCCGCGCCCTGCCAGCCGAGGCTTTGCGCCCGCCCGGCGCGCTGCCGGAAAAGGAGTTTCTGTCGGCCTGCATCCGCTGCGGATTATGCGTGCGGGATTGCCCATACGATACCCTGAAACTGGCCGAGTTGGGCTCGGACGCGGTGGCGACGGGAACACCCTTTTTCACCGCTCGGGATATTCCCTGCGAGATGTGCGACGACATCCCATGTGTCGCCGCATGTCCGACCGGGGCACTGGATCCCGCGTTGGACAATATCGACGATGCGAAGATGGGGGTCGCGGTTCTGGTCGATCAGGAGAACTGCCTGAACTTCCTCGGGTTGCGCTGCGATGTCTGTTACCGCGTCTGCCCCGTCATCGACGAGGCGATCACGCTGGACACCACGCACAACACGCGGTCGGGCCATCACGCGATGTTCATCCCGACCGTCCACGCCGACCGCTGCACCGGCTGCGGCATGTGCGAGAAAAGCTGTGTTCTGCCCGAGGCCGCCATCAAGGTGCTGCCTGCCCGGCTAGCGCGGGGCAGTTCGGCAGAGCACTACCGCAAGGGCTGGGAAGAAAAGGCCGCGAAAGGCGCGCCGGTGGTCGAGGGGATCATCGATCTGCCGGACCGTTTGCCCGGACCGGGCACGGACAATCTGGTCACGCCCGGCGGCTTTGCTCCGGGATATGATCTGCCGGGGGTGGGACAATGAGCGCCCGCACAGATATGCCCACAGGTCACGAGGCCATCGCCAGCAAGGGCTGGATCGGCGCGCATCGCTATCTGCTGCTGCGCCGTGCAAGCCAGCTGTTCTTTCTGGTTCTGTTTCTGCTGGGCCCATGGTTCGGCATCTGGATCGTTCAGGGCACGCTGGCCGGGTCGCTGACGCTGGGCGTGCTGCCTTTGACCGATCCGTTCATCCTGTTGCAGAGCATGGTTGCAGGCCACTGGCCCGAGGTGACGGCACTGATCGGCGGGGCGATCGTTCTGGTGATCTACGCGCTGATCGGCGGGCGGGTCTATTGTTCCTGGGTCTGCCCGATCAATCCGGTGACGGATGCGGCCAACTGGCTGCATCGCAAGCTGGACCTGCCGAAGGGCTGGCAACCAAAGCGCGGCACGCGCCTGTGGATTCTGGCAACCGTCCTGCTTGTTTCGGGTCTGAGCGGCATGATCGCGTGGGAACTGATCAACCCGATCACCATGCTGCATCGCGGGCTGGTCTTTGGAATGGGCTTTGTCTGGGCCTTGATCGCCGCCATCTTTGTCTTTGACGTCTTCGTCTCGCGCCACGGATGGTGCGGGCACCTGTGCCCGGTGGGCGCGTTCTATGGCCTGATCGGAGCAAAAAGCCTGCTGCGGATCAGCGCCACAAACCGCGCCGCCTGCGATGACTGCATGGATTGTTACGCGATCTGCCCGGAAAATCAGGTGATCTCGCCAGCGCTGAAGGGCAAACCGGGAAGTACCCCGCTGATCCTGTCACCCGACTGCACGAATTGTGGCCGCTGCATCGATGTCTGCGCGGTCGACGTCTTTACCTTTACTCACCGGTTCGACGACCACGTCGTCCAACCTTTCGATCCAGTTGCCGCGCCCGAGCCGCGCGCCGCCAGACCTATCTAGGGGAGTGCCAAGATGAAAAAATCGATCGTTACAGGCGGAATTGCCCTTCTACCCGTATTATTGCTGAGCGGTTGGGCCGTCGCGCAATCTGCTCAGGTTGAATCCCTGCGTGGTGCGGACGTGGATGAGCCGGTGCCGCTGGACCAGATCCACCGCAATGTCGAAGGGCGGCAGCAGCGCAATTACCGGCAGCAACCGCCATTGATCCCGCATTCGGTCGAACAGTACCAGATCGACATCCGTACCAACCAGTGCCTGTCCTGCCATGACTGGACCAAAGCCGGTGACCGCAACGCACCGACGCTGTCGATGACCCATTATCTGGACCGCGAAGGCCGCGAACTGGATCGGATCGCCGGAACGCGGTATTTCTGCAACCAGTGCCACGTACCGCAGGCCGACGCCCCGCCGCTGGTCGACAACGTGTTCCAGCCCTCCGCCGGCAATTGATCCAACGCAAGACTGAAAGGAGCACCGACATGGCCGACTCCCCTGAAAACCGCGGCTTGCTTGGTCGCCTCTGGAACGCGATCTGGACGCCGACGGTGTTGTTCAGTTCAGGCTTTCTGGTCCTGGCCGGATTTCTGGCCGGTATCCTGTTCTGGGGTGGATTTCACTGGACCCTTGAGCTGACGAATACCGAAGAATTCTGTACTTCGTGCCACACGATGGAAACGAACCTGGGCGAATATCGCGAAACGGTCCATTACAACAACCATTCCGGCGTTCGTGCGATCTGTTCCGACTGCCACGTGCCGGATGAATGGAGCCACAAGATCAAAGCCAAGATCATGGCCGTCAAAGACGTCTATCATGAGCTGGCCGGAACCATCAGCACACCCGAGCAATACGAGGCGCATCGCCTGAGCATGGCTTCGGCCGTGTGGAAGAAGATGAAGGAATCGGACAGCCGTGAATGCCGCAACTGTCATAACTTCGACTACATGGACTTTACCATTCAGGAAACACGGGCCGCGTCGGAACACCAGCGCGCCATTGACACCGGCATGACATGTATCGACTGCCATCAGGGCATCGCGCATAATCTGCCCGCAAACTATCTGGAACAGTACCAGAAAATAAGCGAGGCCGTGGAGGGCGAGGTTCTGCAGGAACATGCATCCGCCTCGGGCAGCGACATCCGCGCGTTTCTGAACAACAGCTCGAATTGATGTGGGGACGGACATGCTAGACTTACTTGGAACAATCGGCGCCAATGTCCTGGGCCTGCCCGGCATACTAGGGCTGGCGCTTGGAATGATGACCCGCAAGCTGTGGTTGGGTGCGGCACTGGGGGCCGGTGTCGGCATTCTGGAAACGCTGGTTTTCGCGGGCTTTCAGTTCGCCCATGTGGAAGCGCTGGAACTTGGTATCTCGGTTCTGGTCGGGCTTTGCGCGGGCAGCCTTGGCACTGCCATCCGCCTGAAGGGCGCAACCGTCTGAAGAAGAAACCGGTTCTGCCCATTGGTGGAACCGGTATCCTGCCGGGTCACGTTTCCAGCGCCAAAGCGGGTGCTTGTACCGCGCGCGACACGTCCATTGACGTAGGGGAAGCGCTTAAGGCGCGCGGCAGTGTCGAAAATCGGCAGGGTCTGATTTTCGCATTTCCACAACTTCGATAAAAGCGCACGAGGCCCTAGCGCCTATGGGAAAACACCCTTCCCCATTACGCGCGGCAAGGCAGCATGCCGGGTTCAGTTTTGCGCGTGAAAAATCAATATGAAACTGAAAGCCAATGATTCGACACGAAAAACTCAAAGTGGAGTGGAATTTCAACGCTACATCTGCCACAGCAGATAACAAGTTAACAATGGTGTCCCTGCGTCATGTGGATTGAACGTAAATTCCTCTCTATTTTTGCTTATACAAATACAATATGTTTTGAGGGGAGTAAGGGGGGAAGGAAAATGGGCGGGGGCGCAGAACGATGACGGGGGTCCTTGAGGCATCGCCGCGTATCTCAAAAGTTCTTCGACTGGCTGATCTGGAAAACCATGCCACCCTGTTTCGGCAGGAAGGCGTGGATGATGATATTCTGGACGAGTTGACAGATCCCGAACTGCGCGATCTGGGGCTGACGGTTGGCGAAAGAAAGCGGTTTCGCAAGGCGCAGGCCCGTCTGAAATCTGAGGAGGCATCGACCCGGCAGGAGCTTAGGTCCGAAGCCGAGCGGCGGCAGCTTACGCTGGTTTTCTGCGATCTCGTGGGGTCGACGCAGCTGGCCCAGCGGTATGACCCGGAAGACCTGATGCAGATCATGAATCTGTATCTGGATACGGCGATCGGCACCCTGAAACAGCATGGCTGTCATCTGGCCTACAGGCAGGGCGACGGGATCATGGTCTATTTCGGATATCCCAAAGCCATGGAGGACGATGCCGAACGCGCCGTTCGCGCCGTGCTGGAAACCATCGAAGCCGTACAAAACCTTGAAAACAGGTTTGGCGAAAAACTGGATCTGCGGGCGGGAATTGCCACCGGTATGGTCGTTGTGGGGGTGGTCTCGTCAACAAGTCTTGGGTCGCAGGACTTTCTGGTCGGTGAAACCGCGAACCTTGCATCCCGCCTGCAGGGTCTGGCCGAGCCGGGCGAGGTGATCGTTTCCGCAGAGACGTGGCGATTGACACAGGGCGCATTCGAGTTCGAGCCCCGTGGCAGCCAGAACCTGAAAGGGTTTGACAATCAGCGCACCGTCTATCGCGCAATTTCCGAAAGCGTCGCGACCAGCCGGTTCGATGCGCGTGTCGGACAGTCAGCCGTTGATCTTGTCGCCCGTGGCGACGATCTTTCGGTCCTGACCCAGCTTTGGAAAGACGCACAGGCGGGGTCCGGCAAGTTTGCGTTTGTCGGTGGCGCCGCAGGCATTGGCAAATCGCGGCTGATCAAGTCCTTGTCTGAAACAATTGGCGTCAAACCCTTTACCTTGCAGTGCATTCCGCATCTGGCCAGCCTTCCGCTTCACCCGATCGTGGGAGAGTTGAGGCGCGTTTCAGGCGACAAGTCCAATGACGGCATCCGGGGCGCGATTTCCGATTTTGTTCAGGCCGCCTCTCGTCTGAGCGACGCGGATTTGCCTGTTCTTCTGGATATGGCCGGGGTCGAAACGGGCGCAGCGCCGGATCCCGATCCCCTGAAGAAGGCCCGCAAATCGCTGGACGTGTTGTTGCGCAGCCTTGGCAGCCTGTGTGACAGGCGCGGCACCTTGTTGCTGGTGGTGGAAGACGTGCACTGGGCTGACGCAACCACGCTGGACGTGCTGGAGGCGCTGGCATCAGGTCTGGACGGGTTCCCGATACTGGTGGTCCTGTCGCATCGCCCTGAATACGAGCCGCCTGAGCATTACGAGGGCCGCGCGGCGCGCATCGATCTGACGCCTTTGGCCAGCAGTGAAGCCTCGGAACTGGTCCGGCGCGTGGCCGAGCCATACAGTTTGCCGGTCATCCTGATCAGGCAGATTGTCGAGAAGGCCGATGGCGTGCCGCTTTACATCGAAGAGATGACCAAGGCGGTTCTGGACCAGCTGCCGCAAGATGCGCCGATCAACGCCGAGGTTCTGGATGCCCTGAGTATCCCCGCAACCCTTCAGGATTCGTTGATGTCGCGTCTTGACCGGATGGAAAACGCCAAGCCCATTGCGCAGCTTGGGTCTGTTATCGGGCGCAGTTTCACCTCGGCGATGATCCAGGCGGTGGCGCAGGAAGACATGGATGTGGAAAGCGCGCTGATGCAGCTGATGGCGGCTGGCGTTGTGCTGATCACGGGCGAAGCCGGAACGGCCACCTACACGTTCAACCACGCGCTGGTTCAGGATACGGCCTATAACTCGCTGCTGCGCGAAGACCGGCAGAAGGTTCATCTTAAAATCGCACGGGCCTTGCTGGCCGGACATAACGCATTCGGAAACCCTGCCCCCGATACCGTGGCGCATCACTGCGACCATGGCGGGTTGAAGGATGAGGCGGTGTCCAACTGGTTTACGGCAGGCGAACAAGCCCTGACGCGGTTGGCGAACCTGCCTGCAATCTCGGCATTTCGCGCGGCACTGCGCAATATCGGAACGATGCCCGCCAATGCCGAGCGTGACGGGTTCGAGCTTCGGGTGCAGATGAATATCCTTCCGGCTTACATGGCGATCTATGGATGGTCCTCCGATCAGGTCGGAGAGACAGCCGCCCGCGCGATGGAGCTTGCCCATGCATTGGGCGATGGCGAAACCCTTTTCGCGGCCACCTTCTGCCGCTGGACCAATTTCTTTGTGGCAGGCCAGATGAACCGGGCAATGGAGATGGGACAGGCTCTGGACGCGATGGCCGGTATGAGTGGCGATCCTGTCACCAACGTGCTGGCAGCCCGCGCGCTGAGTTTCACGCATTACTTCCGCGGGGAGTTCGCGGATTGCGAGCAGCAGCTTGACCGTGCCTTTGCGCTGATCACGCCTGAGCTGGACATGGCCATGATGCCGATGACCCAGTCCTCGACCACGGCGTCTTTGCTGGCCATTCAGGGGTGCCTTCTGTGGCAGCAGGGCAAGTTTGATGAGGCGGAGGCCGCACGTCTGAAAGCCATCGACGTCAGCCGGGCACTGAACCACGCACCCAATCTTGTCTATGTCATGGGCGCGTGCAGCATGTTCCTGCCCTACGCGGGCGAATGGGACCGGCTGGACGTCACTATGAAAGAAGCGCGCAAGATCGCCGATGAGGAAGGGTTCCTGTATCTTCACGCCATGCAGGATATCTACATGGGTCTTGCGCAGGCGGGAAAAGGTGACATCGAGGGCGTCCCGGCCCATATCGAGGCCTGCATGAACCTGATCTCAAAGTCTGGTGGAAACTTTACTTTTCCGCAGAATCAGATTGTTCTGTCTGAGTTGATGATCGATCACGGGGATATTGATCAGGCCCTGGACCGGCTTGAAACCGTGTGTACCCCCGGTTGGGAACGAGGAGAAACGCTGAACAAACCGGAATATCACCGCGTGCGGGCCAAAGCCTTTGCTGCCAAGGGTGATCGGGATAGCGCGATTGCCGAGGGTGAACTGGCATTGGCGCTTGCCCGCGAATGTGGTGCCGTTGTTCAGGAACAACGCGCCGAGGCACTTCTGGACAGTTTGACGAAAGCCGAATGAACGAGACGGACTGCCCGGCCAAACAGGGCAGCATCACCAAGAGGGATTTACAATGACCGACGCATTGGATTGGAACACCGAACAGTGGAATGCCGTTAACAAGGCCGTCCATGATGAAGCGCTGCGTGCGCGGGTGGCTGCGAGTTTTCTGCCGCTTTATGGGCCGCTGCCGGCGGACACGCAATCTGTTCCCCTGAACAAGCTGGGTCTGGTCGACAACGCATCAGGCGCGGCCAAGCGTCTGGAAGTGAATGATTATGACACCCTGCGGCTGACGACGGTTTCCGTCAACGTCTACCTGAAAGGCGCGCAGGTGGCTGATCCGGAACTGGCCGCGGCCATGATCATGTTCCGCCGGGCCGCCGCCGTCGTGGCCAAGGTCGAGGATGACATCGTTTTCAACGGCCAGCCAGGCAGCAGCGAAGCGCCCAAACATGCCGGTGGCGCACCTGCGGATCTACCGCCGATCTATACCGTCAGCGGTGGCGGCAAATACCCGGGGCTGCTGGAGGCTGGCGAAGGTCAATCCATATCGATCAACGGGAAGAAAAAACCCTGTTCCGGCCCCGAGGTTTTCGAGGCCGTGGTCGCGGGCATCAACAAGCTGGAAGCGCATGGATACCTTGGGCCTTTTGCCTGCGTGATGGGCAATGGGCTGTTTCAGGCCGTGACCACGCCGATCGAAAACTCGATGGTGCTGCCGCGTGACAGTATTCTTCCGTTCCTTGACGGCCCGCTGCTGCGATCGGGCACCCTGCCCGCAAACAAGGCAGCACTTGTATCGCTGCAAGGTGCGCCGGTCGAGATTGTCGTGCCTTCGGATATCGCGGTGAAGTATCTGCAAACCTCGTCTGACGGTGAGCACATCTTCCGCGTGCAGCAGAAGTTCCACCTGAGGATCAAGGAAGCACAGGCGATCTGCACCATCACGTGCTGACCGGAGAACTGGTCATGCGAGAATTCACAGACCGGGGTGTGACATTGCGTTGGTCCGAATTGATCAACGTAAATGGGTTAAATCGGGTGCTGATCGAAGCCGGACCCGCCGTGTCTTCGCATGACGTGGTGCGTGTGATCTTTTCCGAAGATGGCGGCCCCGAACGCGCCATTCGCGGCTGGCCCTTGCAATGCGACCCGATGACGGGGTTTCAGCAGTTTGCAGCCATGCTGCCATCTGTGACCCAGGAAAAGACATTGACCTGGCGACCGGTGCTGACGACCGGTGGTCGCGAATATGATCCCGGCCCCGGAAAGGCCCCCGAGCCTGCGCCGCCAAGCCCGGCAAAGCCTGTCACGCAAATGCCCGCGCTTGAACACGTTGGCAGGTTTGTGGTGCCGTTCACCGACGAGTTCTATCCGTCAGGTGAAACACCGGACGGCATCTGGCTGCATTTCGGGATCAAAGAGGGCGGAACGGTTGAAGGACCTCATCTGAAGGGGACGATCGATCCGCTGGGGGGCGACTGGATGCGCGTGCGATCCGACGGAGTTGGGCTTTTGCACGCCCGAGCGCTTATTCAACCCGTTGAAGGGGGTGCGCCGATCCTGTTTGAAGATACCGGCGTGTGTGACTTTGGCCCGGATGGGTTTGCCGGGCTGGCGAAGGGCACTCTGCCCGCCTCGGCCCCGGTCCGGCTGGCACCGCGATACCTGACGTCAAACCCGAATTATGCCTGGATGAACAGGTTGCAGGGGTTCGGCATCGGCGAAGCCAGCCTGTCCGATATCACCCTGCGCTTTGACGTCTATTCCGCGAAAGGAACATCCGATGGCTGAAAAGGTTGTCATACTGGGCGGTGGCGTGGCCGGAATGAGCGCCGCGCATGAGCTGATCGAGCGCGGGTACGAGGTCGAGATTCACGAGCGCCAGCTGATCCCCGGCGGTAAGGCACGCAGCATCCCCGTGATGAAGGGCGAAGGCGATCACGGGTCCAAGGCGAAACACATCAAGGCGCTTGAAAAATGGGCCGAGATGGACGGTGCCAGTTATCCCCCCGGTGTGAAACGCCCCTGGCTGCCCGGCGAGCACGGGTTCCGGTTCTTTCCGAATTTCTACCGCCATATCACCGATACGATGGCACGCACGCCCTATTATGGCAAAGGCACCTGTTACGATAATCTGGTGTCCACCACTCAGGTTCTGGTCAGCCAGTTCGATGACCCTGGCATCATCGTTCCCGAACGGTTTCCCCGCACGCTGAAAGACGTGGCCGACGTGCTCAAGACGGTTGCATTCACGCTCTCGCCACGGGACCAGATTGCCTATGAGGATGTCGAACATTTCATCGCCTGCATGTGGCGCATCGCGACATCCTGCAAGGAGCGCCGGTTCGATGAATATGAACGCATCGGGTGGTGGGATTTCATCGGTGCCGAAAAACGCTCGGAAGCGTATCAGAAGTTTTTGGCGATTGGCCTGACCCGTTCGCTGGTGGCCGCGAAGGCGACAACTGCCAGTACAAAGACGGTGGGCGACATTGCGGTTCAACTTCAGCTGGGTATCGCGACGCCCGAGCCGCATGGCAACCGGCTGTTGAACGGTCCCACCAACCTTGTCTGGATACAGCCGTGGCTGGATTACCTCAAAAGCAAGGGGGTCGTGTACAAGTTCAACTCAAAGGTCACGGGCATCGACTGCGAGGATGGCCGCATCGTCAGCGCGACGGTTGAACAGGATGGCGAAGAAAAGCAGGTCACCGGGGACTGGTTCATCAGTGCGATGCCGATCGAACGGATCGCTCCGCTGATCACCCCTGCGATGACGGCAATCGACCCGTCTCTGGCCAAGCTGCCCCTGCTGGCCGATGACGTGCAATGGATGAACGGAATTCAGTTCTATCTGACCAAGGATGTTGAACTGACGCACGGCCATGTCATTTTCATTGACAGCCCCTGGGCCCTGACCGCGGTTTCACAAAAACAGTTCTGGTCGGCCATCAACTTTGAAAACTGGGCAGAAGGCAAGACCAAGGGTTTGCTTTCAATAGATATCTCGGAATGGGACAAGCCGGGCCTGAATGGAAAAACCGCGCGTGATTGCAGCCGTGAGGAGATTGCGCAAGAGGTTTGGGAACAACTCAAGCGGAGCGTCAACGTGGATGGCCAGACCGTCCTGCGCGACGAGGATATGCATTACTGGTTCCTTGATCCGGATATTGTGCAGGATCCCAACGACCCCAAGCGCCAAACCAATGTGGAGCCGCTGTTGGTCAACCGCATCAACAGCTGGCGGTTGCGCCCTGAGGCGGCCACGTTGATCCCGAACTTCATGCTGGCGTCGGATTATGTACGCACCTACACCGACCTTGCCACCATGGAAGGAGCAAACGAAGCGGCACGTCGGGCGGTCAATGCCATCCTGCAACGCGGCGGATCAAAAGCAGAGCCCTGCCAAATCTGGGACCTGCACGAGCCGGATATCCTGAAACCGCTGCGCGCCTATGATTTTGCCCGCTATCAGGCCGGCCTGCCCTGGGACAACCGGTTTGCGGTTGCAGTCGAAGCCGCGCTGAGGATGGGACAGGATTCCGTGGGTGTTGAGCGTGGCGGTGAAGGGCCGCTGGCCGTCATCGGGGAACCGGCGGCTGAGTATTCAAAACCCGGCGGGATTACCGAAGACCCTGCTATTGCGGACGCGTTGCGCATGATCTGCCCTCCGAAAGAGCTGTTTGACCTGATGGCGGCCTACGAGCCGACCGCTGATCTTCCGATCCCGGGAGAGGAGATTGCAGAGGATGTTGCCTTTGATCTGGGACGGGACAGCGGCCAGTCGGGGGTGTTGTCCAAAGCCTTGCCGCTGACGGATTCACCTTTGTCCGCAACCGGAACCAACCTAGCCGAGACGGGCAGGAACGAGACCAAAACCCGTGTGATCATCACCCAGAAGGGATGACCCTGTGGCCACTGGCACAGCACATCTGGATCCTGCGGCACAGCAGGATTTTCTGAAAACGCTGACCTCATACGGGGATCGGGCCCGTGAGACGCTTTTGCAACTGCTGCCGACGGGCGAGCCGCAGGCTTATCTGTACGGGCCGATGCGGGATTACATCGAAACCTCGGGCAAGGGGTTGCGGCCCGCGCTGTTGCTGGCCACATGCGAGGCTTTCGGCGGTGACAGCGAAAACGCACGGGTGTCTGCCGCCGTTCTTGAACTGCTGCACAACGCATTTCTGATCCATGACGATATCGAGGATCAAAGCGATTTCAGGCGCGGGCGCGAATGTATGCACAAGCGGCTTGGGGTTCCTCTGGCGATCAATACCGGCGACGGGATGCAATCGCTGGCCCTGCGCCTGTTGCGCCAGAACCTTGGGCCGCTGGGCCCTGAAACGGGTATACGCGTGGTGGACGAGTTCGATCACCTTTTGCAGCAGTCCATTGAAGGTCAGGCGCTGGAGCTTGGCTGGATACGGGACAACCGGCTGAACGTGGATGCATCGGATTATCTGACGATGTGTCTGAAGAAGACCTGCTGGTACAGTTTCATTCACCCCATGCGCATCGGGGCGCTGATTGCCCGGCCACATGATGTGGCGTCAGGCGCGCTTAATCTGGACGATTTCAACGCGTTTGGGTTTTTTCTGGGGGCCGCGTTTCAGATACAGGATGATGTTCTGAACCTCGTGGGCTCGCAGGACAAATATGGCAAAGAGATCGGCGGGGACATTTACGAAGGCAAACGCACGCTGATGCTGGGGCGGCTTAGCTTGCAGGCGGATGAGCCCGAAAAAGCGCGCCTGTCGGAGATGCTGTCAAACCCGCGTGACAACCGTTCGACGCAGGATGTCAGCTGGGTTCTGGATCGCATGGATCACTATGGCTGCATCAGATATGCACAGGACGCGGCCAATGACTTGCTGGCCTCGGCCCGTCAGGAGTTTGCGCAGGTTTTTGCAGCCACCGAAGAGGTGCCGCGCGCGTTTCTGGGTCATTTCATGGACTATCTCGTAACCCGTCAGGTTTGAGCGCCCGCCACCTCATACATCACGACGATCGAGGTTTGCACTGTGCCTGTGCAGGCAATCCGACCGTGATATTCGCCGGGATCGGCGAGGTCCGGCACGGTTACAATGACGGCAACATCTGTTGACTCGCCGGGGTTTAGCTGGATTTGCGGGGGGACAACATTGACCCGGTTTGCCGGAAGAGTGTCGCCGTTCCGGTTGATCAGGTCGCCCGGTTCGAACTGTAGTGCGACGGGCCCGCCATCGTTTGGTGCGTCAAAGGACAGCAATATGGTCGCGGTGCCGCCGGGGTGGCAGGTTTTGCGGCACGCAAATGGCCCTTCAAGCGGCTGTTGCGCGCCCCGTTCAGCCCCAAGCACGCGGCGGGCAATGTCCGAGATCGGTTGCGCATCCGGCTGTGGCGCGATCGGGCTGACCGGAAGTGGCGTGCTAACGTATGGTTTTCGTTCGAAATAAGGCATGCCTAACTGTGCACCTGTGGCGCGGATCAGTAAATGGGAAATTTACCGGATCCGCGCCACAAACACACCGCGTTATTATTTGCCTTTCCAGACCGGATCGCGTTTTTCAGCAAATGCACGCGCGCCTTCAAGCTGGTCCTCGCTGGAATAGAGGACATCCACGCTGCGCAGTTGCCGTTTGGTGATGCGGTTCATGGCGTCCTGAAACTTGGCGTCTTCGGCATCGCGCACGATTTCCTTGATGGCCGCGTAGACCAGCGGCGGCCCTGACGCCAGCAGGCGGGCGAGGTCCCACGCGCGGTCCATCAGCTGATCAGCGGCGACGATCTCGTTCACCAGACCCCAGCGGTTGGCTTCTTCGACATCAAACCAGCGGCCTGTCAGAAGCAGCTCCATCGCGATGTGATAGGGAATGCGCTTGGGCAGTTTGACGCTGGCGGCATCCGCAACGGTGCCCGAGCGGATTTCCGGCAAAGCAAAAGTGGCGTGGTCAGCTGCAAGGATCATGTCAGTGGACAAGGCCAACTCTAGCCCGCCGCCGCAGGCGATACCGTTGACGGCCGCAATCACGGGCTTGTTCAGGTCGCGCAGCTCTTGCAGGCCTCCGAACCCGCCGACGCCGTAATCTCCGTCCACCGCGTCGCCGTCGGCGGCGGCTTTCAGATCCCAGCCAGGGCAAAAGAACTTTTCGCCAGCGCCGGTCAGGATGGCCACGCGCAGGTCCGGGTCGTCGCGGAATTCGGCAAAGACCTCGCCCATTCTGCGGCTGGTGATCAGATCAATCGCGTTTGCCTTGGGGCGGTCCAGCGTAACCTCAAGGATCGAACCATCGCGGCGGGTTTTGATCGGGTCCATATCTCAGGCCTTTCTTATCAGGGCGTCCACGGCAACGGCCTTGTCCGGCGTGCACAGGAGCGGGTTAATCTCGACCTCGCCAAGCGTGTCGGCATTTTGCATGACATAGGTCTGAACGGCCTCGACCGCGGCAACAATCGCATCCATATCAGCCGCCGGTTGGCCGCGATAGCCCGCCAGCAGTGGGGCGATCTTCAATTGACCGAGGGCGGAGCGGATGTCTCCGGGCGGGCTGGGCACCAGCAAGGATACCGTGTCGCGCAGCAGTTCGGTCAGCACGCCCCCTGCCCCAAAGGTCAGAACAAACCCATGGGCGGGATCACGCACCACGCCAATCAGAAGCTCGGCAACGGGTCCGGCGACCATCTCTTCGATCAGGATGTCTTCGGTGCCGATATCTGCCGCGACAGCCGCGACGTCCTGGGCCTGGATGCCCAGCCGAACGGCGCTGTGTTCGGATTTATGCGCAAGCCCGACACCTTTGACGGCAAAGGGGCCTTCCATCTGGCCCGCTGCGGCACGGGCAGCTTCCGCGCCCCGCACCGTCCGGTTCTGCGGGATACGCAGGCCGCATTCCGCCAGCGCCGCCTTCGAAGCGCCTTCGGTCAGGGTTTGGGTTGGTTCCATTGTACCCGGTTGCAAAACGGGCGCAGCGGATGGGGCCTTGACCTGCCCTGCGGCGCGGGTCGCAGACAGCGCCTCGCGCAGGCCCATGAAGGGGACAACACCCCCGGCCATCAACTGTTGTGCGATGTCTTCCGGTAAAAGTTCCGGCAAGGTGGCGACAATCGCGAACCGGGCGCCGGTTTCTGCCCGTACGTTCAACGCTGCCTGCGTTGCGCAGGCCCAATCGGTGGAGTCGGTGGTCGGGTAGTCGACGATCGAGAATGTCATGTCGATATCGTCGCCCGTCATGCCCGACCAGGCCCGCGTCATCGCCAGCTCGTCACGCCAGATATAGGTGTGATAATCCAGCGGGTTGTTCAGCGCGACCATTGGCCCGAGTGCGCCGCGCAGGCGGGTCAGCTTTTCACCGCTCAGCCGTGGAAATTGCAACCCCGTGCCGACGGCCATATCGGCAATCAGGCTCGCCTCGCCCCCCGAACAGCTGATCGAGGAAATGTTGCCCCCCGGCAGCGGCCCGTAGCAGTGCAACAGTTTGAGCGTTTCAAGGAAGTCGGGCAGTGCGGGAAGGCGTGGAATGCCAAGCCGGTCAAGCAGCGCCTGCGCCCCGGCATCGCTGCCCGCCAGAGATGCGGTATGGGAAACGGTTGCCGCTTGCGCCTGTTCCGATGCGCCGACCTTGAGGGCAACCAGCGGGATGCTTTTTGCATGGGCTTTGGCGGCCAGCGCTTCCCACTCGCGGATGTTATTGAAGCCTTCGATATGCAGGCCCACGGCAGTCACGCGCGGGTCATCGATCAGGGCCGAGGCGATCTGCGCCTGACTGGTCTGAGCCATGTTCCCGCAGGTCACCATATAGGCAATCGGCAACCCGCGTTTCTGCATGGTCAGGTTGATCGAGATGTTCGAGCTTTGCGTCAGGATCGCCACGCCCTTGTCAACTGGCACAACCCCGTGCTGATCCGGCCACAGCAATGCCCCGTCCAGCGCGTTGATGAAGCCATAGCAATTCGGGCCCAGAATGGGCATGTCTCCGGCCGCGGCGATCAGTTGATCCTGCAAATCCCCGCCGGTGTCGTCCTCGGCCACAGCCTCGGAAAAGCCCGAGGCGAAGCAGACGGCGCCACCCGCACCCATGCTGGACAGGACTTGAACCGCTTCAATCGTGGCATGGCGGTTGATGCCGATAAAAACCGCGTCAGGTGCATTGGGCAGGTCTTCGATATGGCCATAAACCTTGTGGCCCGCAATGTCCGAAGCCTTGGGATGGACCGGCCAGATCTGACCAGCATATCCCATGCGTTCGGATTGCAGGATAACCTGTTGGCACCATGCACCGCCGCCAATGACAGCGATGCTTTTCGGGCGCAGCAGCCGGGTCAGGTCTTTGGTCATGGTCAGGCGCCCAGCGGACGCAGAAGATCGCGGCTGATGATGTGGCGCTGAATCTCGCTGGTGCCGTCCCAGATCCGTTCGACCCGGGCGTCGCGCCAAAACCGTTCAATCGGGAAATCATCCATCAGGCCCATGCCGCCGAAGATTTGCAGCGTCGTGTCGGTGACCCGCGCCAATGCCTCGGAGGCATAGAGCTTGGCCGAGGCGATCTCGCGGTTTGCGGGCAGGTTCTGATCCAGACGCCAAGCGGCGGCAAGGGTCAGCCAATCGGCGGCGTCAATCTCGGTGATCATGTCGGCAATCTGAAAGCCGACACCCTGAAACTTGCCGATGGGCTGGCCGAATTGCTTGCGCTCGGCGGCGTAGTTCAGCGCATAATCAAAGCAGCGCCGCGCGCGCCCGACCGAGAAGGCCGCAACCGTCAGACGGGTCGCGTAAAGCCATTCGTTCATCACCGCAAAACCGCCATCGACCTCGCCCAGAACCTGCGCATCGGACAGGCGGCAATTGTCGAAATACAGGATACAGTTTTTATAGCCCCTGTGGCTGACGGATCTGTAGCCGTCGCGTACTTCAAAGCCCGGTGTGCCGCGATCCACCAGGAAGGTGGTGATGCGTTTTTTGGGGCCTTTAGGGGTCTCATCCACGCCGGTGGCAACGAAGACAATGAAGAAATCCGCGTGTTCCGCGCCCGAGATGAAGTGTTTTGATCCGTTGACGACCCAGTCGCCACCGTCGCGCACCGCCTGACATTTCATGCCGCGCACGTCCGATCCGGCATCCGGTTCGGTCATCGCCAGCGCGTCCATCTTTTCCCCGCGCACTGCGGGCAGCAGATAGCGTTCGCGCTGTTCGTCGTTGCAGGCCATGAGGATGTTTTGCGGGCGGCCAAAGAAATGCGTCAGCGCCATCGACCCACGGCCCAGTTCACGCTCGACCAGTGTAAAATCCAGATGCGACAGGCCCGCGCCGCCCACTTCTTCGGGGAAGTTGCAGGCATAGAACCCCAGATCGATACATTTCTGCTTGATCTCGTTGCCAAGCTCCGGCGGGACCGTTCCGCTGCGTTCGACCGCGTCTTCATGCGGGTAGATTTCTTTTTCTACAAAGCTGCGGACCGTCGAGACGATCATGTCCTGTTCTTCTGTCAGACCAAACTGCATGGCGCGTGTTCCCTGGATCGGTGGTTGACCAACCAAACGCCATCGCTCATGGTCGCGGCATGCAGAGATAGATCAGTTTCATGCCAAATTCGAAAATATTAACGCAGCAGTACAATGTCCTGCTGTTCAACGGGTTCTCGAACCATTGCCTTGCGAACATGGTCGAACCGTTGCGGGCGGCAAACACCCTGTCGCGGCAGGCGTTATATACGTGGCGCTTCTGTTCGCTTGACGGCAACCCTGTTCAAAGCTCCAGCGGCCTTGTCGTCACCCCGAACGGGGCCATCGGCGATCAACAGGGGGATTTTCTTGTTGTCATGCCGTCATATGGATACCTGAAGCTGGATACGCGGTCGACCATGCGTGCCGTGCTGGCTGCGGCCAAGAAACACAAGCACCTGGCCGGGCTGGATACGGGAAGCTGGCTGCTTGCCAGCGCCGGATTGCTGGATGACCACAGGGCAACCATTCATTGGGACGAATTTTCGCGGTTCGAAGAAAGGTTTCCGGCGGTAGAGGCCGTGCGGGAACGGTTTGTCATCGATGGCAACCGTCTGACCTGTTCCGGGGCCATGGCAGCCTTCGATCTGGCCCTGACCCTTATCCGCCGGGATCACGGCCCGCTGCTGGCGATGGAGGTCGAGCACCTGTTCATGAGTCGGAACGGGCGTGGCCATTATGACCTGCCCCTGAAATCCGAGGACACGCTGGTCAATCGTGCGCTGACCGTCATGCAGGCGCATCTTGAAGCACCGCTGTCAGTCCGGAGTGTGGCCCGGAAAATCGGGTGTTCGCAAAAACGGCTTGAAACGCGTGTTCAGGCGGAATTGAAAACAACTCCGCAAGCGCTGTACCGGCGTCTGCGCCTGAACCGCGCGCGCAATCTGGCCGAGGATACGGAACAATCCATCGCCGAAATCGCGGGGCGCTGTGGATATGAAAACGCCAGCGCCATGACCCGCGCGTTCAAGGCCGAATTCGGTCAAACGCCGACCGCATTTCGGAATGGAAACCTGTCGGGGCGATGAGCCCGGACTGGCGGGAAGCCGTTTGTTGCTTTTCACAACCTGCAATAAAGCATGCGGTTTTCTGATATCACTCCAGCGAAACCCACAGAATCCTGGCGTCTTCGTCGCTGGTCGAGATACAGCCATGGCCCATTCCACTGTCGTAATACAGTGAATCCCCCGCCTTCATGGGCAGGGGTCGGTAATGTTCGGAAAGGAAAATCAGCTCGCCGCTGAGTACATACATGAATTCTTCGCCAGAGTGCCGAATCCAAGTGTCGAACTCGGATACATCCCGCGCCTTGATCGTTGCGATATAGGGCAGCATCCGTTTGCTGGTCAGTTCGGAACACAGCAGTTCGTGATGATAGGTGGGCGTGGTCTTGAATTCCCCTTCACCTTTTGGGGTGAAATCGCGGCGACCCGAGATGCCCGACTGACCCGATTGCAGGAACAGCTGTGGCGTGCTCATGTCGAGCGCCTGTGTCAAGCGCCGCACGATTTCAAAACTGGGCCGTGTCTGGTTGTTTTCGATCTTAGACAGAGTGGACCGACCAATACCCGCAGCACGGCCAGCCTCTTCCAAAGTCCAGCCTTTTGATCGCCGCGCATCGCGAATGGAGCGGCCCAAAGCCTCGCCTTCGTCCGGTTCTTCCAGCCCGGAAACATCGTTTTGGCTTTCATCGACCATGGATTTCCCCCTGTTTTTCAAAGGCTACAGGTTTTCCCATACATACGCAACTTCTTGAATAAGAGATTTATGTTGCTCTATTGGATCATTTTCCACTATTGGAAACAAAGTTTCGTACTGAGGATTCGGAACCGAAGGAGGGGATAATGTTCAAAACGTCGCTGAATGAGGCTGACCCGGTAATCGCCGCGTCGATCGCGCGCGAAGGAATACGTCAGGCGGAACAGATTGAATTGATCGCGTCCGAGAACATCGTCTCGAAAGCTGTGATCGAGGCTCAGGGCTCGGTCCTGACCAACAAATACGCCGAAGGTTATCCTGCGCGCCGCTATTATGGCGGGTGCGAATATGTCGACGAGGTCGAAGTCGAGGCCATCGAAAGGCTGAAACAGCTGTTCGGTTGTGAATACGCCAACGTTCAACCCCATTCCGGCGCTCAGGCGAACGGGGCGGTCAAACTGGCGTTGCTGAGCCCCGGTGACACCATCCTGGGCATGTCGCTGGATGCGGGCGGGCACCTGACACACGGTGCAAAACCTGCCCAATCCGGCAAGTGGTTCCGGCCGGTACAATACGGTCTGACCCAAGCCGGCCTGATCGATTACGACCAGGTGGCCGAGCTGGCCCGGGCGGAAAAGCCCAAGCTGATCATCGCAGGCGCATCGGCCTATTCCCAGAAGATCGACTTTGTCCGTTTCCGCGAGATCGCAGATGAAGTTGGTGCGTGGTTGCTGGCGGACATGGCGCATATCGCGGGTCTGGTCGCAACTGGCCTGCACCCTTCGCCCATTGGGCACGCGCATATCGTCACCTCAACCACCCACAAGACACTGCGCGGCCCGCGGGGCGGGATCATTCTGACCAATGACGAAGCGCTGGCGAAAAAGATCAACTCTGCCGTATTCCCGGGCTTGCAAGGTGGCCCGCTGATGCATGTGATCGCCGGCAAGGCGGTTGCATTCGGAGAGGCGCTGAAGCCGGAGTTCAAAGAATACATGCAGCGCGTTGTCGACAGTGCATCGGCTTTGGCCAATGTCATGATGGCGCGCGGATGTGACATCGTTTCGGGTGGCACCGAAAACCACCTGATGCTGGTCGATCTGCGCCCGATCGGTGTGACCGGCAAGGATGCCGAGGCCGCGCTGGAACGTGCCGGGTTCACCTGTAACAAGAACAGCGTTCCGGGCGATCCCCAGAAGCCCACCATCACCAGCGGCATCCGTCTGGGCACTGCCGCCGGGTGCAGCCGGGGTTTTGGCCCTGAAGAGTTCAAACAGATCGGCCATCTGATCGGCGATGTTCTGGACGCGTTGGCGCAGTCGCCCGAAGGCGACGCGGCCATCGAAAAAGAAACCCGCGAAAAGGTTCGCGCGCTTTGCGCAAGCCACCCGATCTACTGAAAGTGCGCGAAATGAACACCTACGATCTGATTGTCATCGGAGGCGGACCGGGCGGTTATGTTGCCGCGATCCGCGCGGCTCAGCTGGGACTGAAAGTTGCCTGCGTCGAAGGGCGCGGCGCTCTTGGCGGCACCTGTCTGAACGTGGGGTGCATCCCCTCCAAAGCGTTGCTGACCTCCTCGGCCAAATATGCCGAGCTTGCACATCTCTCCTCCCACGGTGTTGCGGTCGAGGGGGCCAGCATCAATGTCGGCGCAATGATGGAGCGCAAGGACAAGATCGTGGGCGACCTGACCAAAGGCATCGCATTCCTGTTCAAGAAGAACGGCGTTGACCTGATCGAAGGTTGGGCCAGCATCCCTTCAGTCGGGCAGATCAAGGTTGGCGCTGACATTTATGAGGCAAAGAAAATTCTAATCGCGACCGGGTCGGAACCTACCTCGCTACCGGGGATCGAGATTGATGAGCAGGACGTCCTGAGTTCGACCGGCGCGATTGCGATGGAAAGCGTGCCGGATCATCTGGTGGTGGTCGGCGCAGGTGTGATCGGTCTGGAACTTGGTCAGGTCTGGGCGCGTCTGGGCGCGAAAGTCACCGTCGTCGAATATCTGGACCGTGTGCTGCCCGGCATAGATGGCGAGATTGCAAAACTGGCGCAGCGGGCGCTGGCCAAGCGCGGCCTGAAGTTCCAGCTTGGTCGGGCATTGAAATCCGTCAACAAGACCGCGGCCGGATTGACGCTTGCTCTGGATCGGGTTGGCAAAGACAAGGAAGAGGTGATCGAGGCCGACAAGGTTCTGATCGCCGTCGGACGCCGACCGGTAACGCGCGGGTTGGGGCTGGAAGAACTGGGGATAGCCTGCGACCCGCGCGGCTTTATTCAGGTGGATGACACATTCTGTACCGCTGTTCCCGGCATCTATGCAATTGGCGACTGCGTTCCAGGGCCGATGCTGGCGCACAAAGCCGAAGAGGATGGCGTTGCCTGTGTCGAGATGCTGGCAGGCGAAGCGGGGCATGTTGACTACAATACCGTGCCCGGCGTGGTTTACACCGACCCCGAGGTCGCCTCGGTCGGGCTGACCGAAGAAGCCTTGCAAGAAACGGGCATTGAATACGTGGTCGGGAAGTTTGCCTTCATGGCCAATTCGCGGGCGCGCTCGACCGGCGAGACCGACGGGGCCGTCAAGGTGCTGGCCAGTTCCGAAGGCAAGATCTTGGGCGCGCATATTTGCGGTGCGCATGGGGGAGATCTGATTGCCGAGCTGGTTCTGGCCATGGCCAAGGGCATCACCGTCGCCGAGGTCGCAGCCGCCTGCCATGCCCACCCGGCGATGGGCGAGGCTGTGAAAGAAGCCTGCCTTGACGCCATGGGCCGGGCAATTCACGCGTAGCGGGGACCAGCCAGATGACCATCCAGCTTAGACCACGTCACCCGGAAAAAGCCAAAAAAGCCGACAGCGTCATTCCGCGCAAACCCAAGTGGATACGCAAGAAAAAAGGCGACAGCTCCGCCTATTACGAAACCCGGCGCCTGATGCGGGATCACAATCTGGCGACGGTCTGCGAAGAGGCGGCCTGCCCCAATATCGGCGAGTGTTGGTCCAAGCGCCACGCAACCATGATGATTATGGGCGAGGTCTGCACACGCGGATGTTCGTTCTGCAACGTATCGACTGGCCGCCCCGACGCGCTGGACGCTTTCGAACCCGGTCGCGTTGCAGCGGCGGTCAGGAAGCTGGGCCTGCGCCATGTCGTCATCACCTCGGTCGATCGCGACGATCTGGCCGATGGCGGGGCCGAGCATATTGCCCAGACCATTCGGGCGGTACGCCACCAAAACCCCGGCACCACGGTCGAAGTTCTGACCCCCGATTTTCTGGGCAAGGGCGACGCCGCCAAGGCAGTCTTTGACGCCGCACCGGACGTGTTCAACCACAATCTGGAAACCGTGCCGCACCTATATCCGACCGTCCGTCCTGGCGCGCGGTATTACACGTCGCTGCGGCTGCTGGATGATGCCAAGCGCGCCAATCCGGAACTATTCACCAAATCCGGCCTGATGGTGGGCCTGGGAGAAACACTCGCGGATGTGCGTCAGGTCATGGATGATCTGCGTGCAGCGCAGGTCGATTTCCTGACCGTTGGCCAATATCTGCAACCAACCCCGAAACACCATCCAATTGACCGATTCTGGACACCGGAAGAGTTCGCCCAGCTGGAACAGATTGCCCGGTCCAAGGGCTTTTTGCACGTGTCAGCAACCCCGCTGACCCGGTCGTCGTTCCATGCGGACGAAGATTTCGCAGCTCTCAGGCAGGCCCGCCAGCGGGCTATCGCCAAAGGGGCATAAACCAAACGCAAATGGGAGGGAATCCATGGAAGCGTTAAATTCAATCGTAGGGGCCATCAATGGCGTCGTGTGGGGGCCGCTGATGCTGGTTCTCATCCTTGGCGTCGGCTTCTTCCTGCAGGTCGGACTGAAGTTCATGCCGATCCTGCGCATTGGCACGGGCTTCAGCCTGCTGTTCAAAGGCCGTGAAGGTCAGGGCGAAGGGCAGATCAGCCCGTTCAACGCGTTGATGACTTCGCTGTCGGCCACCATCGGTACGGGGAACATCGCCGGTGTTGCCACTGCTGTCTTCCTGGGCGGTCCGGGCGCATTGTTCTGGATGTGGATGACCGCCCTGGTGGGCATGGCCACCAAATATGCCGAGGCTGTCTGCGCGGTGAAATACCGCGAAAAGGACGAGCTGGGCAACTTCGTCGGCGGCCCGATGTACTACATCAAGAACGGTCTGGGCGCGAAATGGGCGTGGCTGGGTGTTGCCTTTGCCCTGTTTGGCGCAGTTGCGGCCTTTGGCATTGGTAACGGCGTGCAGGCCAATGGTGTTGCACAGGTTCTGGAATCGAATTTCGGAGTAAACACCTCGGTCACCGGTGTCGCTCTGATGGTTCTGACCGCCGCTGTTATTCTGGGTGGTATCACCCGTATCGGTGCGGTCGCCGGTAAACTGGTTCCGTTCATGGCGATTGCCTATATCGTTGCCGGACTGCTGGTCCTGATCATCAACATCGGCAACATCGGTCATGCGCTGTCGCTGGTCTTCACCTACGCCTTCACCCCATCAGCCGCCGAAGGTGGTTTCGCAGGTGCAGCCGTCTGGGCCGCCATCCGCTTTGGTGTGGCGCGCGGTGTTTTCTCGAACGAAGCGGGTCTGGGTTCCGCTCCGATCGCGCACGCGGCAGCCGAGACCAAAGGCCCGGTCAACCAGGGCCTGATCGCGATGCTGGGAACGTTCATCGACACGATCATCGTCTGTTCGATCACCGGTTTGGCGATCATCTCGTCAGGTGCGTGGACGTCGGGAGAATCCGGTGCGGCGCTGACCTCGCTGGCGTTCGAGACCACTCTGCCGGGTATCGGCGGGTCGATCATCGCCATCGCTCTGTCGATCTTTGCCTTTACCACCATCCTCGGCTGGTCCTTCTATGGCGAGAAATGCGTCGAATTCCTGCTGGGCGTGAAATCCCTGCTTCCCTACCGCATCCTGTGGATCATCGCGATCTACTTCGGTGCAACCGCGGATCTGGGCTTTGTCTGGCTGCTGGCCGACACGCTGAACGCCATGATGGCCATTCCGAACCTGATCGCCCTGGCCCTGCTGAGCCCGATCGTCTTCAAGCTGACGAAAGAGTTCTTCGCCTCGGGCGGCAAGTCCGAAGAGCCGGGCGGCGCGCCTGCCGAATAAGCTTGGTCTGACTTGAAACCGGGGGGCCATTCCGGCCCCCCGCCTTTGAAACAGAATTCCATATCTCGAGGAGAGACGTGATGGCCACGAAAATCCTGCTGCCCATTGATCACACCGACGACCGTTCGTGGAAAAATGCCCTGCCAGTTGCCTTGGAACAGGCGAAATTCTACGGGGCTGAGCTGCATGCGGTTGCCGTTATCCCCGAGATCATCCAGCTGCCGAACCTGCCCGCCAACTACGGCGCCGGCGCCAAAGATCACGTGCGAAATGCGGTTCAGGCCATTCTGGATCATGGCAACGCATCGGACGTGCCTGTCCATATTGAAGAAGGCAGCGTTTACCGTGAAATCCTCAAGCGCGCCTACAAGGACGGCTTTGACCTGATCGTCATGGCCTCGACCAAGGGTGATTTTCCGAATTATGAAATCGGTCCGAACCTGGCCCGTGTCGTGCGCAACGCGCATTGCACCGTCATGGTTGTTCGCGACCAGTCCCGTTGAGTGAAAGGTTGGATCAATGACCGAGATTAGACGCACGCCGCTTTTTGGGCTTCACGTTGAGTTGGGCGGCAAGATGGTTGATTTTGCCGGGTGGGAGATGCCGGTTC
>NZ_JBQERO010000012.1:0-117604 GCF_056535125.1 Ruegeria sp. O4 | reverse complement strand
CGGCAAAACGCTCCGGCCACCCGTCCCATAATCGCCCTCAGCGAAGGCAACGACCCCCGCATCACAAAAGGGGCCATCAACGCGCAGAGGGCCAATCTGGCCGATATCATTCTGGTTGGCCCGCACGCCGAGGTCGAAGCAGCCCTGAACGATCAGGGGGCTGCGGCCTCTCAGGGCATTGAGATCCATGACCCCAAGACTTCGGACCTGACCGAAGAATTTGCCCAGACCTTTTTCGAACTTCGCCAGCATAAAGGCGTCGATCGGGCCAAGGCCCGTGCTGCCGTTGAAACACCCCCCGTCTATGCCGCCATGCTGGTGCGCAGCGGACGCGCCACCGGCACTGTAGGCGGGGCCGTTCACACGACCGGCGAAATCGTCCGTGCGGCGATCCAGGTGATTGGCATGGCCCCCGATGCAGGAATGGTGTCGTCTTTCTTCCTGATGTACCCGCCGGAAAACGCTCAGCCCGGGGCGCGGGCGATGCTGTATTCCGATTGCGGGCTGGTCATCAATCCGACCGCGGGCGAGCTGAGCAAGATCGCCATCGCGTCCGCCACATCGGCCCGGACGCTGCTGCAGGTCGATCCAAAGATCGCGATGCTCAGCTTTTCCACCAAGGGCAGCGCCAAGCATCCCGATGTGGACAAGGTGATCGAGGCCACTGAGTCGCTACGCCAGGCCGCGCCAGATCTGAACGTCGACGGTGAACTGCAATTCGACGCCGCCTTTGTACCTTCGGTTGGTGAGCGTAAATCACCGGGTTCGTCTGTCGCCGGGCAGGCCAACGTGATGATCTTTCCCAACCTTGATGCTGGCAATATCGGCTACAAAATCACCCAAAGACTGGGGGGCTACACCGCCATCGGACCGGTCTTACAGGGGCTGGCCAAACCCGCCAACGATCTGTCCCGCGGATGCAGCGCCGAGGATGTGACCCAGATGATCGCCGTGACCGCGCTACAGGCAAATGGACTGTAACACTTAATTTTCGCACCGCTCCCGGAACGATGTTCTAAAATACCGAGGAAACTGACAAAATCCTCCTGACATAACCAACTGGACCCGCAAATGACCCATCAGCAGCCGATCCTTGATACGTCACCGAAAGTCTCGGACGAAATCCGCAGGACCACCTGCTACATGTGCGCCTGTCGATGCGGCATCAACGTTCACATGAAAGACGGCAAGGTTGCTTATATCGAAGGCAATCGCGACCACCCGGTGAACAAGGGAGTCCTGTGTGCCAAGGGGTCTGCCGGGATCATGCAGGTCAATGCCCCCTCGCGCCTGCGCAAGCCACTGAAACGGGTCGGCCCGCGTGGCTCGGGCGAATTTGAGGAGATCAGCTGGGACGAAGCGCTGGAACTGGCTGTCAGCTGGCTGGAGCCGATCCGTAAAGACAACCCGGAAAAGCTGGCCTTTTTCACCGGCCGGGACCAAAGCCAGAGCTTCACCAGCTTCTGGGCGCAAAACTTCGGAACCTGCAACTATGCGGCGCATGGCGGCTTTTGTTCGGTCAATATGGCTGCGGGCGGCATTTATACGATGGGCGGCGCATTCTGGGAATTCGGCCAGCCTGATTGGGACCACACCAAACTGTTCATGTTGTTTGGCGTGGCCGAAGACCACGACTCCAACCCGATCAAAATGGGTATTGGCAAGATCAAGGCGCGCGGTGCACGTGTTATTGGCGTCAACCCTATCCGCAGCGGATACAACGCTGTCGCTGATGATTGGGTCGGCATCACACCGGGAACTGACGGACTGTTCATCCTGTCATTGATCCATGTGCTGATGAAAGCCGGAAAGATCGATCTCGACTATCTCAGCCGCTACACCAACGCCCCGGTTTTGGTGGACGCGTCCGAAGGCGCCGGAAACGGCCTGTTCCTGCGCGACGATGACGGAAAGCCCCTGGTCATCGACCGGAATACAGGCAAGCTGACGGCCTTCGACACGCCTGGCGTTCGCCCGGATTTGTCGGCGGTCTACGAAAACGACGGTGTCGTTCATCGCCCTGTGTTTCACTTGATGGCAGAAAAATACCTGTCCGAGGAACACGCGCCCGAAGCTGTTGCCGAAAAATGCGGTATCCCCGCCAATCGCATTCGCGCGATTGCAGCGGAACTGGCGCGTGTCGCCTTTGACGAGGCGTTTGAGCTCGATCACGAATGGACCGATTTCCGGGGCGAGAAACACACCAAGATGATTGGCCGCCCTGTCGCGATGCACTCGATGCGCGGCGTTTCGGCTCATGCCAATGGTTTCCAGACCTGCCGCGCGCTGCATGTGCTGCAGATCATCCTTGGCACGGTCGAGGTTCCCGGCGGCTTCCGCTTCAAGCCCCCCTACCCCAAACCGGTCGAGGCGCACCCGACACCGCATTGCAAGGTGACGCCCAATTCTCCGCTGGATGGCCCGCATCTGGGGTTTGTCCGCGGCCCGGAACACCTTGCACTGAAGGAAGATGGCAGCCCCGCGCGGATCGACAAGGCGTTCACCTGGGAAAACCCGATGTCCAGTCACGGGCTGATGCATATGGTGATCTCGAACGCACATGCGGGCGACCCGTATAAGATCGATACGCTGTTCATGTACATGGCCAACATGTCGTGGAACTCGACCATGAACACCAAGGGTGTCATCGAGATGCTGACGGACAAAGATGAAAACGGCGATTACGTGATCCCGCGCATCATCTATTCGGACGCCTATTCTTCCGAGATGGTGGCCTACGCGGACCTCATCCTTCCGGACACGACCTACCTCGAACGCCACGACTGTATTTCGCTGCTGGATCGCCCGATTTGCGAGGCGGATGCGGCCGCTGACGCAATCCGCTGGCCTGTGATCGAACCGGACCGCGACGTGCGCGGATTTCAGTCAGTATTGATCGATCTCGCTAACCGCATGAAACTTCCGGGTTTCACCCATGAAGACGGCAGCGCAAAATGGGTCGATTACGCCGACTACATCGTCAATCACGAACGCAAGCCGGGTATTGGCCCGCTGGCCGGATTCCGCGGTGAAAACGCCGACAAGGAAGGGCGCGGAGAGGTCAACCCGGATCAGTTGAACCACTATATCGAAAACGGCGGCTTCTACGTGGCGCATATCCCGCAAGGCGCGGATTACTACAAACCGTGGAATGCAGCCTATCAGGAATGGGCCGTGGGCATGGGGCTCTATGACAGCCCGCAGCCATACCTATTCCAACTCTACTCCGAACCGATGCGCAAGTTTCGGCTGGCAGCCGAAGGCCATGGCGACCGACAGCCGCCTGATCATTTGCGCCAGCGGATCAAAGACACGATGGACCCGCTTCCGATCTGGTACGAAACCGATCAGCACGGCAACGACGGCTTCACGGTCAACGCGCTGACCCAGCGCCCGATGGCGATGTATCACAGCTGGGGCACGCAAAACGCCTGGCTGCGGCAGTTGCACGGGCGAAACCCGCTCTATGTTCCGACCAGGCTGATGCGCAAGCACGGCCTGAACGACGGAGATTGGGCCAAAATCACATCCCCTCATGGTGAGATTACGGTCCCTGTGATGGAAATGGCCGCGCTGAACGACAACACCGTCTGGACATGGAACGCCATCGGCAAACGCAAAGGCGCCTGGGCCCTGCAAGAGGACGCGCCCGAGGCCACCAAGGGTTTCCTGCTCAACCACCTGATCCACGAATTGCTGCCGCCAAAAGGCGACGGGCTACGTTGGGCCAATTCCGACCCCATTACTGGTCAGGCCGCATGGTTTGACCTGAAGGTGAAAATCGAAAAGGCCGACGCGCCCGCCGATGCCCAAAGCCAGCCTCATTTTGACCCGATCAAATCACCGGTAGGAACCGGCCCTGCGAATTTGGCGTGGAAGGTGGGCAAATGACCCGGATCCGCACTTCATCTGGCCACAAATATCCCGGGGGTGAATTGAGCCGCAGGCTCAAGAGGGGGCTGGCCCCCTCACCCGTCCTCAACAGCACAGGTATCCTGACATGACCCAGCTACCGAACTCCACCGAGCGCAAGATGGGTCTGGTGATCGACCTGGACACCTGCGTTGGTTGCCATGCCTGCGTGATTTCCTGCAAAGGCTGGAACACGGAAAATTATGGCGCGCCGCTGTCCGATCAGGATGCCTATGGCGCCAATCCTTCGGGCACTTTCCTGAACCGCGTGCATTCCTACGAGGTGCAACCGGCGGAAGGGCACGCGCAACTGATCCATTTCCCTAAATCCTGCCTGCATTGCGAAGATGCGCCCTGTGTTACCGTGTGCCCGACCGGGGCCAGCTACAAGCGGGTCGAAGATGGCATCGTGCTGGTTAATGAAAGCGACTGTATCGGGTGCGGCCTGTGTGCCTGGTCCTGCCCCTATGGCGCGCGTGAACTGGACAAGGCCGAGGGGGTGATGAAGAAATGCACACTCTGCGTCGACCGGATCTATAATGAGAACCTGCCCGAGGTGGACCGGATTCCCTCCTGTGTCCGAACCTGTCCGGCGGGCGCGCGGCACTTTGGCGATCTGGGCGATCCGGACAGCGACGTCAGCAAGCTTGTTGCGGACCGCGGCGGAATGGACCTGATGCCCGAAATGGGCACCAAACCCGTCAATAAATATCTGCCGCCGCGCCCGAAAGACACGGTGGAAGATCAGATCGACATCCTGGCCCCCCTGTTGGCACCTGTCGCTGAAGAGCCCAAGGGCTTCCTCGGCTGGCTCGACAAGACGTTGGAGAAACTCTGATGCATCCTGCACCCTCCGTCATCCTCTTTACCACCCTGTCCGGTCTGGGCTTCGGCCTGCTCTTCTTTCTTGGTCTTGGCCTTCCGGCTGTCTCGGGTTGGGTGGCCTTTGTGTTCTTCGCCATTGCTTACGGTCTGGCCGTCGGAGGGCTGATGGCCTCGACCTTCCATCTCGGCCACCCGGAACGGGCCTGGAAGGCTTTTACTCAATGGAAAACGAGCTGGCTCAGCCGTGAGGGCTGGTGTGCCGTGCTCGCCCTGGTCGTCATGGGGCTTTACGCGATTGGCGTGGTGTTTCTGGATCGGCAATGGAGCCTGCTGGGTTGGATCGGAGCGTTGATGTCACTGGCGACCGTGTTCACGACTTCGATGATCTACACGCAACTCAAGACCATCCCGCGCTGGAATATGAACCTGACCCCCGCCATGTTCCTGAGCTTCAGCCTGGCAGGTGGTGCGTTGCTGGCTGGCCAGACACGGGTTGCCATTCCGCTTCTGCTGATCGCCGCGTTGGTTCAAATCCTGTATTGGAAGAAAGGCGACAAAGCGCTGGAAGCATCCGGAACGAATCTGGGCACAGCCACAGGTTTGGGTAACCGGGGTACCGTCAGAGCGTTCGAGCCACCGCATACCGGTACCAACTATCTGCTGCGTGAGTTTGTTCATGTGGTCGGGCGCAAACATGCCGATAAGCTAAGGGTGATCTCGTTTGTATTGGCCTTTGTCCTGCCGGTTCTGTTTCTGGTCCTGCCATTCAACCATTTCCTGGCCCTGCTGGCAGTGGCATCGCATCTGGCAGGCATCGCGACCTCGCGCTGGTTGTTCTTTGCGCAGGCTGAACATGTCGTAGGGCTTTATTACGGCAAACGCTGAGGGGGCTCTGCCCCCGCCGCGGCAAGCCGCAGCTCCCCCGGGACATTTTTGGCCAGATGAAGTTTGGATCCTGAAAACCAAAAAGGCGGCACTCGGTAGTCGAGGCCGCCTTTTCCGGTTTCTGAAGGCCGGGTTAGATGAGGCCCGCGTGTGCCATTGCCGCATCAATCGCGGCTTTTGTGTTGTCTTCCAGCTCAGTCAGAGGTGAGCGGACTTCGGTGCTGCAAAGGCCCAGTTTGCTGAGCGCGTATTTGGCGCCGACCAACCCGGGTTCTATAAAGATCGCTTCGTGCAGCGGCATCAGCTTGTCCTGGTATTCCAGTGCCTTTGCATAATCGCCCGACAATGTGGCCTGCTGGAATTCGGCGCATAGCCTGGGAGCCACGTTTGCGGTGACTGAAATGCATCCGACACCGCCATGGGCGTTAAAACCCAGTGCAGTGGCGTCTTCACCGGATAGCTGGCAGAAGTCCTTGCCACAGATCGCGCGCTGCTGGCTGACGCGCGCCAGATCGCCCGTCGCATCCTTGACACCGACAATACGCGGCAACCGGGCCAGTTCGCCCATGGTGGCCGGGGTCATGTCGATGACCGATCGCCCGGGAATGTTGTAGATGATGATCGGAATATCCGCAGCCTCGTGCAGGGCTTGGAAATGCGCGATCAGGCCGCGTTGAGTCGGTTTGTTGTAGTAAGGCGTGACAACCAGCGCCGCATCGGCACCAACTTTTTCGGCGAACTGAACGAACCGGACGGCTTCGACCGTGTTGTTCGACCCGGCACCGGCAATAACCGGAACACGGCCAGCAGCCGTTTTGACCACTTCTGCGATGACCGTTTCGTGTTCGTCGTGGCTGAGCGTCGGGCTTTCGCCGGTGGTTCCAACAGGCACCAGCCCGGTCGAGCCTTCGGAGATCTGCCATTCGACCAGATGTTTAAGCGTCTTCAGGTCCAACTCGCCGTTGTTGAACGGAGTGACGAGGGCTGGCATCGAGCCTTTGAACATGACACGCTCCTTAAGGTGCATATTGCGGTTTTTGCGCCTTGGTCACTCACGTTTCCAGCTTTGTGAGTTGATCCCGGCGGCGCAGGGTTTATCCTCACAGGCTCTATCCTCGGTTGGTTGGGAAATGCAAGGGATGACACGCTTTCTGGCACTGTTGACTGGAGTGATTCTATACGCAGTGACGACACCGCAAGCCGCACGCGCGGATGCGGCCGGTGATTTGCGCGCTGGGCTGTATGAAATGCGCAAGGGCGACTGGAATGCGGCGCTGCGCGTATCGGGCCAGCGTGGCTCGGTCTCGCGCGATGTCATCGTCTGGCACTGGTTACGTGAGGGATTTGGCAGCTCGGGCGATGTGCTGGTGTTTCTCGAACGCCGCCCGGACTGGCCCGGGCTGGACTGGCTGCGCCGCAAGAGTGAGCCAATCTTTACCGGGGCCGATCCGGACAGGGTTCTGAAGTTTTACGCTGGCTTGCCCCCTCAGACTGCTGAAGGCGCGCTGAACTATGCGGTGGCCCTTAAGGCCAAAGGGCGCATTGGCGAGGCGGAGGCCGATATCGTGACAGCCTGGCGCACCATGCCGATGGGGTCGGGGTTGCAAAAGGACTATCTGGAGAACTTTGCCAGACTGCTGAAGCCGCACCATGCCGCGCGGCTGGACCGGATGCTGTGGGATGGCCATTTGGTCAGCGCAGAACAGATGCTGCCCTTGGTCAGCACCGACGAGCGCAAGTTGGCCGAAGCGCGGATCGCATTGCAGAAACGCCAGCCAGGCGTTGACGGCAAGGTGGCGGCGGTGCCGAAGTCGCTGGCAGATACGCCGGGGCTGGCATTCGACCGTTTTGTCTGGCGGGACAAGAAAGAACTGGATGACAGCGCCGTCGACCTGATGCTGGCACGGTCAAGCGGACCGGAAGCCCTGGGCGAGCCTGACAGATGGGCCGAGGGTCGCCGCCGTCTGGCCCGGCTCGAGATGCGATCGGGGCGGGCGGCGCGTGCTTATGACGTAGCGGCCAAGCACCATATGACCCCCGAAATGGGATATTCCTATGCGGATCTGGAGTGGCTGGCCGGGTTTCTGGCCCTGCGCAAACTGAATGACCCCGCCACAGCCGTGCGACACTTCCAGAATTTTTCGGATGCCGTGCAATCGCCAATCTCGAAAGGGCGCGGCGGCTATTGGCTGGGGCGGGCTTACGCCGAGCTTGGGGACGCAGACAAAGCCTATGAGGCCTACGCCATGGGCGCGGATCATCAGACCTCTTTTTATGGTTTGCTGGCGGCGGAACGGATCGGACGACCATTTGACAAGGAACTGGCCAATCCGCGTCGCGCCCCGCATTGGCGTCAGGCTGAGTTCGCCGATTCCAGCGTTCTGGAAGCCGGGCTGCTGTTGCTCAAGGCCGGCGAAGACAACTTGTCCGAGAGGTTCCTGACCCATCTTGTCGAAGGTCTTGACCCTGTGCAGGCCAATCAGTTGGGCGACCTTGCGATTGAGCTGAAACAGCCGCATCTGGCCGTGATGATCGCCAAGCGGGCAGCGACCACGGGCACTGTTTTGCCTGCGGCCTATTACCCGGTTCATCCGGTGGCCGACATGCGCCTGCCAATGGCCAAGGAAATGACGCTGGCCATCGCGCGGCGCGAAAGCGAATTTGATCCGGTTGTCGTCAGCGGCGCGGGGGCGCGCGGCCTGATGCAAGTGATGCCTGCAACAGCCAAGCTGGTGGCTGGAGAACTGGGGATACTCAGCGGCCATCAGACCGGTCGGTTGACGTCGGACTGGCAATACAATGCCAAGCTTGGCGCCAACTATCTTTCGGGCCTTGCAACCGAGTTCAACGGGAATGTCGTCATGATGGCGGCTGGATACAATGCCGGTCCAAAGCGCCCGATCTCGTGGATGGAACGCTATGGTGATCCGCGCACCGGTGAGGTGGATATCGTAGACTGGATTGAGACCATTCCGTTCAATGAGACGCGCAATTATGTGATGCGCGTGACCGAAAGCCTGCCGGTCTACCGCGCCCGTCTGGGGCAGCCCGCCCTGCCGGTTCCGTTTTCGCAGGAACTGATCGGATCATCGCTGGCGGCGTTCGCGCCATAAGGTAAACAGACCTGCGGCCACAACAATCGCTGCGCCCGTGACAACTTCGGGGCGCAGTTTTTCACCAAAGATCGAAATCCCCAGAATCGCGCTCCAGACAAGGTGGAAATAGGCGAAGGGTTGGACGGCGCTGGCTTCGGCCATCTCATAACATTTGATCAGCAGCCAGTGCCCCGTTGCCCCGCTGACGCACAGCAACGCCATCCACAGCCAGTCGCTGCGGGCCATTGGCTCCCAGAACCACATTCCAAAAAGGGTCATGGCGATGGCACCAACAACGCCGGTCCAGAAAAAGCTGGTGGCCGTGCTGTCCTGACGTGCGACGTAGCGCGTCAGCAGGCCGTAAATCGCAAACAAAAACGCCGAGATCAGCGGTATGACGGCCCAAGGATCAAAAACACCAACGCCCGGCTGCAGAATGATCAGAACACCAATGCAACCAACGCCGATTGCAACCCAGCGCCGCCATCCAACCTTTTCACCCAGAACCGGACCGCTCAGCGCGGCGACAAGCAGGGGATAGCATATGAAAACGGCCATACTGTCGATCAGACCGAGCACTGTGAAACCGAACACGGCGACGCAGATCTCGGTGGCCAGCAGCAGGCCCCGCAATATTTGCAACCCCATCTGGTTCGTCTGCATGGCTGCCCTTAACCCGCCTGAGGATCGCGCCGCCAGTGCAATGACAAAGGCCGCGAAGAACCAATAGCGGATCATCACCACCATGTAGGTGTTATAGGTTCCGGCCAAATGGCGTGAGATGCCGTCCTGCAAGGCAAAGACAATCGTCGCGCCCACCATCAGCGCGATACCCGCACCTGCATTGTTTTTCTGCGTCATGCCTTGAGCGCCCGCGTCATGTGCCGCTTGCGGCCATAGCCGGATGTACGGGTGACGGTGAAACCGGCATCCTGAAGCCCGCGTCGAACAAACCCGGCGGCCGTATATGTGGCTGCCGTGCCATCGGTGGCGGTGTGCGCCGCCACTTGCTGCATCAGCTCTGCCCCCCACAATTCAGGGTTCTTGGCAGGAGAGAACCCGTCTAGGAACCAGGCGTTGGCCATGCCTGCCCATTGCGGCAGGCTGTTGCGCGCATCGCCGATGATCACGTCGCATTGAAGGGTTTCAAGATTGCACGCGTGACCTGTCCAATGGGCCAGAAACCGGTTGCTCCACGGGTGTAACTCGGGGAAGGCCTCAAGCGCGCGACGCATATCATCCGTGGCCATGGGAAAGGCTTCGAAACTGGTGAACCGAAGTGGCCCTGTTTGGCCGGATCTCTCCCATTCGGACCAAACCGTCAGCAGGTTCAGACCGGTGCCAAAGCCCAACTCGGCAATATGAAACCCCGGCGCAAAGCGTTCTGGCAGACCATTGCCTGCCAGAAACACATGGCGCGTCTCTTCCAGCCCGTTCTGCAAAGAGTAATAGGGATCGTCGAAACGGTCCGAGACCGGTATCTGATCCTCGGTCCACGTCAATTCGGCATGCTGGTCTGCCATCGGGGAATCCTGTAGCTAAGCGGCGCGACACTGAACAAGGAAAAGGGAATTGGCAATGGTCGATGTGACGGTTCGCGGGGCGGGAATTTTCGGCCTGTCCATCGCTTGGGCCTGCGCCCGGCGGGGCGCGAAGGTACAGGTCGTCGACCCTTTTGGGCCGGGCTCCGGGTCCAGTGGCGGTCTGGTGGGGGCCTTGGCCCCGCATGTGCCCGAAAACTGGAATGCCAAGAAAGCTTTTCAATTCGACAGCCTGATCATGGCCGAACCCTTTTGGCAGCAGGTCGAGGGTACCGGCGGCGTTTCCCCCGGCTATGGCCGTCTGGGCCGTCTTCAACCCATTCCTGACACCCGCAGCCTTGATCTGGCCCGGCAACGCGAAGGTTCAGCCGATCAACTTTGGCAGGGGCTGGCAGAGTGGCGGGTGATCAGCACATCGCAGGCCGGATCGTGGTGCCCGCCCAGCCCCACCGGCTTTGTCATCCGCGATACACTGACAGCGCGCATGCATCCCCGGCGGGCCTGCGCCGCTCTGGTTGCAGCCCTTGAGGTGATGGGCGTTCACGTTGTCAGTAACGCTGATGATAAAGGACAGGTTGTCCACGCCACGGGCCTAGCAGGATTACTGGAACTGAACGACGCCTACGGAAAAACCGTCGGAAACGGTGTCAAAGGCCAGGCCGCCCTGTTGCGCTTTGATGCAGGAGAGATGCCACAGCTATTCGCAGATGCGGTCCATATCGTGCCACATGCGGACGGAACGCTTGCAATCGGATCAACGTCTGAACGGGATTATGACGACCCGACCAGCACAGACAGTGCTTTGGACGATGTCATAGACCGCGCCACGCGCGCGCTGCCGCTTTTGCACGGGGCCGAGGTGATCGAACGTTGGGCCGGGGTGCGTCCCCGCAGCAAAAGCCGCGCCCCGATGTTGGGCCTGCATCCATTGCACCAGGGCCAGTTCATCGCCAATGGCGGCTTCAAGATCGGCTTTGGCATGGCTCCGAAAGTTGCCGAGGTTATGGCCGATCTGATGCTGGAGGACCGGGATTCGATCCCCGATGACTTCCGCCCCGAAGTCTCACTGTAATAGGGCCACAGCCTTCATGCATTGCCGCCCGTCCGGGCCGCGCACCCACATGTCCTGACCGTTCCGGCACAGCTGGGCAGTCTCGAAATGCATCAACGGTGAGGTCGCACGGAAAGAAAACGACTTGAGTGGTCCGCCAAGATCAACTGCAAACAGCATCAGAAGCTGCGCCAGAAGTGGCCCGTGCACAACCAGCCCTGCATATCCTTCCACATCACGCGCATAGTCCAGATCGTAGTGAATGCGATGGCCGTTGAAGGTCAGCGCCGAATAGCGAAACAGCAGGGTGGAATTAAACTCGACCGCGCGGATATCCGTTTCATCCGTGCGCGATTGGGGCGGCGCCGGAGCCATCACACCCGGTGCGGGGTCTTCACGATAAACAAGATCCTGCCATTCTGTCAGACAAAGTTGGCCGCCTTGCCGTATCTCGTGCCGCAACGTGACAAAACCCAACGGGCCGGACCGCCCCGCTTTTGCGCTTTGGTTTTCAAGAACCGATGTCCTGTCAGCAGGGACACCCGCGATCAGCGGTGCATGAAATTCCAATTGCCCACCGGCCCACATTCTGCGGGGCAATCCCATATCCGGGATCAGGCCACCCACCTTGGGATGCCCATCCCGCCCCAGCGCGGCAGGTGGTTGCGGCGCCCAGAAATAGAGCTGATGGAAGAATGGCGGCAGAGTTGAGCCTTTGGCAATAGTTGGCTCAGAGCCCAACGCAACCTGAAACGACGCGGCACGGGCCGGGTCAAGAATATCGCTTTGACGCTGTTCCAACATATGGGCAGTCCAAGCTCAGAAACCGGCCTCGGCCCTGAGTTTCTGCATCAGCATGTGCAGTGAATTTTCATATCGCTCGGACAACAACCTTCCCTGATCGTCGAACTCATTCGAACTGTCGGCGAGGTGGATTTCCGGACCCTGCAAGATGCGGGGCTGAAAGGGTACCATGCAGGCGCGCAGGATCATCTGTGCCCTTTCCCCACCCGCGCGGCCACCCGCGGCCGACATCACGGCAACCGGCTTGCCCGCCCATGGATTGCCTTTCGTCCGGCTGACCCAGTCCAGTGCGTTTTTCAGAACTCCCGAAGGCCCTTTGTTGTACTCGGGCGTCGAGATGATCACCGCATCCGCCTGCCCGATCTGGTCGGCCAGCATCTGAACAGATGCCGGTATCCCTTCGGCATCCTCCAGATCGCCATCATAAAGCGGCAGGTTCAGGTCTGCTTCGGTATAGCTGACAGGGTCGAACAACCGGGCCGCTTCGCGCAGCAGTTTGCGGTTCGTCGCGCCCTTGCGCAGGGAGCCGGACAGGCCAAGCAGGGTCGGTTGAGACATCAGGGACAACTCCGTTTCAGTGTTTCCCAATAGTTAGACCGAGATTGGCCCTGACCAAACCCCCATTGACGCACAGTCATTGCGCAACAAGGGCCGGGCCCGAACGGGCCTGCGTTTCAGGATCACGCGTTTCCGCTGGGGACCACAACAATCTCAACCCGACGGTTTTGCGCTTTTCCTTGCGGCGTCAGGTTGGACGCGACCGGGTTGTTTTCACCCTGACCGTAGGTTCTGATACGGCTGTAGCTGACACCATTGGCTTGCAGGATATCCGCGACCGCGTTTGCGCGACGCTCGGACAAACCCTGATTATAAGACGCGTCACCATCGCTGTCGGTATGACCGATGATCTGCACGTTCGAGTTGGGATAGTTGACAAGGTTTTGGCCCACTTTTACCAGATCCGCCCGCAGCGCCGGGCGCACGGTCGAGCTGTCCGTGTCAAACGTAATGTCATTCGGAACAGTCACGATCAGCCGGTCACCCGCATTGACGATAGTAATCCCGTCATTTGCCAGTTGCTGACGCAATTCCGCAGCCTGCTTGTCCAACTGGTTGCCGATCAGACCGCCACCTGTGGCACCAATGGCGGCACCAGCCAGCGCCCCAAGACCCGGGTTCGAATTATTGGCGATCGCGCCGACACCCGCACCGATAAGCCCCCCCAGAACCGCACCCTGCTTGGTATTTTTATTGGGGTCGTTCTGCACGGTCAGGGTGCCCGGATCGGTACAGGCCGTCACGGCCATGATTGAACACAAGCCTGTCGCCAGGAAAAACTTTGAAATCGTCATGATATCACCTTCTGCTCCGGTACCCGTTCTTCGGGCTTGATCCATTTCACCCAGTATATCACTGCGCTTGCTCACAGGCTCAAGCAACAATGCGGTGAAATAGGCGAATACCCGCCAAAGGCCACTCATACCGGTTCCGCAAAGGTGCCCGCGTGCTGTTGCTCCTGCCAGAGATCGCGCAAAGATTTACCCTGCCCCAGAAATCCTTCGTCAGTGTATTCACTGGACCAGATGCGATCGGTTCTGAAATGGCGAAAGCCGTTTCGCATCTCGCACCACCCTGCCAGCAACGAACATTCGACGTGATAGATCAGCGCCAGTGGGCGCACCACGCGGATGGTTTGTTCGCCTTCACCATCTACGTAAGTGATGCGGATTTTCCGTTCTGCCCGAATAGCTTCGCGGTAATGCGAAACAGAAACACACCCCTTCTCGGGATCATCCGCCGGAGCCCCCCAGGGTGAAACCTGCAACCAATCAGTCGGGCTATGCAGCGCATCGATCTTCTGACAGATCCGACTGGCGGCGCGCTGCAGGTGGCTGTCGCCGGTGCGCGCCAGAAGAGACAGGCCAACCCACAGGGCTTCAACCTCTTCCGCGTCGAAATTCAGAGGCGGCAGATCGTAACCGCGCCGCATCATGTAACCGACACCGGCCTCACCTTCGATAGGTGTTCGCTGGGCCTGCAATTCGGCAATGTCACGATAGACAGTGCGGCTGGACACCTCTAGCCGGGTGGCCAGTGCTTCTGCCGTGACCGGCGCACTTGCGGCCCGCAAGATCTGGATGATTTCAAACAAACGGGTCGAACGGCGCATCGCATTCTCCTGACACTCTGCTGACACCCTAGCACACCCCACTGACAACATGCTGTCAGCAGTGACGCGCGATTATGGGGGGATATCACACAAGGAGCCAAGAAATGCCGCACCTCGACAACCACGTCATGATGACACTGAAACTTGGCCAATGGTCACAGGACCACACACTGCGTGCCTTCGAGATTGAACGTGAGATCGCGCAGGAGCGCCATCGCCGCCAATCGGTTTCGACGAAACGAACAAGACGCATTTCGCTGGGCAACCTGAAGATGCTGTGGGCCAGAATTGCCTGAGATCAGAAATCGGGCAGGGCGCGAAACTTCATCGAATGCCCGCCCTCGGGATGCTTCAGGCGCAATTCTTCGGAATGCAGCATCAATCTGGGAAACTCCCTCGCCGCACCTGTTGCATAGAACGGATCGCCCAGGATCGGGTGACCCAATGCCTGCATATGAACGCGCAGCTGATGAGACCGCCCGGTTTTAGGAAACATACGCACGCGAGAGGTCTCGCCCTCATGTTTCACAACGCGCCAATCGGTGACCGCAGGTTTGCCCGTATCATGACACACCATTTGTCTGGGTCGGTTGGGCCAGTCCACGATCAACGGCAGGTCAACCGTGCCGGTCTTTGGCTCCATCCGCCCCCAGACACGGGCAATATAGGTTTTCCGGGTCTGCCGCTTTTCGAACTGCATACTCAGATGCCGTTGCGCATGGGGTGTTTGGGCAAAAACCATGACACCTGATGTGTCCCGGTCCAGTCGATGCACAAGCAACGCCTGAGGGAAAGCCGCCTGCACGCGTGTCAGAAGGCAATCAGCCAGATGATCGCCCCGCCCCGGCACGGAAAGCAGACCCGACGGTTTGTTCACCACAATCAGCTGCGCATCTTCGTGCAGCACGTCCAGCGCGGTTTGTGGGGGGGCATAGGTTTCGCTCATGCGGGCCTGCCTATCTCAGCGCGCTTCTTCCCGCAACGTCGTCCTTGCGCGCCCGGTCATGATCGGTGAACTTCTGCGCAGGAGGACAGGACATGCACCCGACAATTGAACGACTGCAAGAGGTTGTCGCCAAGGGCGATGAGGCGCTGATCCACGATCTGCTGGCCGAAGATGTGCAGTTCCTGCCACCAACCTATTTCAGCACCTGGACCGGGCGCGCACCTGTGGCTGCCGTTCTTGGCCATGTCGGGCAGGTCTTTTCCGACTTCCGGTATCGCCGGATTATGGGCGCTGGCAACGATTGGGCGCTGGAGTTTCAATGCAAGATTGGAGATCTGGACGGCATTGGCGTTGACCTCATTACGCTGAACGAGGACGGTTTGATCAAAATCTTCGAAGTCGCCATGCGCCCTTACAAAACAGTCGGCGCTTTGCGCGAGGCGATGATGGCGCGCGTGATGACTGACGCTCGTTTTCTGGAATTCAAAAACGCCCTGACGTGACCTGATGATGCGCACCCTGATAGCACCCGACCAGGTTCTACGTGTGCCCTTGTTGCCCGTTCTGGCCACGCAAGCCCTTTTGGTGCGCCGTAACGCCCGGCTTTTGCCGGAGCCCACTGGCCCGCGAGAGGGCCGATCAGGGCGTGGCCCCCGCCTGCGTCTGCTGATCACCGGCGATAGCTCGGCGGCCGGAGTGGGCGCGGGAACTCAGGCGCAGGCCTTGTCGGGGCAGCTTGTGGACCGGCTGGCCAGACATCACACGGTCGAGTGGCAACTTGCGGCCACCACAGGGTACACGACGCTGGATACGATCGACCACCTGAGGGGCATAAAGGGCGAATTCGATGCGGTGGTCACGGCTTTGGGGGTGAATGACGTCACCCGCGCCGTCTCTTGCCGCACATTTGCGGATCGCCAGGCGCAGCTTATCAACATCCTGTCAAACGAACTGGGGGCGCGGCGTATAATCATCACCGGCGTTCCGCAAATGAACAGGTTTCCGGCCCTGCCACATCCATTGGCCTGGGTGCTTGGCCGTCAGGCTGCACGGCTGGATAATGCGTTGCAACAGGTTGTGTCCGTCCATCCCCATGTGCAGCACCTGAGGCTTGATCTGCCCGACGACCCGGCCCTGGCGGCACCGGACGGCTATCACCCAAGCCCCCGGGCCTTTGCGCTGTGGGCAGATGCCGCAGCACGCCTGTTGCTTCAGGCCTGAGCCCGCGCCTGCCGGATCAATGGGATCGAGTAAATGACCAAAGCCACCCAGATCAGGGGGAATGCGATCATACGTCCGGTGTCGATCTTCTCACCGAACAGAGTGATGGCTGTAATGAAAATCATAGTCGGCGCAATGTATTGCAGGATGCCCATGGTCGACAGGCGCACCAGCTTGGCTCCGTTCGCATAGACCAGCAATGGCACCGCCGTGACGATACCGGCGCAGGACAACAATGTGGTATCGGACATCGCTGCGCCGAAATGGCCTGTGCCTTGCACACCCAGCCAGGTGACATAGGCCAGGGCCGGGATCAAAAGGATCAGGACCTCAAGCAGAAAGCCCTGGTTGGGACCAATTGGAAGGGATCTCTTGAAGAATGCATAGAAACCCCAACTGACCATCAAACCCAGCGCCGCCCAGGGAAGTCGCCCAGCCTCAAGCACAAGCACAAGAACGCCCAGCGCGGCAAGCCCCACCGCGAACAGCTGGGTCCGCGTCAGGGGCTCACGCAGCAAAATCGCGCCTAACGCGATACTGAACAGCGGGTTTATGTAATACCCCAGCGCCGCGTCCAGCGCGTGCCCTGTCGAGATCGCCCAAACATAAATCGCCCAGTTCACGGAAATCAGCGCCGCCGTCAAAGCCGCCATGGCCAGCATCCGGGGATTGCCCAGTGCAGCTTTCAAGTCCCGGGTGCGCCCCAGCGCGACCAGCAGCAAACCTGCAACCGGAACAGACCAGATAACCCGATGCGCCACCACCTCGACAGGTCCAATGTGATCCATCGCCTTCATATAAAGCGGCAGGAATCCCCACATGACGTACGCCGTGACAGCCAAAGCCAATCCTTTGGGAGTATCCACATTCTGAGGTGGTAATGGCGTGGGTGTCACGAAGGCTCTCCGGTCGATACCGGTTCCGTTTACGGCAGAACTGAACGGATTGAAAACTCTGAAAACAGTGAAGTGTCACATAACGATTTGTGATAAGTTTGCTGACCGCAGCTGTTGCCGCCAAAATTGCGAGGCTCTGCCTCGCGCTCCGGGATATTTAGAGCCAGGTGAAGCAAGGGATCCGCACTTCATCTGGCCCAAAATATCCCGGGGGAGTCGCCCGGCACGGGCGGCGGGGGCAGCGCCCCCTCCCCTGTCTGTCAGACCTTCACCCGTTCGGATTTCGGGTCATACATCGGTTTAAGCGATGCTTCGGCTTTGACCTTCACGCCGCAAACATCGATCTCATAGGTTGAACCCAGAACGTCTGCGGCCTTTTCACCTTCGCACGGGACATAGCCCATTCCGATGGCACCACCGAGGCTATGACCGTAATTGCCGGAACTCAGGTAGCCGACATATTCGCCATCACGCACGATCGGCTCGTTGTGGAACAACAGCGGTTCAGGGTCGGTCAGACGGAACTGTACCAGACGGCTTTTCGGGCCGCTTTCTTTTCGTGCAATCACCGCCTCACGCCCGATGAAATCACAGCCTTTGTCCACCTTGACGGCAAAGCCAAGACCAGCATCAACCACGTGATCCTCACAGGTGATATCGTGGCCGAAGTGCCGGAAACCCTTTTCGATCCGGCAGCTGTCCATCATGTGCATACCACACAGCTTCAGCCCCATGTCCTGACCAGCCTCATGCAGGGTCTCAAAGACGTGGCCCGCCATGTCTGAGGAAATATAGATTTCCCACCCAAGCTCACCCACATAGGTCACGCGATGTGCACGGGCCAGGCCCATTCCGATCTCGATCTGCTGGGCAGTACCAAAGGGGTTGGTCGCGTTTGTGAAATCGTTGGGCGAGACCTTTTCCAGCAGAGCCCGGGCGTTTGGCCCCATGACAGCGAGAACGCCTTCACCCGCTGTGACATCTGTAATGACCACACTGAAATCGCCGACATGGCGCATCATCCATGTCTGATCCGCCAAGCGTGTTGCTGCGGGGGTCACGACCAGATAGGCGGTTTCGGTCAGGCGGGTCACGGTGACGTCTGCTTCGATCCCGCCTGTGCGGTTCAAAAACTGCGTATAAACGATCTTGCCGATAGGGACCGAGTAGTCACCCCCGCCGATGTAGTTCATGAACTTTTCGGCATCAGGGCCTTCCACGCGAATCTTGCCGAAGGAAGACATGTCATACATGCCCACATTCTCGCGCACGGCTCTGTGCTCGGCTGCGGAATTCTCGAACCAGTTCTGGCGCTTCCAGCTGTACTGGTATTCGCGCTCCTGCCCTTCATTCGCGTACCAATTGGCCCGTTCCCAACCAGCGATTTCACCAAAAACGGCGCCCTGTTCTTTCAGGTGATGGTGGAACGGGGTTCGGCGCACACCGCGTGCCGTAGCTTTTTGGCGATAGGGGTAGTGGTCGGCGTAGAGCAGCCCCAACGTTTCTTTTGAGCGTTCATAAAGGTATTTCTTATTGCCCTGAAACGGCTGCATCCGTCCGATATCAACATCGCCCAGATCAAAGGGCTTTTCACCGGTATCCATCCACTCGGCCAGGGACATGCCCGCGCCACCGGCGGACTGGATACCGATCGAGTTGAACCCGGCCGCGACCCAGACATTGTCCATCTCAGGCGCCAGACCCAGGTGATAGGCGTCGTCGGGAGTAAAGGATTCGGGGCCGTTGAAGAAGGTGTGAATACCCGCCTCGGACAGCATAGGCATCCGGTTGCAGGCCGCTTCGAGGATCGGCTCGAAGTGGTCGAAATCTTCGGGCAATTGGTCGAACTCGAAGCTGTCGGGAATACCGTTCATCGCCCAAGGTTTGGCATTGGGCTCGAATGCGCCCAGCATCATTTTGCCTGCATCTTCCTTGTAGTAGGCGCATTCATCTGGCACCCGCAGAACCGGCATCTGGCTCAACCCTTCAATGGGTTCAGAGACGATGTAGAAATGTTCGCAGGCATGCAGCGGCACATTCACGCCAGCCATCTTGCCTACCTCGTGTCCCCACATTCCCGCGCAGTTAACAACCATATCGCAGGCGATATGCCCTTGGGCTTGCCCATCATCACTGACCCAGTCGACACCGGTTGCACGCCGTCCGCGCCGGGAAATCCCGGTCACCTTCACCCGTTCCTTGATCACCCCACCGCGTTGACGCGCACCCTTGGCCAACGCCAAGGCAATATTAGCAGGATCCGCCTGGCCATCGGTTGGCAACCAGACGCCACCTGCCACGCCGTCGAGGTTGATGTGCTCATATCGCTCTTTGACTTCGGTCGGAGAAAGCTCTTCGACCGGCACGCCAAAGGCGCGGGCCATTGCCGCATTTCGGTGAAGCTCCTCCAACCGCTCACTGGTCAGGGCGACCGAAACGGACCCGACCTGACGCAGGCCGGTGGCGACACCGGTCTCTTCCTCAAGGCCCAGATAGAGCTCTGCGGAATAGCGCGCCAGTTTGGTCATGTTGGAAGACGCACGCAGTTGCCCGATCAGGCCCGCCGCGTGCCAGGTGGTGCCGCTGGTCAGTTGCTTGCGCTCAAGCAGAACAACATCGGTCCAGCCCTTCTTGGTCAGATGATACGCGACCGAACATCCGATGACGCCGCCACCGATGATGACCACTCGGGCCTTGCTGGGAAGATCAACCATCCTGAAATCTCCGCTGTGTCAGGTTTGGCGTAAACTGCCACGGAAGATCGACAATAAATGCACCAAAAACGTCACAAGATCCGCATTTTTCACCGATGTGTCGCGGCCCGCTTTTCCCGCCGAACGACAAAGGGAGTGACTCCGAAGAAGCTTTTGTAAACAGAGGAAAACCCGTTCGGAAAACCGCAGGCCAACCCGATTTCGCGAACGCTCATAGTGGTGTTCAAAAGCAGGTTATTGGCCTTGGCCAGCCGCATTTCGCGATAGAATCCGTTGGGTGTGGTGCCAAAGAAGGTTTTGAACTTACGCTCAAGCGAGCGGTTCGACAGTTGCAGCGAATCGACGATCTGATTGATCGGCAGAGGGTCTTCGATATTGGCCTGCATGAGCTTGATGCACTGATCCAGCTTCACATCTCCGGTCGCCGTCAACTTTACCCCCGAGAAAGGCTGCATCGAGGCGAAATCCCGGATGTTTTCATGTAACATGATGTCCGCCACGGTCATCTTTGCAGGCCCTGAGATATGGCGACCGATTACTGCCAGCGCGACGTCTGTTGTCGCCTCCATTCCGGCACAGGTCACAACTGCGCCCTGTTCGGTTGCAATCGACAGTTTGGCTTCAAACCGGGCCCCGCGTTCCCGCAGGAACGAGGCGTTTTCCCAGTGAGTTGCCAAGTCATCTGAACCCTGTTCGTCGATATACCGGCTGGCCGCTTCCGCCAGCAGAAACACCTTGGCATCGCGGAAAGTATAGTCCGACACCACCCGCCCCAAAGACAAGTCCGGGTGATCCGGGTCAGAATTGCCGATCACGAAAAGATAATTCGCCTTGGGCTGGTTCTGCACGGGTTCCGTTTGCACCACCGCGTCGCTGCTGCTGGAGATCGGGCCACCTCTGAGCGACCGATAGGCAAAAGTGAACGGCGGCTTCGGACACACACGATTTGCCAGCCTGAGAACCTCGACCAATGAGGCCAGTTCAAGCAGCACAAATCCGGGTGCGACCAGAATATCGAAATGTTGCTGTATCGCCTGCGGTGATTCAGAAGCAACTTTCCTCATCGCTGTCACCTTAGACGATCTCGTGCCCGGCAGCACGCAACCGCTTGGCCAGCGCTTCGATGTGGTCCGGGCCAATTTCGCAGCACCCGCCGACAATCGTAGCCCCCTGACCGACCCAACGCATGACGTGATCCGCATAGGCATCGGGACCAAGATCATGGCGTTGATCCAACGCATCCACTGTCGGCGCGTCCTTTAGAAACTCATCCGAAATATGTGTAAAGCCGTTGGCGTAAGCGCCATAGGGCTTGTTCATGCCGGACAGGATACCCAGAGCAGCCGGGATCGCTTCGGGGCGCGAACAATTGATCAGCAGCGCGTCAGGCGAAAACTCTTCAACCAATGGCGCGACATCCCTGAGCTGTTCGCCAGACCTGAGGCGACTGCCATCGTCGTCATTGACCGTGAATGACAGCCAGACTGGTTTGCCACATCCGGTCGTTCCACGCAGCGCGCCCTCGGCCTCCTGCACCGAAGATACTGTCTCGATCAGAAACAGATCGACGCGTGCAGCCATCAAGGCCACAAGTTCAGCGAATTTTTCCGCCGCATCTGCCGGGTCGGGATTCAGGTCGGGTCGGTAAGAAGCCAGAAGCGGCCCCAGAGACCCGGCAATCCGCCCCCCGGTCGAAGTACAGGCACGTTCGGCCTGCGTCAGGGCAGTGTCGATAAGGGCGGGCATCTGGTCCTCCATCCCCACCCGCACCAGGCGTGAGCGGTGGACTGCATAAGTATTGGTGGTGGCAATCGTGGCACCACAACGGAAATAGTCGCCATGCACCGCGCTGACCAGATCAGGGTGGTCGATCATCACACGCGTGGACCATAGCGGCGTCGCCCGATCTCCGCTGCGTTTGACCAGTTCCTGTCCGATTGAACCGTCCAACAGAGTGATCTTTGTCATGTCCTTGCTCCTTAAGGCAGCAGCACGAGTTTACCCGGAAGGGTCTTTGCCTGAAAATCAGCCTGTGCGCGGGCGATATCCTTCAACGGGTAGGTTCGGGAAACCAGTGGTTTGATCCGTCCGGTATTCATCAACTCCACAAGGCGGCAAAAGACTTCGGGCGCCTGATGCGTGCAGCCGTGGATGGTGATATCGCGCAAATAGATGTCTCGCAGATCAGCCTCGACAATCGGGCCGGCAATTGCCCCCGAAACGGCGTAGTGCCCGCCGGGTTTCAGGGCAAGGATCAGCGATGCCCATGCGGGCCCGCCCACCACATCTATAACCGCGTCGAACATATCCTGCGGCGGCAGCTCATCCCGGCCAAATGTGCCCAACGCGCCTTGGGATTTGACGACCTCTGCCTTCGCTGCCGCCGTCACACCCCAAACCGACGCTCCGCGCAGCGCAGCAAGCTGCACCGCCGCCAGACCAACGCCGCCTGACGCGCCGGTGATCAGAACCTTTTGCCCTGCCGTCACGCCCGCGCGCGTCAGCAGGTTTTCGGCAGTACCAAAGGCACATGGAATGGCCGCAATTTCCACGTCTGACAGGGGCGATGCACTTACGTCATAAAGGTCATTTGCTTCAACCAGACAGTATTGGGCAAAAGCGCCATCAATCTCAGACCCGAGCGCAATAAAGCCCTGAGGGCTGCCGGGGCGCGGACGCGGCAGGTTGATCGGGCAAGTCACGCGCTGGCCCTTTTTGAACCCCGAGTTTGGCCCAACCTTTTCAACGATCCCGCACAGATCGCCCCCCTGAATGCGGGGAAAGTTCAGTGCGCCACCCCATCCGCCGGCTTCAATATCCTGATCGACGGCATCCGTCGCACCGGTGACATCCGATGAATACCAGCCGACCCGCGTGTTGATGTCCGTGTTATTCACGCCTGCTGCAGCGACCCGAACAAGCACCTGCCCCGGCCCAGGGGCCGGGACAGGGATATCGTCGCGCCATTCCAGCGCCTCTGGCCCGCCATGGCCGGTCAGATAGACGCCAGACATGGTCGCCGGAAGCGTCACGCGCGCAACCGCTCGTTCTCGGGGTCCCAGAGCGGCTGGTCCAGCTCTACCACGGCGCGGCATTTCTGGCCGTAGATTTCGACCTCAAGCTCAGTTCCCGGATTGGCAAGCTCGGCCCGGATCATGCCCAGCGCGATGGATTTACCAACACGGTAGCCCCATGCGCCGGATGTGGTTTCGCCCACGATCTCATCGCCATGCCAGATGCAGGACATATACGGCGCGTCACAATCGCCCGCATCAACGGTCAGGGTGACGAAGGACTTTTTCACGCCTTGCTGCTTTTCGTTCAGGATTGCAGCCTTGCCCGGGAAGTCCTGCGGTTTGTCCAGCTTGACGAAACGCTCCAACCCGCCTTCAAGCAGGGAATAGTCGGTCGACAGATCGCCCTTCCAGGCGCGGTACCCCTTTTCGATCCGCAGCGAGTTCAGCGCATACATCCCGAACGGCTTGGCACCGGCATCGATGATCGCGTCGTAGATCGCAGGCATATCCGCATTTTCAGCGTGAACTTCCCAGCCCAGCTCACCAGCGAATGAGACACGCAGCAGAGCGACCCATCCGCCTTTGATTTCGCTTTCCTGAAAGCTGAGCCACGGCAAGGTCAGATCGGCCTCGGTAACTTTGCTGAGAATGTCCCGAGATCGAGGCCCGGTAACGATCAGCGTGCTCATCCGCGTTGTCCAGTCTTCCAGCGTGAACTCGGCATCGGCAGGTATGTGACGCTCAAGCCATTCACGGTCATGCCATTGCGCGGTCGCTGCAGTGACCAGAACGAACAGGTCTTCGGCCTCGCGCGTGACCGACATTTCGGTCAGGATACGCCCGCGGTCATCTGCGAAGTAAACCAGCCCAACCCGACCAATCTTGGGCAATGCCCCGGCAACCAGACCGCGCAGCCATTCATCAGCACCCGGCCCCTGTATTTTGAACCGCGAGAAGCCCGGCAGGTCCAACACGCCACAATGATCGCGCACGGCCTCACATTCTTCCTTGATCCGCTGTTCCCACGGACCGGACCGTCCCCAGGTGTGGGTCGCGTCGAGCGAGGTGTCATCACCGGGCTGTGCAAACCAGTTGGCGCGTTCCCAGCCGTTATAGGCCCCCATGACACCGCCGTGCGCGATCACCTTGTCATGCACGGGCGACAGCTTCTTGTTTCGTGCGGCAGGCCATTCATGGTGCGGGAAGTGCATGGCATATTCGTTGCCATAAACTTCCATGCCTTTCTGGTTGCAATAATCCTGATCGGTGTAATCGGTATAGCGGCGCGGATCGACGGCCCACATATCCCATTCGGTCGCGCCATCAACGACCCACTCGGCCAGAACCTTGCCTGCGCCACCGCCCTGCGCGATGCCGAAGGTGAAAGTATGCGCCTCGAACGCGTTTTTCACACCCGGCATCGGGCCGATCAGCGGCAGCCCGTCCGGCGCATAAGGGATCGGCCCGTTGATGACGCGTCCAACGCCCGAGGTTGCCATCAGCGGCACCCGCTCCATCGCATCGGTGACGATATCTTCGATGCGGTCCAGATCGTCATTCCACAGCTGAAAGCTGAAATCATCCGGCATCGGATCGTCTTCGGTCATCCAGTGGCCCTTGCAGTTGGGCTCGTAAGGACCAAGGTTGAAGCCGTTCTTTTCCTGCCGCAGGTAGTAAGAGACATCCACATCACGCAGCAGCGGCAGCTTGGCACCGCTTTGCTTGGTCCATGCTTCGATCTCGGGGATTTCATCGGTCAGCAGGTACTGGTGACTCATGACCATTGCCGGAACGGTGCGGCCACCGAAGGGCTTGAACCATTCACCCACACGCTGCGCATAATACCCGGCTGCGTTCACAACATAGTCACAGGCTATATCGCCTTTGTCCGTGTGCACGGTCCAGGTGCCGTCGCCATGCTGCGTCACGCCAGTCGCCGGGCAGAAACGGATGATCTTCTGCCCCATATCGCGTGCGCCCTTGGCCAGCGCCTGGGTCAGCTGCGCCGGATCGATATCACCATCCGTCGGGTCGTAGAGAACACCTTCAAGATCGTGCGTTTCCAGGAAGGGATAGCGCTCTTTCGCCTCTTCCGGGGTCCACATTTCCATCGGGATACCCTGATAGCGGCCCATCGCCATGGCGCGCTCGAACTCCTGCACACGTTCTTTCGAATGCGCCAGTCGGATCGAACCGGTCTGGTGGTAGTTCATCGGGTAATCGACTTCCTCGCCCAGACGCGCATACAGCTCGGTCGAATAGCGCTGCATGTTCATGATCGCCCATGAGGTCGAAAAGGTCGGAACGTTCCCTGCCGCATGCCAGGTCGACCCGGCAGTCAGTTCGTTCTTTTCCAGCAGAACACAATCGGTCCAGCCTTTCTTGGCAAGGTGATACAGCGAGGAAGCCCCCACCACACCGCCACCGATTATGACCACGCGGGCTTTTGTTGGAAAATCACTCATGCGTTTTTGATCCTTGTTACTGTGCCTCTTGAGGCAGATCGTCCGTGATGTCGTAGTAGTCGCCCTTGTCAGCCACAAAGATGTGCTTCGAGAGCGAAAGACCTGTGGGTGCGTCCAGCGCGCCCATGGAAATCGAAATCGTGTCTTCCTGGTTGTGATGCCAGAAGAGGAACGAGCCACATTTGCTGCAAAATCCGCGCCGGGCGATGTCAGACGCGCAATACCAGCTGAGTGTGTCACTGGCCGAGAAACTCAGGTTGTCCTTATGGGTCGAAGTCGAAGCCCAGACATGGCCCGACTGTCTGCGGCACTGTCCGCAATGGCAGACCGACGGCGGCGACAGGTCTCCGTCGATCGTGAACGCGACCGAGCCGCAAAGGCAGGATCCCTTATGCATCTGACTACCCCTTTGTTGCGGGTGTGGTGCTGGTTCCCAACAACACACCGTAGATGACAAAACAGGCCGCCGTGATCCGGCGCACCCAGATATTGAACACCGCGCCCAACGCTGCCTTGCCCATCAAGGCACCCAGCGCCGTAAAGCCGGTGTAGCTGAGTGTGGTGATGACCAGCGCGGTCGGCATGATAACCCCCATCTGCTGCCAGATCGGAACCTCGGGCTGAACGAACTGCGAAAACGCGGCCAGGTATCCGGCGACGCTTTTGGGATTGATCGTGGCCACCGCAAGCGCGTGCAGATAGACATGTCGCGCCGGACGCTCGGAGGCTGGTGCGGGTCTTGTCGCATTCATCCAGCCGCGAATCCCCAACCAGATTAAAAATCCCGCGCCAATCAACTTGGCGACAAAGAACCCGGTCGGCGATGCAGCGATCAGGGCGGTCACACCCAGCGCAGACAGGATCAGAAAGGCGCTGGCCTGCGTGAGAATAGCCAATACGCCTAGCATTGCCCTTGGAAACGGAAGGCTCATCCCGTTCGAGATGCAATTGACCGCGTTCGGACCCGGGGTGGTCACGAAAACCACCCAGAACAACGCGAATATGGTCCAGGCCTCGAACGACATCAATAAACCGGCGGGGCGATAACCCAGATGGCTACAGCGGGCTCATCATAAGGGTTGGCCCATTGATAGGGTTCATGTCGGAATCGAAAGCTGTCACCCGGCCCAACCGTGAACGCGCGTCCCCCGATTGTCAGGTCCAGCTTGCCCGAGATCATGTATCCGACTTCCTGTGTCGGGCGATTGGCCGGTGTCTGCATCTGCGAGTTGGGTTTGAAGGTGGAATGCACCATTTCAAAATCATCGGTCAGATCCGGCGAGAGCAGCTCTTCGATCAACCCTTCCTCGCCCGACCCCATGGGGCGGCGCGAGCCGGCACGCACGACATATCCCTGCTCGTCCGCCGGTGCCGCCGAATGCGCAAACAACATCGACATGGGGACGCCAAGGCATTCGGCGATCTGCCTCAGGTCCGAGATCGACGGCTCGGACATGTCACGCTCAACCTGGCTGAGCCAGCCCACAGACCTGTCCAACCGGATCGCGATATCACTCAGCGTCAATCCTCGCGCCTTGCGCAGCGCGCGGATATCAGCACCGAGTGTCGCACTTTGCGGGGCCTGACTGTTCAAGGATAGCTCCAACGCTCGTGAAAATTTCACCTCTTTTTTCACGATGACTCGATTCCATGAAATTTCCAAGCATTTTTTCACGTGGATCCATATTCCGGATTGGCTATGCCCTGACGGCTCGGTCACTCAGCTAATATGGTAAACATAAATATCGGCGGTGTCCGAGGCGCGCTCCGGCCAAAGCGTAAAGCCTGTTTTTTCCAGAACGCGGGCTGAACCTGGATTGTCACGCCCGACCCCGGCAATGAGACGCACGGCAGGCCCAGGCGTCAATGCGTCCTGCAAGCCTTGCAGCAACTCGGGGGCGTAACCATTCCCCCAAGCGGTTTGAGCAATCAAATAGCCGATGTGAAGGCTTGGAATTGCCTCGGTGTCAGAACTCATGGCCAACACCATGAGGCCGATCAGGTGGTTACCGCGGCTTTGGCGCGCAAGCAGAATATCGCTTTCAGCACGTCTTTCATCAATCCAGTTCGAAATCTCCCGGCCCTGCAACTGCATCGGGGGCGGCAGGTGTTTCAGGACCTCAGGGGTCAGAAGCGTGACAAGATCATCTTCAAGCCGAACCCGCAATCGCGGATCGGCGAGTTCAACCTTCCAGTTGCGAACCGAGAGGCGCGGAGTTCGGAAATGGCCTGGGACCATGGTTAATCCAATACGGTTCGGGCTTTCCTGTTTTATCAAACCCCGAGCGAAATCGAAAAGAGGAAACCGGTAGACGCACCTTGTACAGACCGAAAATCAATCAGGCTTGCGCGAAGGTCTTTGACAGGATCGCGGACAGGTTATCCGCGTCTTCGGTTGAGAACGCGTCGGGTTGATTGCTGTCGATGTCGAAAACTGCAATCAGCTCGCCCGATGCGTTCCGGACCGGCAGAACCAGTTCGGATCGGGTGGACGAGGCGCAGGCGATGTGACCCGGAAACGCGTCCACGTCGGGCACCAGTTGCACTTCGCCGGTGCGCGCTGCCGCCCCGCAGACGCCGCGTTCGAACGGGATGACGAGGCAGCCATGGCCACCTTGATACGGGCCAATTTTAAGCAAGCCCGGTTCTGTCACCCGGTAAAACCCGGTCCAGTCGAAACGATCGTCGGAATGGTGGACCTCGCAAGCAACGGTAGCCATCAGGGCAACCTGATCGTTTTCGCCTTCGGTCAATGCTGCAATTGTACTAGCCAGCGCGCTGTAATCGACGGTCATAGGTTCCAAACCCCTTGGAAAACTCGGGGGCGCCGCCCCCTAACCCCCGGAGTATTTCGAAAAAGATGAAGGGTCAAATGCGTTCGATCGCGATAGCTGTTCCTTCACCGCCGCCGATACAGATTGCAGCAACCCCCCGCTTGAGATTTCGTTTCTCGAGCGCGTTCAACAAAGTGACCAGAATACGGGCGCCAGATGCGCCAATAGGATGGCCCAAGGCGCAGGCCCCGCCATTTACGTTTACCCTGTCGCGCGGCAATCCCATTTCGTGCATGAAAGCCATCGGCACAACTGCGAAGGCTTCGTTGACCTCCCACAGGTCGACATCATCCTTGTTCCAACCGATGCGGGACAGAAGCTTTTGCGCCGCCGGAACCGGTGCAGTCGTGAAAAGTCCGGGCGCTTGAGCATGGCTGGCATGTCCCAAAATCCGGGCCCGAACTGTCAGTCCTTGCGCTTCTGCCGCCTCAGCCGATGCCAGAACAAGCGCCGCCGCGCCGTCGGATATTGACGAGGAATTGGCGGCGGTCACTGTCCCGTCCTTGCGGAAAGCCGGTTTCAGTGTCGGAATTTTCTCGGGACGGGCGGATTTGGGTTGCTCATCAGCGACCTGTACGACCTCACCCTTACGCGTGCGCACTGTGACGGGGACGATCTCGCCCTCGAAAGCACCGCTTTCTTGCGCGGAAAGTGCGTTGGACAAGGATTTCAAGGCATATTCATCCTGCGCTTCGCGGGTGAACTGATACGCCTCGGCGCAGTCTTCGGCAAAGGTTCCCATCAGGCGGCCCTTGTCATAGGCGTCTTCCAGCCCGTCAAGGAACATGTGGTCGATCACCTGACCATGACCGATGCGCGCACCGCCCCGCATTTTCGGCAGCAGGTAGGGCGCGTTGGTCATGCTCTCCATCCCTCCGGCGACCATTGTGTCCGCAAGACCCAATGCGATCTGGTCGAAGGCCATCATCGCCGCCTTCATCCCGGAACCACACATCTTGTTCAGCGTGGTGGCAGGAACCTCCTCGCCTAAACCCGCCGCGAAACCCGCCTGGCGCGCCGGTGCCTGCCCCTGACCTGCGGGCAGGACACATCCCATCAACACCTCGTCAACCGTCTGCGCCCCTGCCTGCTTTAACGCGGCACGAATCGCTGCGCCGCCAAGCTCGGATGCTGCGACACCGTCGAACATGCCCTGAAAACCACCCATTGGTGTTCTGGCAGCACCTGCAATAACAACATCTCTCATCCGGATAATCCTCCTGTCGTCCGGCCCTTGAATACCGAATGGTAAGAATTCGCGTCTAGCGTATTTCTACGACTCATTTTCAGATTGGAGGCAGCCGGACCATGGGGCTGACCAGCACATCAGACGGAACGACACAGATTATCACGGTTCACTCTGACCGGATCGACGCTGCGATGGCCATTCAGTTCAAAGAAGACATGCGCGCAGAGACCGAGGCCTGCGCCGATCGGGTTGTCCTGGACCTTTCAGGCGTCGAGTTCATCGATTCAAGCGGACTGGGCGCAATCGTAGCGTCCATGAAACAACTGGGGCTGAACCGAAGGCTTGATCTGGCAGGCCCGCAGCCCGTGGTGGAAAAGGTCTTTCGCCTGACGCGCATGGATACCGTGTTCAGGTTGTTTGCAACACTGGATGACGCCCTGTCGGAACCAGACAGGTGACAACAGCAGGAGTGCGACAACGTGGAGCCCATTTGTAACGCGACCTGCCTGGAATTGAGCTTTCCCGCAACGGAAACAGAAGCCAGTGCGGGGATTGCGAAACTCAGCGCCGGACTGGCGAAACGAGGGTTGCCGCCGCACAAGGCGGACGATGTCAAGATCGCACTGGCAGAAGCAATCAACAACGTTGTGGAACATGCCTATATGGACGTGGCCCCGGCCGGGGTTCAGGTGACATGCCGATTGGACAGAAACCGGCTGGACATTCTGATTTCGGACACGGGCCATCCATTGCCCGGCTACGAACCACCAGACGGAACGCCGGCACCACTGGGAACCCGCATTCAGGATTTGCCCGAAGGCGGGTTCGGCTGGTTCCTGATTCATCAACTGACCAGCGATATCTGTTATGAGCGTCGCGACGGGTGCAATCGGCTATCCCTGCGATTTAACTTTGACAAGAACGGGTAATCAGCCGCAATTGGCCACAATAACGCCATTTTCGAAACATTGTCGCGCCGCAAATCGCCGCCATACAGTGACTCGTAGCTCAGATAGCTTCCCTCGGCGCCAATTATCACAGCCCCCACCCAGTGAACGGCGCCGAGGATCTCCCCCCAAACTTGAATTGACTGGACAACCGGCAATCAGAGAATAGCTTTCCCCTGTTTGAAGGAGAAAGAACCCACCATGCGTGATCTGCACAAACCTGGCCGGTCGGAAGTTTTTGCAACGCGGGGGATGTGCGCAACGTCGCACCCGCTAGCCGCCAAAGTGGCAATCGATATTCTTGAGCGCGGCGGCAACGCCATGGACGCCGCGATAGCAGGTGCGGTTCTGCTTGGCATCTGCGAACCGCAGATGACCGGGTTGGGGGGCGATTGTTTCGTTTTGTTCAGCCGTGCGGGCGAAAACCGGATACGCGCATTGAACGGATCGGGTCGCGCACCGGCCGCCGCGCGGGCGCAGCCCTTGCGGGACAAAGGCCTGTCGTCTGTACCGTTGAGCGGTCCGGATGCGGTGACTGTTCCCGGTGCCGTGGACGCCTTCTGTCACCTTGCAGAAACCGAAGGGCGATTGGGGCTGGACGCGATTCTGGAACCCGCAATCCACTATGCCGAGGCTGGCGTTCCGGTGGCCCCCCGGGTTGCGTTTGACTGGAAAACCGGGGCGGCCACATTACAGGGTGCTGCGCGTGACCATTATCTGATCAAAGGGCAGATACCAGCTATCGGTCAGATCTTTCGCGCCCCCGGTCAGGCTGAGGTCTTGCGCAGGATCGCCAGTCAGGGACGCGACGCATTTTATTCAGGAGACATTGCCGAGGATATGATCCGGGCCCTGTCTGCACGCGGAGGTGTCCACACCGCCGAAGACTTTCACTGCACCAAGTGCACTGAAACGCAGCCCATGCGCGGAGCCTACAAGGGTGTTGATCTGGTCGAACACCCGCCAAACGGCCAAGGCGCGACCGCGATCCTGTTGCTGAACATTCTAAAACAATTCGATCTGGCCAGTATGGATCCATTTGGAGCAGAACGGGTTCATATCGAGGCTGAAGCCACCAAGCTGGCTTATGACGCGCGCAACCGGTTCATTGCGGATCCCGATCATGTCGCACGGGCCGAGCGGTTTCTTGATTTGGATGTTGCGGTCCGGCTGGCTGCATTGATTGACCCAAAAGGCGCAATGCCCGCAGCAGCACCTTTGACGGAAGCCATTCACAGGGACACGGTCTATATCACGGTGGTCGATCGCGACCTTATGGCTGTGTCGCTGATCTATTCGATCTTTCATGGCTTTGGATCAGGGATCGCATCCGAGAAATACGGTATCTTGCTTCAGAACAGGGGCGCGGGGTTCACGCTTCAGCCGGGTCACCCCAATGAACTGGCTGGCGGCAAGCGCCCGATGCACACGATCATACCGGGGATGTTGACCGAGAATGACCGTGTCACGATGCCATTCGGCGTCATGGGCGGTGCTTATCAACCGACCGGGCACGCGCGTTTCGTTTCGAACCTTAGGGACTTTGGGCTGGAGCTACAGGAAAGCATCAACGCGCCGCGTGCCTTTTTCGATGGGAATGTCCTGAAGCTGGAGCGGGGCTATTCCGAAGAGGTAGCGAAACAATTGTCTGAAATTGGACACAATATTGAAATTCCAGAAACGCCGCTTGGAGGAGCGCAAGCGATCCGAATCCGAAAAGACGGTGTTTTGGAAGGTGCCAGCGACCCGCGCAAAGATGGGTGCGCCCTTGGATACTGATCAGCGGCAGTGCAATGCCGACCGGTTCGCCAAACCTAGTTCAGGTGGAAATGCAGAGGGTAAGCACCGTCTTCAAACGGGCCGAACATGTTGGAGATATCCGGGTGCTCGACCGGCTCTCCAGAATAGTCTGCAACCAGATTTTGTTCTGAAACATAAGCAACATAGAAGGATTGGTCGTTCTCTGCCAGCAGGTGGTAGAACGGCTGTTCTTTCCGTGGACGGCTGTCTTCCGGAATGGCCTGGTACCATTCTTCTGTGTTCGAAAATTCCGGGTCCACGTCAAAAATCACCCCTCGAAAAGGGTGTTTCTTGTGACGGACCACCTGGCCCAATCCGTATTTCGCGCGTGTCTTTAACATTGTTTCGGCCCCCACCGCATTTACTAACGGTTTTTGGCCCGAAATGCCAATCATTGATGTGAAATTCAGGGAAACAGTCTGTGAACCTAATACTGACAGTGTTCGAAATCGTGGCCCCGGTTTTTCTCTTGGCGGCCATTGGCTTTACGTGGGTCAAACTGGGGTTCGAATACCGGCTGCAATTTGTGACACGCTTTGCAACGACGCTGGCAATGCCCAGTCTGATCTTTGTTGCACTCATGCAAACCGACATTCCGGGCGGAGATTTGTCGCGTTTCACGTCGGCAACTCTGGTCGCAAATCTTCTGCTGGCTGGGGTGTTCTGGTTGATTGTTCGCGGATTGAAACTGGATCAGCGCACGTACCTGTCACCGCTGATTTTCGGCAATACCGGCAATCTTGGCCTGCCGCTATGTATCTTTGCGTTCGGGCAGATTGGTTTGGGTTACGCGGTCATCTTTCTGTCTGTAACCGCGCTGTTTTCTTTCACCTATGGGATCTACCTAGTCGCCGGAAAAGGCGCATGGGGACAGGTCTTACGCCAGCCGATGGCTTGGGCGACCATTCTGGGTGCGGTGTTTTTGTGGCAGGGGTGGCAAACTCCGACATTTCTAACCAACACGTTAGAGCTTTTGGGGCAAATGGCTGTTCCGCTGATGTTGGTCACGGTCGGTGTGGCAATCGCCCGCCTGACCTCGCGTAGTCTGGGGCAAGCGCTCTGGCTGTCAGTCCTGAAACTTATCGTCTGCTTTGCGTTGGGCTGGGGGATTGGGGTGTTGTTTGATCTGGACACTGTCGCCTTTGGCGTTCTGGTATTGCAAATTTGTACACCGGTCGCTGTGACCTCATACTTGTTGGCAGAACGATTTGAAGCCGATTCCGATGCCGTTGCCGGCATGGTCATGGTGTCCACCGTACTTTCCGTGGCGGCGTTACCCATAATTCTTGCCATTATTTTATAGCGATTGTGATTTCCTCAGAGCTCAATCTGCGCTAGAATAAACAAAAAAAGGCATGAGGCACATGAGCAGAATTCTTATCGTACTCTTCGGGGTGCTGCTTTTGGCATCCTGTGGCGGCGGGTCAAAACAACCGCCCAGCAAACTGAACGACGCGTGCAGCATTGCGCACGAACGACCGGATTTTATCAAGGCTTTCAAAAGCACCGAGCAGAAATGGGGTGTTCCGGTTCACGTTCAGATGGCCACGATTTATCAGGAAAGCCGATATCGCCACGACGCGCGTACCCCGCACCGTTACGTGCTGGGCGTGATCCCGATGGGGCGGCAAAGCAGCGCCTATGGGTTCAGCCAGGCACTGGACGGCACCTGGGATCAATATCAGCGCGAAACCGGCAAGCGCCGGGCCAAGCGGGATCGCATCCGCGATGCCTCGGACTTCATCGGCTGGTATATGAACAAAAGCTATGAGCGCAACGGCATCCACCCCGGCGACACACGCAATCAATACCTGGCCTATCACGAAGGTCACACGGGGTACGCTCGCGGCACCCACAACAGCAAGTCGTGGTTGTTGAGCGTGGCCAATGACGTGGACGCGCGCGCGCAACTGTATCAGGCACAGTTGGCAAACTGCCGGTATTGACCAGCAAAAAGCGGGTCAGCGGTTGACTGACCCGCGTCTTTCCTTGTTCGAGAAAAGACCCTGATCAAGACCATTGCTTTCGGTCAACGCACCCAAAAGAACGGTGGTCTGGCTGCCGGCGTTGTCATGAATCACCCATTTGCGCAGCTCGACTGGATTATCGGTGAACATCAGTTCAATCCGACCTGCCTCAGGGTTCTTGGGGTCTTGCGCGGTGACCACTGTGGCCGTGCCGTCAAAGCTGTGGCCGACAACCATATTGGCCTGATCAAGATTCACGTTGCGTGCCAGCACAATGGATAGAGGCGTGCGCTTCAGCGGGTATTGCTCGGGCGGCTGGTTCGATTTCGGATCGAAGATCTGAACACTGCCCGAGCGTGCCAGCACCACAGCGCTGTTGGGCGGGTCATATTCGAAACGCATCTTGCCAGGGCGCTGCATCCACAGCTGTCCGGTGCTCAACGAGCCATCATCATTCACCTGCGTGAACGTTGTCTGAACCGTTTTCAATCCGTTCAGATAATTGGAAATCTGTGAAAGCGGCAGTTTTTCCGCCGCCCATGCGGCGGGTGCGGCCAGTGTCAAAGCAAGGGCAAAAGCAATCTGTTTCATGCTGTACAGATAGGCTGTCTGCCCTTGTTATTAAATATCCTATTGCTCGGGGACGAGGATTTCGCGTTTCCCGACATGATTTGCTGACGAAACAACACCTTCGTCTTCCATTTGTTCAACAAGACGCGCCGCCTTGTTATACCCGATGGCGAGTTTTCGCTGAATATAAGAGGTCGAGCATTTGCGATCCTTGATCACAATTGCCACCGCCTGATCGTACAGCGCGTCCTCTCCGTTCGTGTTGCCGCCAGTGTTCAGCCCCAGAACGGCGTCAATGTTGTCGACCTTGTCCTCGGCCGGGCCGTCCAGAACGCTGCCCACGTAATCGGGCGGACCGTATTGTTTGAGGTGGTTGACGATTTCCTCGACCTCTTCATCCGACACAAACGGTCCGTGGCAACGGGTAATTTTGGCGCCACCGGCCATGTAAAGCATGTCGCCCTGCCCCAGCAGTTGTTCGGCGCCCATCTCGCCCAGAATGGTGCGGCTGTCGACTTTCGACGTCACTTGGAACGAAATCCGCGTAGGGAAGTTAGCCTTGATCGTGCCGGTAATCACGTCAACCGAGGGGCGCTGCGTGGCCATGATCAGGTGAATGCCCGAGGCCCGTGCCATTTGCGCCAGACGCTGGATACAGGCTTCGATTTCCTTGCCCGCGACCATCATCAGATCGGCCATCTCATCGACGATGACGACGATATAGGGCATCGCTTCGGGCGCGAATTGTTCCGTCTCGAACGTTGGTTCACCGGTTTCATCGTCAAACCCGGTCTGCACCGTGCGGCTGAACAACTCGCCCTTGGCCAGCGCATCTTTCACCCGGCCGTTGTAGCCCGCGATGTTGCGCACACCCATCTTGGACATCTTGCGATAGCGGTCTTCCATTTCGCCCACGACCCATTTCAGGGCGACAACCGCCTTCTTTGGATCGGTCACAACGGGTGACAGCAGATGCGGGATGCCATCGTAAACCGACAGTTCCAGCATCTTGGGGTCGATCATGATCAGGCGGCATTCATCCGGCGTCAGCTTGTAGAGCAGCGACAGGATCATCGTGTTGATCGCCACCGATTTACCCGAACCCGTGGTCCCGGCAATCAACAGGTGAGGCATCTTGGCCAAGTTCGCCACAACGGATTCACCGCCGATATCTTTGCCCAGCGCCAGCGGCAGCGCCTGATTGCCATCGCCAAAATCGCGGCTGGCCAGGATTTCCCGCAGAACCACCATCTCGCGGTTTTCGTTCGGCAGTTCGATCCCGATCACCGAGCGGCCCGGTAGGGTCGAAACCCGCGCCGACAGCGCCGACATCGAGCGCGCGATATCGTCCGCCAGACCGATCACACGGCTGGCTTTCAGGCCCGGGGCGGGCTCCAGCTCGTACATGGTCACGACCGGGCCGGGGCGTACGCTGACGATCTCACCCTTGACGCCGTAATCGTCCAGAACGTTTTCTAACATCCGTGCGTTTTCTTCCAAGGCCTCATCGCTCAGGTGATGGCGCTGGATACTGGCGGGGTTGGACAACAAGCCCAGAGGCGGAAGTTCGAAGTCAGAGTGCCGTTCCTCGAAGGACAATGCTGGTTGCGCTTCAGCCTGCGCACGACGAGACGGCAACGGTGTCCGGCGCACGGGCTGCGCCACCACAGGCTTGCGCGGTTCAGCCACCGGGATCTTCATCGCTTGACGCGGTTGCGGCGCGGCGTCGGTGACATCCTCGAAAACCGACTCATCATCGATATCCAACTCGGACGCGTAGTCGTATTGTTCTGTCCCGGCCTCATAACCGAACACAGCGGACTCTTGCGCCTCTGGCGTGTCACCAGCGGACACCTGCGGCTCGGGGCGCAGCCCATACGCTGTCATCGGCGGTTCGGGGGGCAGTTCGGACGAGGGATGCTGGTTCAGGATCAGCGGATCGGGACGGCGTCCACGACCTTTGGTCAGCGGCAGGTCGGGATCCGGCTCGGGTGTCATTTCGCCCACGGCAACCTTGCGATTTCGCACGGCGGCCGAGATTTTGGAGCGGATGCGATCTTCGCCGGGCATGTCGTCAAAGCCCGCGATCGGTTCAGGATCCACCAACTCAGGCTCGGGCATTGGATCAGGGCGCCGGATAAGTGACGGCATTCGTGCCAACAGGCCTGATTTGACCGGAGGTTCAGGGCGCCCCAATTCAGGTTCTTCAAAAACAGTGTCGGCATAGACCAGTTCGTCGTCAAACATCGCCTCAGCCGCTTCAGCGCGGGCGAGCTTGCGTTCTTCCCACTGCGCCCGCCGATCCCGCGCGGCTTGCGCGGCCGAGGCCGCACCACGCCCCATTAGCGTCATCAGCATGTCATAAGACATTACAAGGCCCAGGATGAAGGCGCGGAAGCCGCGTTTCACGTCGGCCTTGGTGAAGCCCAGCACAAAAACACCCAGCGTGGTCATGCCGACGGCCATGGCCAGCGACATCATTTTGACCAGAAAATGCGAAGAGATCGGCACTAGCGTCAGCAACGCGCCCATGACCGTGTCGCCGAACAAACCGCCCAAACCGTAGCTATGCGTTGCACGCCACTCGGCACCGGGAACAAGGGTTGCGGCATAGACCGAGGCTACAGCGATCCAGATCGGGGCAAAGATCAGGCGGGCAATGGCCCGGTCTTCACCGAAATGGCCCGCAAAACGCAGACCCCATCCGACCAGAACAAGCGCGATGCCCCAGCTTCCCCAGCCCACGATCATGAACAAGGGGGCTGCAATAGACGCGCCGACCCGTCCCATCCAGTTTTGCACCGGCGCGTCGGTCGAAACCATCCAATTAGGATCATCGGGCGTATAGGACCAGATCATCGCAGCCGCGGCCAAGCCCAACAGGATCAGCGCGATACCGATCAGTTCCTTACTGCGTCGCTCCAGGGCTGCCTGTGTTGTGCTGTCCAGCAATGGGTCGCGGTTTCGCGCGTTATATGATGCCATTTTGCCCTCGTACCTCACGTATAGATGCAGTCGCGGAGTGTGATCAAACCACGCTGCAACTCTGTTTTTGGGGCTACCAATGCAACCCGGATAAAGCTTTCGCCCGGGTTATTTCCCGGATCACCTTGTGAAAGATATGCGCCCGGAAGAACCCGAACCCCGGTATCCTTCCAAACCTTCAATGCTGCGTCCTCGCCGTTCTCGACCGGCAACCACAGAAAGAACCCGGCCTCTGGCGACATGTAACCTTGCACGCCCGCAAACACCTTATCGGCAATGGCGTATTTCTCCTGATAGAGCGCGCGGTTTTGCTCGACATGTGTCTCATCCGCCCAGACGCGCGCGGCGGCGGCTTGCAAAGGCAAAGGCAGTGGGGATCCGGCATAGGTGCGCAGTTTTTTCACCTGGCTGATGGACTTTGGTCCACCGGCAATCAGGCCCGAGCGCAAACCAGCCAGGTTCGAGCGTTTTGACAGGGAGTTAAACAGCGTGATCCGTTCGGGATCAGCCCCTAGTTCCTGCGCGACAGTCAGAACCCCCGTCGGGGCTTGGTCACGGTAAATCTCGGAATAGCATTCGTCGGCAAAGATCCGGAAATCATATGCCTCTGCCAGACGGATCAGGTCAGCCCAATAGTCGCGCGACGCGACTGCACCCTGCGGGTTGGCCGGGGAACAGATATAAGCCACCGCGGTTCGGTTCAGCACATCTTCGGGCAGGCCGGAATAATCCGGCAGATGACCCGTCGCGGCGGTTGCAGGGACAAAATAGGGTTGCGCACCCACCGAAATCGACGCGACCATGTAGACCTGATAAAACGGGTTCGGGCACAGGATGATCGGTTGTTTGCCGTTCTTCTGTTCCGGGCACAGCGCCATGGCCGCATTGTACAGCCCCTCACGTGTGCCGTTCAGCGCCATGACGTTGGCGTCAGGGTCCATTTCGACCCCGTAGCGCCGCTTGATCCAGCCCGTGATTGCGCCGCGCAGGTCTTCCGAGCCTTCGTTCGGCGGATAGCCCTGAAACCCGGCCGCGTTTTCCATGATGACATCCGTCACCCAGGCCGGAAAATCATGCGTGGGCGCGCCAATCGTCATATGAACGACGTCACCGCCCGGTTGATGGTGATCCAACAGGGCGCGCAAACGCGGGAATGCATATTCCGGTAGGTTCGAAAACCGCTCGGGAAAATCCATGTTACTGCCTCAATATCGGGGTCATTTGCGCCCCGTTTTTTTGGCAGATTACAGTCCGCATACCTCTTCGTCCAGACAAAGAGGTTCCGAATCAGTGGATTGTGGTATTCAGGCCAATGCCGATTCTGCCGCTGACCCCAACCGCAACAGGGCCTCTTCCGAGTTCGGATACCCCATCATCATCAGCCCGCAACTGGGCGTTCCGGTGGGCAGAGTCAGCGCTGCAAGCCCCATCAGGTTGCCGATCCGCGTATTGCGAAGGGCCAGCAGGTTTTCTGTCACGTAATAGTCGTGATCGGTCATCAACCGGTCCAGATTGGGCGGCAAAATCGGTGCTGTAGGTGCCAGAACCGCATCGAACCCGGCAGTTGCCGCATCCCAGGCACTACGGCACGCCTTGAGCTTGGCCCAGGCCGCGACATAATCGGGGCCGGAATAGCCCTTACCAATGCGAAACCGTTCCAGGATTTCGGGATACATTGCCCCTGGGTTGGCCTCGATCACATCGCGCCACAACCCATAGGCCTCGGTCGTGTAGACGACGCTGGACAGTGGCATCGCCTCGTTCAGCTCGGGCACGTCCAAGGGAACAATCTCAGCGCCTGCATCTGCAAGTTTCTCGATGGCCTCGTCATAAGCTTCTCGCGGTGCATCGCGCAGGTCGTCCTTGGCAATGTTCTGCAAATCGGCAAAGCGACGGCCTTTCAGCGAAGCACCCCTCAGGTCCGCAGGTGCCCCGCCTTCCAACAAGGCCAGCATATGTGCTGCATCTTCAACAGATCGCGCCAGTGGCCCAACAGTGTCAAACCGCAGACAGAGCGGCACCACACCTTCAAGGCTCAGCCGCCCGGCCGTGGTTTTCAACCCCACCAGATCATTCCATGCCGCTGGAATTCGCACCGAACCGCCGGTATCGGAACCGATCCCGCAGGCTGCCAGCCCCCAGGCAACCGACGCGCCCGCGCCAGATGAAGACCCACCCGGCACCGCCGTTTCATCATGGATACAAGGGGGCGTTTCGGTGATCGGGTTCAATCCAAGGCCGGAAAAGGCCAGCTCGCTCATATGCGTCTTACCCAGACAGACCGTTCCCATCTGGGTTGCGTTGCGTACCACAAGCGCATCCGCATCCGGCACCCGGTCTTTCAGAAGCGCCGACCCGGCCTCGGTCGCGGTGCCGGCAGTGTCGAACAGGTCTTTCCAGCTGATCGGAACCCCATCCAGCAACGATCGCCGCAATCCCATTTTCGCACGTTGCTGCGCGGCTTCGGCCTCGGCGCGGGCGCGGTCATGGGTGACGCGGGCATAGATGCGGTCGCGGTGCGGATGGGCGTCTATTGCGGACAGGTAGGTTTCCGTCAATTCAACCGGATCGATCTGGCCCATCCCAATGCCACGGCCCAAATCACACGCCGTCATGGTCAACCAATCCTGCATCCCGCCCCCTCCTGCTTTTTGGCTTGAAAGAACGGTAGCGACAGGACTGCACATGGACAATCCCGAAAGGGCGCGCATATTGCAGGGCATGACACAGGCATCTGACATTCTGATCGTGGGCGGCGGGTTGAACGGCCCGGCTTTGGCATTGGCTCTGGCACAAACCGGACATTCGGTCACAGTGATTGATGCGCTTGATGTGAAGGTCCGCAAGAATGCGGCGTTCGACGGGCGAGCCTATGCGCTGGCCTTGGCATCACAGCGCTTGTTGGCTGCCATCGGCGTCTGGGACCGTGTTGCGGAACACGCCCAACCGATGCTGGAAATCAAGGTCACGGACGGCCACGCAGGTACAGGCCCGTCACCGTTTTTCATGCATTTCGACCATGCCGAAATAGAAGAAGGTCCGATGGGGTATATGGTCGAAGACCGTCACCTGCGCCGCGCCTTTCTGGACGCTATAGCCGAAGAGCCCCGCATCACTCAGCTGAGTGGCAAGACTGTTGTGTCGCAACAAGCCGGCACCACTGGAGTGACCGTGACGCTGGACGATGGTTCGACGATGAACAGCAGACTGCTGATCGGGTGCGACGGTCGCCGCAGCGGCACTGCGGACCGCGCAGGTATCAAGCGCACCGGTTGGGATTATGGCCAGACCGCACTTGTCTGCGCCATTGAACACGAGCTGCCGCATCACGGCATTGCCCATCAGTTCTTTATGCCACCGGGCCCCTTGGCGATTCTGCCGCTGACCGGCAATCGCAGTTCCATTGTATGGAGCGAACGCACCGAGGCCGCGCACCGGATCAACGCCCTGCCCGAGGATGAGTATCTGCAAGTGCTACGCCCGCGGTTTGGCGATTTCCTCGGTGACATCCACCTGGCTGGTGATCGTTTCACCTATCCTTTGAACCTGACCATCGCCAATTCCTTTATCGCTGATCGTCTGGCACTGGTCGGGGATGCTGCCCACGGGATGCACCCGATTGCCGGTCAGGGCCTGAATGCCGGTTTGCGTGACGTCGGCGCGTTGGCAGAGGTTCTGACCTTGGCAGGACGGCGCGGCGAAGACATCGGATCGCTTATGGTGCTGGAACGCTATCAGGAATGGCGCAGGTTCGACACCGCAGCTCTTGCGATGGCAACGGATGTCTTCAACAAACTGTTCTCGAACGACAACCCGTTGCTGCGCATTGGGCGCGACGTTGGTATGGGAATTGTCGGCGCACTGCCGGGGTTGCGGCGCGGTTTCGTCCGCGAAGCAGCGGGTTTGACCGGGGATTTGCCCAAGCTGTTGCAAGGGCAGCCAATTTAGTCCAGCTGCCGTGCCTCGTCGACCAACATGACCGGAATGCCGTTGCGGATGGGAAAAGCCAGACCTGCGGCCTGTGACACAAGCTCCTGCCTTTCGGCGTCATAGCGCAGGGTCGTTTGCGTCTGCGGGCAGACCAGAGCTTCGAGCATGCGGCGATCAAAGGCGTGTTCAGGGTCAGTCATTGCAGTTTTTCCTCATTCGATCCGCCTCGCATTGCGAATTCTATCAATGTCATCAGCGTCTCGCGCCGTGTGCGCAGGCAAGGGGCCTCTAACAAGGCCTGTTTATCTTCCGGGTCAAAGTCCAGCAACATGGACAGCGAGTTCACCAGCAATTCATCCTCGGCGTCTTTCAGCGAAGCCCAATCGGTGGACAATTGCCGGGACGAAAAGAAGCGTTCCAGCAAAGCCAGGAACTTGGTGCGATTGAACCTGTCGTCGTGTTCGGCCTTGCCCAGATCCCTGTCAAAGCCGTCCCACGAAACTTCGCACCGCCGGTATGGCGTGAAAGCGTCCAACTCTGACACCACGCGGAACCGGGACACACCGGTCAGCGTGATCAGATAACGGCCATCTTCCGTTTCGGAAAACTGGGTCACGCGCCCGACACATCCGATGCGGTGCAGTTTGTTCTCATCATGGGCCGAAGGATTTGGCTGGACCATCGCGATCAGCCGTTCCTTGGTCTTGAGGGCATCGTCCAGCATCTGCAAATAGCGCGGCTCGAAGATGTGAAGCGGCAAGCGCGAGCGGGGCAACAACAGCGCCCCGGGCAAGGGGAAAACGGATACGGTGTCCGGCAAGTCGGCGGGATGCATCATGTCCCAATTCTAGCTCTGATCAGAAATTAGGCAAATATCATCGAGCTGAGTTTGCGGCGACCATTCAGAACGATCGGGTCATTGGGCTTGAGCGCGTCAAAGATCGTGAAAAGCTGGGTCTTAGCGGCCCCGTCATCCCACTCACGATCCCGGCGGAACAATTCCAGCAATTGCGCCACGGCTTCTTCCACTTCGCCGTTCGCGTGCAAGGCCTGCGCCAGGTCAAACCGGGCCTGAAGATTATCGGGATCAGCATCAACGGCCGCTGTCAGATCCGCCACCGGACCTGCATCAGCCGCCTGCTTGGCCAGCTGCAATTGCGCATGCGCAGCCTCGACCTCGGCCGAGTTGGATATTTCGGCGGGTGCACCGTTCAGGATGGCCTCGGCATGTTCCAGATCGCCAGTGGCGATATGTGCCCGCACCAGCCCGCCATATGCTGCCGCGTGGTTCGGGTCTTCGCCAAGAATGGCGGCAAAAGTCTGCGCAGCATCTGCCGCGGCGCCGTCGCTCAGCATTTCTTCGGCGGCAACTACGGCGTCATCCAATTGGCCGCCCGGGCTTTCCCCACCTGACGCCTCGATCACGCGATCCACGAAAGCCTTGATCTCGGACCCCGGCAGCGCGCCCTGAAAACCGTCCACAGGTTGCCCTTTAAAAAACGCATAGACCGTTGGAATCGACTGGATGCGCATTTGCGAGGCGATCATCTGTGCCTCGTCCACGTTGATCTTGACCATCTTCACCGCGCCTTTGGCGGCGGTAACAGCGTCTTCCAGCATCGGGCCCAGCGTCTTGCACGGGCCGCACCAGGGTGCCCAGAAGTCAACAATAACAGGCGTTTCCTGCGAGGCTTCGATCACATCGACCATGAAAGTGGCCTCGGTCCCGTCCTTGATCAGATCGGTGGCTGGGGCGGTTGCGCCGTTCAGGATGTCCATGGCAATCACTCTTTCGTTCGAACTTGCGCCCTATATGCAATCGCTTGTCGCAGAAACCAAGGGCAGAGTTTCAGTTCAAATGTCGAAAGTCGCAAAGACCGGCGCATGATCGCTGGGCTTTTCCCACCCACGCGCATCCCGCAGAATGCGACTGGAATGGCCCGCATTCGAAATATCGGGCGTGGCCCAGACATGATCCAGCCGCCGCCCCTTGTCTGCCGCATCCCAGTCGCGGGCCCGGTAGGACCACCAGCTGAAAAGCTGCCCTTCGGGAATATCCTGCCGGGTGATATCGACCCAACCACCTGCGTCCTGGGTCTCGGCCAGATGTTCCACTTCAATCGGAGTGTGCGAGACGACCTTGAGCAATTGTTTGTGCGACCAGACGTCATCCTCACGCGGGGCAATGTTCAGATCGCCGACGAGGATGGATTTTTCCGGCTTTTCCGCGTGGAACCAATCGCGCATGTCCGTCAGATAGTCGAGCTTTTGGCCAAATTTCTCATTCACTTCACGATCCGGCACATCACCGCCCGCGGGGACATAGAAGTTGTGGATCGTGACACCATTCTCCAGCCGCCCGGCTATGTGGCGCGCGTGGCCGAGATCAGCGAAATCCTTGTCGCCCACCTCTTCTATCGGCAGGCGGGACAGGATGGCGACGCCATTATATCCTTTCTGGCCACGGGCAATCATGTGGGTATAGCCCAGCGCCGCGAACCCTTCGGTCGGAATCTTTTCAACCGGAGACTTGCATTCCTGCAAACACAGAACATCCGGCGCCTCTTCTTCCAACAGTTTCAGCACGATTGGTTCGCGCAGTCGGACCGAGTTGATGTTCCAGGTGGCAAGGGTGAAGGGCATGGTCAGGGAATCCTCTGTCGCGGTTGGGCGGAGGTTAACGCGGTGGGGGATGGGGTACCATCAGAAAAGAAAATCTAGGACGGGTGGCTTTCATTTTGGGGGGCATCATCGCAAATCTCGTACCAGTCCGGTTTTTCCGAAACAAATTCGTGAAACTGAACTTTCTGCTCTAACCCGGTATCCAGTGCATTTGCTGCGATTGGAAAACTATCTGCTTCTGAAATGATTTCGCCCAAAGATGTCCCGCATTTCGTGCAGAAACACCTGCCGTATTTGTAGGGCGGATCGGGCTGGTGCAGCGTTACGTTTTCCCTGCCCCGAACCCACACCAAGTCTTCTTTGTTGACAAATACGACTGTGCTGGCCCCGGCTTTTCTGCATCTTGAGCAGTGGCAGGTTCCCATCACGGATGGTTGAGACTTCAGGTTAAACTTCACCGCCCCGCACAAACAGCTTCCTTCAATCATCACGCGCTCCTCCAACCTTTCGCGAGAAATAGAACATTACAGGAACATTCAGGGTTTCGCAACGCCTGTGACGGTACAGGCGGCACATGATTTCGTCCTTCGGAAAAGAAAAAAGCCGGGCCATTCGGCCCGGCAGTCCAACAGGGAGGTGCATGTCATAACCCGGACATGCGCGGGTTGGGAGTAACCTAATTATGAGTACAGGGTATCACTTTGATCCAAGTCAATCCACACCCAGTTAAGACACCAGCCTATATCCACCGGATTCTGTGACCAAAAGGCGCGCATTTGACGGATCGGGCTCAATCTTCTGACGCAGGCGGTAGATGTGGGTTTCCAGCGTGTGCGTTGTAACACCAGCATTATATCCCCAAACTTCGTGAAGCAGCACATCCCGCGCCACCACGCCGTCGGTCGAGCGGTACAGGAATTTGAGGATGTTGGTTTCCTTCTCGGTCAGGCGGATTTTTCTGTCCTCTTCCGTGATCAGCATCTTCATCGCCGGTTTGAACGTATAGGGGCCAAGTACAAATACTGCGTCCTCGGATTGTTCATGCTGGCGAAGCTGCGCACGGATACGTGCCAGAAGCACCGGGAACTTGAATGGTTTCGAAACATAGTCATTCGCGCCGGCATCCAGGCCCAGGATCGTATCGGCATCGCTGTCATGACCGGTCAGCATCAGGATCGGGCTTTTGACACCCTGTTTGCGCATGAGGCGGCACAGTTCGCGCCCGTCGGTATCCGGCAGACCCACATCAAGAATGACCAGGTCATAGATCGCTTCGCGCGCGCGCTCCATGGCAGAGTGACCGTCTGACGCCTCAAACACGTCAAAGTCTTCGGTCATGACAAGTTGCTCGCTGAGCGCCTCGCGCAGGTCCTCGTCATCGTCCACCAGCAGGATTTTCTTGAGTTGAGCCATTTCCCGGTCCTCCAAACGCTTTTCCATCACTTGCGCGTGGAATATGCAATCAACAAGATTTGCTGCAACCGTTTCACGCCTTCGTGTCAGAGTTCGCGGAAATGTTTCACATTTCCTTTCGAAAGGGCTAGGAGAAAGATTGAGCGTTATAGGGTAACATTGATGAGTCTCATCCCCGATATCACGGAACTTCTCGCCCGGGCCCGGGCCGATCTGCGCATGGGCGTTCCCGTTGCGCTGACCGATGACAGTGGCTTCAGCGTGCTTGCGGTTTCTGCCGAAACGCTCAGCCCGCAGCGTCTGGCCGACCTGAAAAAACTAGGGAATCCGGTGGTGGCCATAACTGGGCGACGCGCTGAAACCCTGAAAGCGCGGGCGTACGACGGGGATCTGGCGCGGGTTTCGATCCCGGCGGATGCAGATATCGCGTGGGTACAGGCGGTTGCTGATCCTTCCGACGATCTGAACGCGCCCATGAAGGGCCCGTTGATGACCGAGCGGCACGGCAATGCCAATCTGCACCGTATCGCAATAGCATTGGCCAAATCCGCGCGCATCCTTCCCGCTGTGGTCGTGGTACCTGTCGAGGACGGCAGGGCATTTGCCGCTTTGCACGGTTTGACCTGCATTGATCACACGCGCGCCACGCCTCATCTGGCGGATCGCAGTACTTTGCACGAAGTCGTCGCGGCCCGCCTTCCGATGGAGGTGTCCGAAGCCGGTCGGTTACACGTCTTCCGACCTGAAGACGGTGGTGAAGAGCACTATGCCGTCGAGATCGGTCGCCCGGACCGCGACAAGCCTGTGCTGGCCCGATTGCATTCTGCCTGTTTCACCGGCGATCTGATGGGAAGCCTGAAATGTGACTGCGGCCCGCAACTCCGCGGTGCCCTGGCACAGATGGGGGCAGAAGGTGCAGGCGTTCTTCTGTATCTGAATCAGGAAGGGCGCGGTATCGGTCTGGCGAACAAGATGCGCGCTTATTTCCTTCAGGATCAGGGTTTTGACACCGTTGAGGCGAACCACAGGCTGGGTTTTGAGGATGATGAGCGTGATTTTCGGCTTGGGTCGGACATATTGAAATCGCTGGGTTTCAACTCTGTCCGCTTGCTGACCAACAACCCGGCCAAAATCGCCATGATGGAACGGACAGGTATCGCAGTAACCGAGCGTGTCCCTCTGAAGGTTGGCGAAACCTCTCACAACCGGGGATACCTGGCGACCAAGGCCAAGAAGTCAGGGCATCTGCTTTGACCCCAAACGATCTTGTTCTAACTCCACGAGGCATCCGGTTTCTTGGCAGGGTGTTCCCCTGTTCCGTGGGCAAAGGCGGGTTGAGCAACGCAAAACGCGAAGGCGATGGCGCGACCCCCACCGGATATCATCGAATCGTCGGCATGCTATACCGGGCCGACCGAATGGCCGCCCCCAGCAAATGGGCCCGTGCCATTGGCCCACGAGACTTGTGGTCTGACGACGTGTCTGAAAGCAGATACAACCACATGGTCAGCGCACCCTATGCATTCAGCCATGAAAAGTTGCGCCGCGCCGACCCCTTATACGACCTGATTCTGTTAACCGACTGGAACTGGCCAAACGCCGTTCCGGGCAGGGGATCGGCAATTTTTCTGCACCAATGGCGCAGACCCGGCTATCCAACCGAAGGCTGCGTTGCCTTTCGCCGGGACCATCTGCACTGGATATCACAGCGCATTGCCCCCGGATCATGGCTGATCATTCCTGAGGTTTAACCCGTTCGCCAAAGATGGCCGAGCCAACACGGACGTGGGTTGCGCCCAAAGCGATGGCCTGTTCGAAATCGTGACTCATCCCCATAGACAATCCATCAAGCCCGTTACGTGCAGCGATTTTGGCCAATAGCGCAAAGTGCAAAGTAGGCTCCTCATCGACCGGAGGAATGCACATCAATCCACGCACGGGCAGATCCAACGACCTGCACTCGGCAATGAAACTGTCCGCGTCCACAGGAAGGATACCGGCCTTTTGGTCTTCCTCGCCGGTGTTGACCTGAATGAACAGGTTCGGGCAGTTTCCCATTTCCTGTGCCAAACGCGCCAGTGTCTTGGCCAGTTTGGGTCGATCTACCGAATGGATCGCATTGCACAGTTCCATTGCGTGACGAGCCTTGTTGGTCTGCAACGGGCCAATGAGGTGCAGATCAATACCCTCGAACTGTTCTTTGAAAGCGGGCCACTTGCTTGCTGCTTCCTGCACGCGATTCTCGCCAAAACATCTGTGCCCTTGCTCTAGAACTGCCTGCACCCTGTCATTCGGCTGCACTTTGGACACGGCAATCAGTTTGACGGAACCTGCCGGTCGGTTCGACTTGGCTTCGGCTTTGGCGATACGTGCGGTGACGTCTTGCAACGACATGGGACCCTCATCCTGTTTTGCGCAGAAAAACACCAAGTCGACACAAAAGAAAAGGGCGAGTCCGAAGACCCGCCCTTAAACCTTGCGGTTCAGATCAGCTTAGAAGTTGAACTGAGCACCGAAGTCAGCAACGAAGGTCGAGTCTGTGCAGCTGTCACAGTCGTTGACACCGATACCACCGCGCAGCGATGCACCGCCGCCCAGGTCGTAGATCGCGCCAAGAGCAACCTGCTGAGTATCAGCAGATGCGTTACCGTCGCCGTAAGCGAAGATCAGGGTTGTTGCGGCGCCAACGTTGTAGGTTGCCGACAGACCCCATGCGGTGCCGTCAGTTGCTGCAACCTGAGTTGCGTCGTCTGCAACAAACAGAGTACCGCCGAAGTCACCCCATTCACCACCCAGGGTCAGAACGGTCAGGCTCGGATCGCTTACACCAGCAACACCAGCGTCGGTCTGGCCGTAGGCCAAAGCAGCTGTGATGTTGTTGAAGGTGTAGGTTGCGCTGATGTCCCAACGGTCTGCGTCCATAGGCACGCCGTTCAGAGCTACAGTCGCTTGGTCGTACGATGCACCAAACGAGAAGTCACCAACCGAGTACTGGAAGAACACGGCGTTCGAACCCGAACCGGTCGAAGTGTAGCCCAGGAAGTTGTAGTTAACACCCGAGTACTGACCAGCGAACAGCTCAAGACCAACTTCGTTGCCGTAGTAGTTTGCCAGGTTGTCGAAGGCACCTGCAACGTTACCGGCGTCAACACGCAGGCCACCGTAGATGACCGAGAAGCGTGCACCGTTCAGACCAGCGCGGTTTGCTTCGCCGTTGCCGCTGTTTTCGTCAGCTTGCAGACGAACGCGGCCTTCGAAACGAACGCCACCGTCGGTTTCTGCAGAACCGTCGATGTTCAGACGGAAGCGCGAAACCAGGATCGCGTCGTCAGTTTGAACAACAGCCGTACCAACGCCTGGCGCGGTACCGGTTGTCTGGACGTTTACAACGGTACCGCTACGATCTTCAACGTAACCAATACCAAAGCGGCCATAACCGCTGAAGTTAACTTCAGCTGCTGCAACGCCTGCGGTCGCAATCAGCGCCGTCGATGCGAAGAGAACTTTTTTCATCTTGTTTCCCTCGGTTTCAAAAGAGTTATCTACTCGACATATGCCTCGGCACATGTCTCAGCACGGACACCGTTTCGCTCTTTTTGCCCCCTTTGCGCAAGCTTGGCATAAAGACGTCGGCGTCATTGAGGTCAAATTGGTGCAAGGATGCCACAGTCAGTTTTCGCCCCGATGCAGCTGATACACTTACATTTCAGAAGAATGGGCTTGTTGCAGCGGGGGTCCTTGGCTAGGAGTATCCCCTGAATACTGTAGAACAAGTGAAACAGGACCTGTTTGCAATGCGCCTGCCGACGATTTTGGGAATGATCCTGCTGACCGCTGCTCTTTCGGCATGTGGGCAGAATCGAAACGCTTCGACAACATACTCCCCCAACATCGCTGGCGGCAATTCGGACGAACAAGAGCTGAATGACCCCGATCGGGCAACTATCTGGGATATCTTTGACCGCAGCACCGCCGAGCAGACCACAAACGTAAACCGGTATCTGTGGGCGGCTTCACTGGATGTACTGAGCTTCCTGCCCGTGCAGGAGGTTGATCCGTTTACTGGCGTAATCGTAACGGGTTACGGCACACCTCCGGGCGGCGGCCGATCCTACCGGGCTACCGTTCATATCAGCGATCCGGCGCTTGCCGCGCGCTCGTTGTCGGTAGCGCTTCAATCGAGCGGAGGGGCCCCGGTGAGTGCGGCAACATCCCGCGCAGTCGAGGATGCGATTCTGTCGCGCGCCCGACAGCTACGCATAGCGGACAACAAGTTCTAGCAACCCGCCGAAAATCACAATATTACCACGCCGGGTTCCTACCCGGCGTTTTCATTCACGAAGGACCGCAAAATGTCGCGCTACTCGGCCACCGAAATCGAAGCAAAATGGCAAGAGGCCTGGGACAAGGCCGGGATCTTCACCGCCAACCACAAGGCGGACAAGCCGAAATACTATGTGCTTGAGATGTTTCCCTACCCGTCTGGCCGAATCCATATGGGGCATGTGCGCAACTATACGATGGGTGACGTCATCGCGCGGCACAAGCTGGCGACGGGCCACAACGTGCTGCACCCGATGGGCTGGGACGCATTCGGGATGCCTGCGGAAAATGCCGCGATGGCCATCGGGGGTCATCCGAAGGACTGGACCTACAGCAACATCGCAGACATGCGCGATCAGATGAAACCACTTGGCCTGTCCATCGACTGGTCACGTGAGTTCGCGACCTGCGACCCTGAGTATTACGGCCAACAACAGGCGCTGTTCCTCGATATGCTTGATGCCGGGCTGGTCTATCGCAAAAACGCTGTGGTGAACTGGGACCCGGTCGATATGACCGTTCTGGCCAACGAGCAGGTTGAAAATGGTCGTGGCTGGCGTTCGGGCGCATTGGTAGAGCGGCGCGAACTGACCCAGTGGTTCTTCAAGATCTCGGACTATTCCGAAGAATTGCTGGACGCGCTGGACACTTTGGACAACTGGCCCGCCAAGGTGCGCCTGATGCAGGAGAACTGGATCGGCAAGTCGCGCGGTCTGCAATTCGGCTTTGAACGCACTGATGGCGGAGAGCCGATCACCGTTTATACAACCCGCCCCGACACGCTGCTGGGCGCATCTTTCGTTGGCATCTCGCCCGATCACCCGATCGCAAAACAGCTTGAGGCCGAAAACCCCGAAGTGGCTGAATTTGTGGCCGAATGTCGCAAAGGTGGCACCACGGAAGAAGCCATCGAAACTGGCGAAAAGCTGGGCTTTGATACAGGCATCAAGGTCAAGCACCCGCTGGACCCGAGCTGGGAACTGCCGGTCTGGATCGCCAATTTCATCCTGATGGATTACGGCACTGGCGCAATCTTTGCCTGCCCTGCACATGACCAGCGCGACCTCGACTTCTGCCGTAAGTACGGCCTGCCCGTGGTCGATACCTTCTTTGCGCTGGATGACGACACGCCGGTCGACAAAATTGCATTCGTCCCGCCGAAAACCGAGAAAGTTCGCTGGGTGAACCATTTTGCAGGTTTGACCGAGGCGACAGGTGACGAGGCGATCAACGCCACCGTCGATTTTGCTGAAAAAGCGGGCTGGGGCGAGGGTGTCACCAAATACCGTCTGCGCGACTGGGGCCTCAGCCGTCAGCGCTATTGGGGGTGTCCGATTCCCGTCGTGCATTGCGAAAGCTGCGGTGTGGTGCCCGAGAAGAAAGAAAACCTGCCGGTCCGCCTGCCCGACGATGTGACATTCGACAAGCCCGGCAACCCGCTGGATCGACACCCGACCTGGCGCGATTGCGCCTGCCCGTCTTGTGGCGCACCGGCCAAGCGCGAGACCGACACGATGGATACCTTCGTCGATTCGTCGTGGTATTTCGCCCGTTTCACCGCTCCGCGTGCGGAAACACCCACCGATCTGGACGAGGCCGAATACTGGATGAATGTCGACCAGTATATCGGCGGCATTGAACACGCGATTCTGCACCTGCTGTATTCACGCTTCTTCGCGCGGGCGATGAACCTCACCGGTCACTTGCCCCAAAAGGCCATCGAGCCGTTCGACGCGCTGTTCACACAAGGCATGGTGACGCATGAGATTTACCAGACGCGCGACGCCAACGGTCGGCCGGTCTATCACCTGCCCGAGGATGTGACCGACGGCAAACTGGCCGATGGTACTGAGGTCGAAATCATCCCTTCGGCCAAGATGTCGAAATCCAAGAAAAACGTGGTCGATCCAGTCAGCATCATTTCAGCCTTTGGGGCCGACACGGCCCGCTGGTTCGTGCTGTCCGATTCGCCACCCGAGAGAGACGTGGAATGGACGGCGGCAGGGGCCGAAGCCGCCTATAAGCATCTGAATCGCGTTTGGAACCTGTGTGACAGGATCGGTGCCATGGAGGCCAATGCAGCGGGCGAAGGCGATGAGGACCTGTTGCGCGAGATGCATAAAACCATCCGTGACGTGACATTGGGTGTTGAAAGCTTTGGCTTCAACGCCGCCATCGCCAAGCTTTACGCTTTCACTAATACGCTGGCAAAATCCAAGGCCGGTGCGGCGGCTCAGAAACAAGCGATCAAAACACTGGCCCAGTTGATGTCACCGATGACGCCACATCTGGCGGAAGATATCTGGGCGCATCAGGGCGGTGAGGGCCTAGTGGCTGTCGCCCCGTGGCCCGTCACGGATGAGGCGATGCTGGTTGATGACACTATCACCCTGCCCATCCAGATCAACGGCAAGCGTCGCGCGGAAATCAGCGTTCCGAAAGATATGGACAAAGCCGAGGTTGAAAATATCGCGCTTAGCACCGAAGCTGTCCAAAAGGCGCTGGATGGCAACGCGCCGAAGAAAGTTATCGTTGTTCCGGGCCGGATTGTGAATGTCGTTGTTTGATCGCAGAACATTGCTTGTGATGCCGCTGGTACTGGCTGCCTGCGGCTTCCAACCGGTTTATGCTCCGGGCGGGTCGGGTTCTGCCTTGTTCGGCCGGGTGGCGGTGTCTGCGCCAAATACCGTCGAAAGCTATCTTCTGGTTCAGAACCTTGAACAGCAACTGGGCCGCAGCGCGGGCTCTGTCAGCGATTACACTCTGGATGTTCAGGTCTCGACCGAAATCCGCGGCGCGGCCATAACCACGACGAACGAGACAACGCGGTACACGATTGATGGACGGGCGCAATACGCTTTGAAATCCAACCAAACCGGGCAAGTCACTGCGTCCGGCACCGTAACCGATTTTGTGGGCTATTCTGCTTCGGGTTCCACCGTGTCGACGCTGGCTGACGAACGCGATGCGAAAGAACGCCTGATGGTGATCCTGTCCGGGCATATCGTGAACCGCCTGTATTCAACACCGGGCTTGTCCAAATGAAGTTGAGCCCGCGCGAGGCTGACGGGTATTTCGCCAAGCCGGATGCGGACAAGACCGGGCTGCTGATCTATGGTGCGGATGCCATGCGGGTGGCGCTTAAGCGGCAACAGGTTCTGGCCGCACTGCTTGGTCCCGGCGCGGAAGAGGAAATGCGCCTGACCCGCCTGCCGGGTGGTGACTTGCGCGGCGATCCGGCGTCGCTGCTGGACGCGGTCAAGGCGGTTGGGTTTTTCCCCGGCCCGCGCGCGGTGTTTGTGGAAGACGCCACCGAAACCGCCGCGCCTGCGATTCTGGCCGCGCTTGAAGATTGGACCCCCGGCGACGCTCAGATCATCGTGACGGCTGGTCAGCTGAAACCAAACTCGAAAATCCGCAAAGCGTTCGAGGGGCATCCCGCCGCCTATGCAATAGGTGTTTATGACGACCCGCCATCGCGCGCAGAGGTCGAGCGGGTTCTGGCCGAAGCACATCTGAAAAACATCCCCCGCGATGTCATGTCTGCCATCAGCGAACTGGCCAACAGTCTCAGCCCCGGTGACTTCACCCAAACCGTTGAAAAACTGTCGCTTTACAAGCGTGGTGACAACTCTGAGCTGACAATGGAAGACCTCGAAGCCTGCGCCCCGCGTTCGACCGAGGCGGCGCTTGACGATGTGCTGAACGTGGTTGCCGAAGGCCGCGCCGGAGAGATCGGGCCGCTGATCCGGCGGTTGCAGGCTCAAGGCACCAACGGGGTAACTCTGTGCATTGGGGCGACCCGGCATTTCCGCACACTTTATGCCTGCGCCTCGGATCCGGGTGGTGCTGCGCAGGGTATCGGTAAGTTGCGCCCGCCGGTTTACGGCAAACGCCGTGACCGTATTCTGCGTCAGGCACAGGGCTGGGGGGCGCCCAAGTTGCAAACAGCGCTGACCGTTCTGACAGACACCGACCTGTCCCTGCGATCCGCCGGACAGACAGCCCCCTCAATGGCTCTGGTTGAGCGTGCTATGATTCGTCTGGCGATGCTTGCGCGGTCGCGCTGAGTTATCTGACCTGATCCAGCCTATCGGCAGCGGCCCGACCGGCCCAGCGACCCGTGGCAAGACAGGCCGTCAAAAGATAGCCCCCGGTTGGCGCTTCCCAATCCAGCATCTCACCTGCGCAGAATACACCCGGAATGGTTTTCAGCATCAACCCGTCATCCAACGCGGATCGTTTCACGCCGCCTGCCGTCGAAATGGCCTCATCCATCGGTCGCAGCCCCGCGTGCAGGATTGGCAGTTTCTTGAGAACCTCCACTTCGCCGGGCAGCGGCAACTGACTGCGTTTTGCCATCTCGTGAAACACGGCAATCTTCTGCGGTGACAGGTTCAACGATTTTCTCATCCATTGCGAAAACGTGGTTTTCGACTTTCTGGACGACCATCTCGCCCGCAAGGATTGCAGGTCCAGATCAGGTGCCAGATCGACATAAAGTGGCTGCCCATTGCGCAAAGCAGGGGTGAGGGTGTAAAGCCCGCCTCCCTCCAGCCCGGTTGCCGAGATTGCGGCCTCGCCGCGGCTATCCTGGTCACCGGCCATCCACCGAACCGATTTCAGCGCCGCCCCGAAATGTGGCTGCATATGAGGGCTCCAGTCCACCGACAGGGCTGAATTCGCAGGTTCGAACCGTGCCAGTTCCACGCCCCTGCTGGACAAGATTTGCGCCCACTGACCATCCGACCCAAGGCGGGCCCAGCTTGCCCCGCCCAGTGCCAGAACGGTTACAGAAGCAATCAGGTTTTGCGGCCCGTCCGGGGTCTCAAATACCAGCGCATCAGCTTCCCAACCTTTCCATCGCCAACGGGTTTTGATCTCAACCCCGGCTGCGTCCAGTCGCGCAAGCCATGCGCGCAACAAGGGCGACGCCTTCATGGTCTCGGGAAAAACCCGCCCGGTGGAGCCCGTGAATAATGTCTGGCCCAATCCACGCGCCCAGTGCTGCACGGCTTGCGCATCAAAGGCGGTGATCATCGGGCGCAACCAGTCCGCCGCATTGGCATACGACCGCATCAGTGTCTCAGGCGGTTCGTCCTTTGTCAGGTTCAGCCCCGATTTACCTGCCATCAGAAATTTGCGCGCAACCGAAGGCTTGGCTTCGGCAACCAGCACGGAATGCCCGGCCTCGGCCAGTTGCTCGGCCGCCATCAACCCTGCGGGGCCTGCTCCGATCACGACTGCCTGCGCCATTCGCACCCTCTTGCCTTCGCCGTCCATCGACGCAAGTTTCAAACCATCATGGCGAACAACGATCCGATCTGCCCGCTCTGCGACCGCCCAATCCCCAGCGGGGGTGGCAGCCTGCATCATCTGATCCCAAAACTCAAAGGAGGCAAGGGCGGACCCACCGTCCTTCTGCACCAGATTTGCCACAAAGAAGTGCATGCCACTCTGACCGAGGCCGAACTGGCGCGCAGTTACAACACGGTCGCAGCCTTGCGCGCGCATCCCAGGCTTGAGAAATTCCTGATCTGGGTGCGTAAACGCCCACCCGGATTTCGGTCGAAAGTTCCGGGCAAGCGACGCAACAGGTGATCAGCCAGGCAGGACCGGATCGCCAAAGGCGTCTTTCAAAGGTGCGGCCAACCCCTCGACTTCTATTCCCTGGTAATCCGGTACGGGCGCAAACTGCGCACCCGCAAGATGCTGGAACTCCAATGTCGTATACGGTCGCTTCCACAACCATTCGCGATTCTCGACGGCCCACAAATCGGGGTTTGGAGGGGTTTCGTCGGTAAAGGCGTAGAAATGCAGATCAAAGCCATGGGGGGCCACCTCCTGCATCGACAGCAAGGACATACCTTGCGCGCGCCAAAACGCGTCCTCACCCGCAATATCACCGGTTCGAAGGGTTATCTGACCGATCCGGGCCTGCGCAAACGGAGCATCCGGATCTGCAACCTGCACCGGTTTGTTACCTTCGAAATCATGTTGCAGCAATTCGACGACAAACCCTTCGGGATCAGCCAGATGGCACATATACCCGATATCCAAAAACTGGCTCGGCGTGCTTACCGCAGTACCCAGCGCGCGCAGATGCGCTGCCGCAAGATCGACATCAGGAACGGTAATTCCGATCTTCCAATATCTTTGGCCCCGGTCATGGGTGTATCCCCCACCACCCGGCAACAGCAGAAGGTCCGCATCTTCCGAGTTGTAGCCGACGCGGCAACCTGACCCCTGCCGGTCAACCCGCATACCCAGAACGTCGCGATAGAATAGGGCCAGTCCTTCCGGGTCAGCGACCCGCAACCGAACGGCCGAAATCCTCATGAACACATCCTTGCGATATCCCTGGCGACAACGGGGTCAGCGTTCACGCTGTCTGCCACAAAGTCACGCGCGGTTTGCATCAGATGATCGGGCTCGACGATCCGGTCAACCAGACCAAAGTCATACGCCTCTTGCGCGGTGATCTTCTGACCTGCCATCAGGATCAATTTGGTTCTGGCCGGGCCCACCAAAGCCGCCAGCCGTTTCGGATCGGACGGTTGCGGCAGGAACCCCAGCTTCATCACCGGATAAAAGAACTTGGCTGTTGGCACCGCAATGCGAAGGTCACAGGCCAAAGCCATGCCATTGGCCCCGCCAGCCAGAGTACCGTTCAATGCCGCAATAGTCAGACAGGGCAATGCGGCGATGGCACCGGACAGTCTTTCCCAGACGTCAGAGGTGGCCAGACCGGCGCGCGCCTCGTCCAGATCGGCCCCGGCGCTGAACACTTTGCCCGCGCCCGTCAGGATCAGCGCCCGCGCGCTGGTTGCGGCCTCGGCAATCCCGGCCAGTTCATTCAGCATCGCTCCGGTCAGGGCGTTTGCCTTTTCGGGATTGTTGATCGTAACGACCCACAGGCCATCCTGTTTCGTCAGGTCGATCATATCAACCCGACCCTTTTTCGGATGTCTTCCAGGCGCAGCGAGATTTCCGTTCCCAAGTATTCGTCCGCGCCCTTGGAACACATCCACAACAGGGCACGTGCTGGCCAATCTGCAGGAATATGCGCTTCCCAATCCAGTTGACTGACCGGATTGATGCCGCTTGCCTTGATGGACCGCTGCATATCCGTGGCAACCGTCCCCGGCGACAGCCCCATTGCGCGAATGCCGTGCTGGGCTTCTTCCAGATGCAGGCATTCCGTCAGCATTTTTGCCCCGGCCTTTGACGCGCAATAATGGCTCCACGCCTCAACCGGGTTGGACGCCGCGCCGGACGAGACGGTCAGAATGCTTCCGCCCCCGGCGGCCCGCATCACCGGCAATGCCGCACGCATCCCGTAGAAAACGCCTTTGAGGTTGATGTCGATGGCTTTGCTCCAGGCCTCAGGATCGGCGTTGGAAAGATGAAAGATCGGATCGATCACACCGGCATTGCCAATCAGAACATCCAGCCCGCCGAACCGATCCACACATGTGGCCACAGCCTGCTCGACCTGCGCGAAATCGCTGACATCGCAGGCCAGCGCGATGGCCTGATCACCCAGTTCAGCGGCCAAGGCATCAATCTGATTTCGGCTGCGGGCCACTAATGCGACATTGGCCCCGGCTGCGGCAAAAACGCGCCCCGCTTCGGCCCCGATGCCACGGCTGGCCCCGGTTATCAGAACTGTTTTCCCCTGCATTCGCCTCTCCTCACGCATTGTTATCGATCCCGGCAACAGCCGTAACGCGGAAACGGGGAAATGGTCCAGCCCTTGCCCCCTTGACGATAGGTGCCACAACCCCGACCATGCGCCGCAAATTGATCAAGAAGGGTTACCTTATGTCCGTTTTCCTCCACCGCAGCTGCGGTGCTGTTCTGGCTTATGCCGTCGCGACCCAGGGCGCGTTCGCCGACCTTACTGCAAATGATGTCTGGTCCGACTGGCAAAGCTATTTCACATCAATGGGCTACACCGTTACAGGTGACGAAAGCATCACCGGTGACGTCACCACTATTTCGAACATGACACTTTCTTTGACCTTTCCGGAAGAAGACGGGCAGTTCCAGATGGTCATGCCTGAAATGACGCTGACCGAAAATGGTGACGGAACCGTTACCATCGGACTGCCCGAAAGCTTTCCCATGGATGTCACGGGAAAAGCCGATGATGAAGAGTTTGCAGCCAAAGTGATTTATTCGCACAGCCAACTGAACATGGTTGTTTCGGGTACACCCGAAGACATGACCTATGACTACACTGCTGACAAACTGGGCATTTCACTGGATTCGATTGAAGTCGATGGCGAACCGCTGCCGAACGAGGTTTTCAGCATCGCGGTCGAGGCAGGTGATCTGGCCGGTCGGTCGCGGATGCAAATCGGCGAACACCGAAACATCACCCAGACATTCAACAGCGATACACTGACCTATGACCTGAACTTTCAGGATCCGGAAAGTGGTGAAAGCGGGCTGATCAATGGCCAACTGGGCCAACTGGCCTTTGAAGGCGAAAACGTGATCCCGCTGGATTTTGACATGTCTGATCCGCAGGCGTTTTACCAAGCGGGTTTCGCCTTTGATGGCACGTTTACCTATGCATCCGGCAGCACCGATCTGAGCGGGACCAGCGAAGGCCAGGCGTTCTCGATGAACAGCACCTCGGAGGGTGGACGCTTTGCCGCCAGCATCGACGCCGAGCGTATCGCCTATGACATCGCGCAGAACAGCACCAAACTGGCGGTTACAACAGCAGACCTGCCATTCCCGATCGAGTTGTCCATGGCCAGCGCAGGGTTGAATTTCGAATTCCCGATCCAGCAATCGGACGAAATACAGCCCTTCGCCTTTGGCCTCAACATGACCGATTTCACCATGTCTGATGTCCTGTGGGGCATTTTTGACCCGGCAGGCGCGCTGCCCCGCGATCCGGCGACAATTGCGCTGGACACGACCGGCACGGCAAAAGTTCTGATGAACATCTTCGATCCAGAAATCGACGTTGAGTCGGACGAAGCTCCGGGCGAGCTGCATTCGCTGAAAATCAGCCAGCTTCTGGTTTCGTTGGTTGGTGCCAAACTGACAGGTGATGGCGATTTCGCCTTCGACAATTCGAACACAGAAGAGTTTGGGGGAATGCCCAGCCCAAGCGGCGTGGCGAACCTGAAACTTGTTGGCGCCAATCAGCTGATCGATACGCTGATCGGCATGGGCCTCATTTCGGATGACGATGCGCTGGGCGCGCGGATGATGATGGGTCTGATGGCGGTCCCCGGCGATGAGCCTGACACCCTGAACTCGACCATCGAATTCACCGAAGACGGCCAGATTTTGGCGAATGGCCAGCGTATCAAGTGATACCTATCTGAAAGGGCCGCGCAGTGCGGCCCTTTCCATTCCTGTGAACCTTGTGCAAAACTTGGTAGCGGCATGGATTAATCACGATCCACACAGCCCAATCCGGTCATAGGTCTTGCGGGGCGGGCAGTGCGAGGCTAGGTCCTTGGCAATCAACCCGGAGACCTCATGACCCGCACGCCAGAAGAAATCAGCCAACAATTGCTCGATGTTGCTCGCCGGGCAGGCGCAGAGGCAGCAGATGCCATCGTTCTCGAAGGGTCCTCGGTCTCGGTCGATGTGCGGGGCGGCGCACTGGAACATGCGGAACGCTCTGAAGGCGCCGATCTGGGTTTGCGCGTGTTTCTGGGTAAACACTCAGCCATTGTGTCCAGCTCTGACAGCCGCCCGGAAACCCTTTCGGCGATGGCCGAACGCGCCGTGGCCATGGCAAAAGAGGCGCCCGAGGACCCCTATTCCGGGCTGGCGGACAAAAGCCAACTGGCCAGTGACTGGGATATTCAGTCACTGGAATTGCTGGACACTGCCCCGGCCCCGTCCGCGGAAAGCCTGATGCAGGATGCGCTGGCCGCCGAGGCCGCAGCACTGGCGGTAAAAGGCGTCACGCAGGTGTCGGATGCTGCTGCAAGCTACGGAACGCACCGGGTGCATCTGGCGGCTACAAACGGGTTTTCCGGTGGGTATGAGCGCAGCAGCCGATCCATCTCATGCGTTGCGATCTCGGGTGAAGGCACCGGGATGGAGCGCGACTATGACGGTGACAGCCGGACGTTTCAATCCGACCTGCGCGACGCGGCTGAGATTGGGCGCACCGCTGGGGAACGCGCTGTGCAACAGGTTGGAGCGCGCAAACCGGCGACCGGCAGTTTCCCGGTGTTGTTTGATGAACGTATCTCGTCTTCGCTGATCGGGCATCTGCTGGCCGCCAGCAATGGGGCCGCTATTGCGCGGGGCGCGTCTTGGCTCAAGGATTGTCTTGGGCAGGATGTTCTGCCCGCGCATCTGTCGCTGATCGAAGATCCGCACCGCCCGCGCATCTCAGGCTCGCGCCCATTTGATGCTGAAGGCTTGCCGACGCAGCGCCGGGTGATTGTGGAAAACGGTGTCCTGACGGGGTGGACGCTGGATCTGTCGAGTGGCCGCAAGCTGGGCATGGGCTCCACGGGCAACGCTGCGCGCGGTGTGTCCGGCCCACCCTCGCCCAGCAACTGGAACCTGAGCCTGACGCAAGGGACCCGCAGTCGCGAAGATCTGCTGCGCGATATGGGAACCGGTTTGCTGGTCACGTCCATGATCGGATCGACGATCAACCCCAATACAGGCGACTATTCCCGTGGTGCATCAGGGTTTTGGGTCGAAAACGGTGTGATCACACATCCTGTCAACGAATGCACCATCGCAGGTAATCTGCGTGATATGTTGCGGCGGATCATTCCCGCCAATGACGCGCGCAGATATTTGTCGCGCGTGGTCCCGTCGCTGTTGATCGAAGGAATGACACTTGCCGGCAACTGATCTGCCCCTTCTGATTGAGGCCGCGATTGAGGCCGGCAAGATCGCTACACGCTATTCCGGAACGCAAGCACAGCGTTGGGACAAACCTGGTGGCGCCGGTCCGGTGACCGAGGCCGATCTGGCCGTCAACGCGATGCTGGAACAAAAGCTGTGCGCTGCGCGGCCGGGCTATGGCTGGCTCAGCGAGGAATCCGAGGATTCGCCCGAGCGGTTGAACCGCAGCAACGCCTTTATCGTCGATCCGATTGACGGCACCCGCAGCTTTACCGAAGGCGCGCGCACCTGGGCGCATTCGCTGGCTGTTGCCGTGGATGGCATTGTGACTGCCGCTGTAATCTACCTGCCGATGCGCGACTTGCTTTATGCTGCGGCGCAGGGTCAGGGCGCCACTCTCAACGGGCAAAAGATCACGACATCGAAAACGCCTGAGCTATTGCAATCGCAGGTTCTGGCCGCCAAACCAAATCTGGACACACAGCACTGGCGCAATCAGAATGTTCCAGCCTTCCACCGCGCATATCGACCCTCGCTTGCCTATCGCATGGCGCTGGTCGCACAGGGGCGGTTCGATGCCATGCTGACCCTTCGCCCCAGCTGGGAATGGGATATTGCCGCTGGCGATCTGATCATCCGAGAGGCAGGCGGCGTCTGTTCAGACCGTTTGGGTCAACCGCTGATATTCAACAATGCCCACCCCAGGCTGAATGGCGTAGTCGCCGCCAGCACCGCGATCCACGCGCAACTATGGGCTCAGCTGGACCCGATCGGGCCCGGAATCGGCGCATGAGCAAACCGCGCTCATTAAGCCTTGCCGCTTATCGGGTGCTGTCCTGGAGAATGCGGAATGGCGTTGGTGTAAAAACCGACCTGCCACGCCCCGAAGGCGAGGTCGTGTGGATGCACGTCGCCACGCCAGACCGCCTGCGGGCGGTGAGTGATTTTTGCCGCCGGTTGCTTCAGTCCCGATCCGAGCTGCACTTTCTACTGACCGCCCCGCCGGACGCGGATCTGTCTGCCTGGCCAGAATGCAGTTTTCCCCTGATCAACCTGCCTCAGGAACAGAGCGGGGCCGCGCGTGACTTTATCGAATACTGGCGCCCAGGTATCGGGATTTGGGTCGGTGGTGATCTCATGCCCAACATCCTAACCCGAGCTGATGAACAGGCCGTACCCTTGGTGTTGTTCGACGCCCAATTTACCGTTGCACTGTCCCGGAACGCGCGCTGGCTGCCAGACATAACCAGAGTGACCTTTAGCTGCTTTCGCAAGATACTGACTGCAAATTCTGAAACCGCCCGGCACATCCGGAGACTTGGCATCCCGTTTTCAACAGTCGAAGAATCGCCACCTTTGCGCATCAGCCCAAATCCAAGACCTTGGCCAGAAGACGAGCTGATCGAAACCAACCACACGCTGGCAGGGCGACCTGTTTGGCTGGCTGCCTGGGTGCAGGACAAAGAGTTCATTTCGGTTCTGACAGCACATCGTCAGGCATTGCGCCTGTTGCACCGGCTGGTTCTGGTACTTCACGTCGCCGACGTTCACGAGGCTGCCCCCCTAAAACGGCGGCTGGAGACGATGGATTTACGCTGTGTCAACTGGGACGATGGTGGCTTGATCGAAGACAGCACGCAGGTCGTTCTGACTGCCGACCCCGAAAATCTGGGGTTGTGGCACCGGGTGTCGGCAGTGACGTTCATGGCCAGTTCACTGGAACGCGGCGCAGGTGGTCAGGACCCGTCCGACGCAATCGCGCTGGGGTCCGCCATAATTTCTGGACCATTCGTGCATCGCCATCACGAGCTTTACGCCCACCTTCAACAGGCAGGGGCAGCCAATGAGGTCAAGTCAGCAACCGAGTTGGGCGATGCCGTCGTACAGCTACTGGCACCAGACCGCGCCGCTGACATGGCTTTGGCTGGATGGCAGATAATCACCGAAGGTGCGCCGCAGGCAGACACCCTCATCGAAATGGTGCAGGATATTCTGGACCGGCGGAGCGCAGATCATGCGGGCACCTGATTTCTGGAACAGTCCTCCGGACCAGCCGGATCTGAGGGCGCGGCTTCTGGCCCCGCTGGGCCGCCTTTATGCTGCGGCGACGGCCCGCAGGATTGCCTCGAAATCAGGGGAAAATCCCGGTGTGCCCGTGATCTGCATCGGCAATCTGAATGCAGGAGGAACCGGGAAAACGCCCACCGTGATCTGGACCCTCGAACAACTGGGTAATGCCTGGCACAAGCCCCATGTCGTGACACGAGGACATGGCGGGTCACTGGAAGGCCCGGTGCAGGTCGATCCGGGCAGGCACTCCGCTGCCGAGGTGGGGGACGAGCCGCTGTTGCTGGCGATGTTTGCCGAGGTCTGGGTTGCCAAGGATCGGGCGGCGGGCGCGCGTGCAGCGGCCGCAGCGGGGGCAACAGTGATCGTTCTGGATGATGGCTTTCAGAACCCTTCGGTCGCCAAGGATTTCTCGATTATCGTTGTGGACGCCCAGCGCGGATTTGGAAACGGCTTATGCCTGCCAGCCGGTCCACTGCGAGAGCCCGTCGATACCGGCCTGCAACGGGCCGATCTTGTACTGTCCTTGGGGGAAGAGGCGGCACAAAAGGTATTTGCCAACAACTGGAAAGGCCGGTTGACCGTTCCTCATGTCACCGGGGCAGTCGAACCCCTGCAAACCGGTATGGATTGGTCAGAAACGCGTGCGTTGGCGTTCGCAGGCATCGGCTATCCCGAAAAGTTCTTCCAAACCCTGCGACGGCTGGGTGTGGATCTGGTACGGGCCGAGGCGTTGGACGATCACCAGCCGTTGACACAAGCCCTGATGACCCGACTGGAAAACGAGGCGCGTTTGCTGGACGCTCAGATGGTCACCACCGAAAAAGACGCCGTTCGCCTGCCCCCCGCTTTCCGAAGCAAGGTGATCACTTTGCCGGTTCGGCTTCAAATTTCAGATGCCGACAGGGTCAGGGACATGCTTTTGAAAGCCGCCCCTTCACCAAAGTAACTCAGGCTGGCCCCCGGCGGGGCCAGCTGGGGTCGAGTCAGCTGCCGAGCTCTGCTTCGATCAGCTTTTTGAAATCCGCGTAGGACTGATTGTCGACTTTCTTGCCGTTCACGATGAAGGACGGGGTTGCCTGAATTCCATCGCGTTCAGCGTTTTCCTGATACCACGCGGCCAATGTCCGCGCCTTGGTGCCATCCTGCAAACAGGCCTCAAGCTGGTCGCCATCGATACCTGCCAGACGACCGATCTTGCGCAGTTCATCGACGATCTCGGCCGGACCTCCTGCGCGCGTCCATTCTGACTGACCTTCATAGATCAGATCGGTGATGCCAAAGAATTTCTCGGGACCGGCGCAGCGGGCCACCATTGATGCCCACAGACCATAGCGATCAAAATAGACCTCACGATAGGTGAACTTGACCTTACCAGTATCAATGAAATCCTTCTTGAGCTGTTTATACGCGCTCTTGTGGAAATTCGCGCAATGCGGGCAGGTGTAGGATGCGTATTCGATGATTTCGACAGGCGCGCCCTCGGCGCCCTGAACCATGTCAATGATGGTAGATGTATCCAGGTCCGCCTCTTGCGCCTCGGCGGCGCTGACCAGCGGAAAACTTGTGTTGGAATTTGACAGCGACACCCAATAGCCGCCTGCGGCCACGGCGACGGCCGCACAGATTACGGTTGCAATACGGCTCATTCTCAGCCCTTTCTCAGCGTTTCTGTTTGGATAAAACGTTGCGCCCAAGACGTTCAAGGGCCGCGCGCAATTCTTCATCATTTACACTGCGTGACACTTTGTCTGCCTCGGCAGCAATTTCAGGTGCAATCTCGGGTTTTGCTTGCTTCGGTTTATGGTCGAAACTGGCCTGCCCCTCGGCAAATCCGGTCGGAGCGGTCTGAGTAATGCGGACACGGCTAATGGCATTGTAACCGTAAACCGCGTTCACTTTACCACGCAGCTGTTCCTTCTGCATTTCCAGCATCGGGGCCTGCGGACCTGTGGTCAGAACGGTCAGGGTCGCGCCGAAACCACCTTTGCCATAGCCGACACTGACTGGGCGCGCGATAGCGGCGGTATCCTGACCCACGATCTCGGCCCAATGGGTCAACAGACGTGACACAGCAAAGCCCCGGCTTTCCCCGGCGCGCCTGATCTGGTCATTCAGCAAAGACGCGGTGCGCTTGAACCCGCGGGTTGACGAACGTCTGCGTTGCATCTGGTTTCCAACTCCTGCACCGCTATTGTAATAGGCAGAACACCGGGTGCCAGCGAAACCTGACAGGGAGACGAATAAAACTTGCGTGATTCCTTTGAATTCACCGTCAGCGCTGCGCTTCTGGAGTGGTATGACCACAACGCTCGCGCCATGCCATGGCGCACAGGACCGGCAGAGCGCGCCGCCGGGGTGCGCCCTGACCCTTATCGGATCTGGTTATCCGAAGTGATGTTGCAACAGACGACTGTAGCAGCGGTGCGGGATTACTTTCTGCGCTTCGTGACACGTTGGCCTACGGTTCAGGCGTTGGCCGCCGCGCCGGATGAGCAGGTCATGGGGGAATGGGCCGGCCTTGGGTATTACGCACGTGCGCGAAACCTTTTGAAGTGCGCCCGCGTTGTGACGCGGGATCACAATGGTCAGTTCCCCGAAACTTATGATGCGCTGCTGAAGTTACCCGGAATCGGCCCTTATACAGCTGCGGCAATCTCGGCCATTGCCTTTGATCAGCCTGAAACAGTTCTGGATGGCAATGTCGAACGCGTCATGGCCCGATTTTACGACATTGATGCGCCGCTGCCCGGCTCGAAACCCCTGCTGAAGGAAAAAGCTTCAGCGCTGACACCCTCTTCTCGGCCCGGTGACTACGCACAGGCAGTCATGGATCTGGGGGCCACGATCTGCACGCCGAAATCCCCGGCATGTGGCATCTGCCCGCTGCGCGATCCATGCCAAGCGCAGCTTGCGGGAACACAGGCTGATCTTCCCCGAAAAAGACCGAAAAAGCCCAAACCCACCCGTCACGGTCACGTTTACATCGCGCGCATGCCAGATGGGGCCTTGCTGCTGGAGCGCCGACCGGACAAAGGTTTGCTGGGCGGAATGCTGGGCTGGCCCGGATCGGAATGGGCTGACGATCCGGTCGAGCACCCCCCGCTTGCGGCAGATTGGAAGATGGTGCCGGGCGAGGTGCGCCACACTTTTACGCATTTTCATCTGATTTTAAGAATCTGGACCGCAGAAACCACCGGTCAAGATGTTCCCGATCATCTGATCGCAGTGGGAAAGCACAGCTTCAAACCCAGCGACCTGCCCACGGTGATGCGCAAAGCCTATGATCTGTGGAAAGGGCAATAACACCGCTGTGCATTCCCTGGCCTCGCGGCTAGGCTGTCCCCATCTAGTAGGAGCACCAGAGATGAGCGCAACAGTCTCGTTGGCACGCTGGCAACCGGCATCACCCTTCTGGGTGTCCCTTCTGTTGATCCCACTGATCTGGTTCACTGCTTTCGCGGGCGGATGGTGGGTTCTGCTGATCCCGATCTCGACCTGGTGGGTCTTTGCCGTGCTGGACCGGATCACCGGGCTCAACGTGGGAAATGCGGACCCTGAGACGCCAGACGATGCTCTGCAACGGTATATCCTGCTGACCAAGCTTTGGGCACCCCTTCAGTTCCTTACCCTGTTTGGCCTGATCTGGTACGCGAGCCACGGCAGTCAGCTTTCGACGCCTGAGAAAATCGGCCTGTTCTTTGGCATGGGTGTTATCACGGGTACGGTCGGTATCAATTACAGCCACGAGCTGATGCATCAGAAAAGCCGTTGGGAACGCTGGCTGGGCGATATCCTTCTTGCCATGGTGCTCTATTCTCATTTCCGGTCCGAGCATCTGCTGGTCCATCACCGTCATGTGGGAACGCCACGCGATCCGGTGACGGCGCGATACAACGAAGGGTTTCACCGCTTTTACCCTAGGGTGTTGCGGCAAAGTCTGATCTCGGCCTTCAACGCCGAGCGCGGAAAACTGGCCCGCAAGGACCGCCCCTGGACCGACCGCTCCAACCCGTTCTGGCGGTATTGGGCGTTGCAAGGGGGGATGCTGGCACTGGCGGCCCTGATCGGAGGATGGTCCGGTCTGGCCCTTTTTCTCTTGCAGGCCGGGGTCGCGATCTGGCAGCTGGAACTGGTCAACTACGTTGAACATTACGGGTTGACCCGGAAATATCTGGGCGACGGGCGGTATGAGCACGTCCTGCCCCGGCATTCCTGGAACGCCTCGCAAAAGGCTTCAAACTGGTTGCTGATCAATCTTCAGCGCCATTCGGATCACCACTACAAGCCAAACCGCCGGTTCCCGCTGCTTCAACACCACACGCCCGAAACGGCACCGCAACTGCCCTATGGCTATCCCGTCATGACTGTGGCTGCGATGATCCCACCGCTGTGGCGACGGGTTATGAACCCGCGGGTCAGGGAATGGCGGCGCCAGTACTACCCCGAGATCACCGATTGGCACGCCTATAACAAGGCCCTGAACCCGGTACCTGATGCGTAAACGATGCGCGCCGGGCGGGCGCATCAGGCCCGGCGCTTTGGGTACTGTTCTGGCGAGGTGTAAGGTCTTCAGCCTTTCATCACCCAGATATCCATCGGTGTTTCCACGCCGCGCACAGATTGATCGGTAAGCTCTGTAAAGCCAGTCATGGCGACAGACGCAGACTGGTTTTCCTCTGCGATCCGCGCGCGCACGGCATCGCTGACCACGATACGCGCCTGCAAATCACGCGTCAGCGCCTCGAACTTGGCCGCGACATTGACGGCATTCCCGATGACAGCAAATTCAAGCCGGTTCGCGCCAATGTCTCCCAGCACGACCGAGCCATAGTGCACCCCGATCCCGACATGGATTTCAGGCTCTCCCACCCGGCGGCGGTCCAGATTCCATCGATCAATCACGCTGACCATCGCGCGTGCGCATCCCAGCGCATTGCTTGCGTCCAGCGGTGTGGGCACCGGGGTGCCAAAGGTCGCCATCAGGCCATCCCCCAAATACTTGTCCAGGGTTCCGTGGTGGCGAAAAACTTCGGTTTCCATGCGGGCGTGAAAGCCCCGCAGCACTTCGATTACGTCATAGGGGTCGCGCCCGGCGGCGTATTTTGTAAACCCGACGATGTCGATGAACAGAACGGCCACATTCTCTTTTCGGACCTGTTTCAGCGGCTCGTCATTCTGGCTCAGCTCCTCCACCACGTTGGGCGAGAAATAGCGTGACAGGTTGGCCCGTTCCCGTTCCAGCCCTGCATTGCTCATCAATAGCCGGTTCAGCCGCTGCATCGAAAGGCCCAAAGTCACGGCCACCATCATGAAAACGATCACCTGCTGGATGCGCTGAGGCGCCATGAAACTGTTCGGATCCAGAAGCTCGGCAACATCCGGGTAGCCTTGCAAAGCAGTCGCAACTTTTTCGCTGATCCCGGGAATGGGCGTTGCGACCCACCAGGCAACGATCCACCCGATCGTCCACATCATCGCCGTCCAGGTCCCGATGGCGATCACGGTCCGCCAGGAATAGGCCAATGTGCCTGCCGCCAGAATGATGAAGAAGTACTGAAAGTTGTCGAACCGGTATTGCATGGCCAATGGCCTGACATCATCGCTGAAGGGATTGGGTACGATCATCCCAAGTGTCATGATCAGCAGGTCGACGAAAATCAAAAACAACTCGCCCCGCGATTGCCCGACACGACCTGCACGGCGGATCAACCACCCGTTGCCGCAGATCAGCAGCAGAATGAAGTGATACCAAAGCACCTCCCATTGCGGGTTCAGAAAAACCAGCAGCACCGCAGTCAGCGCCATCGCCACCCATCGCGCACGCACAGCCAATTCCAGACCCTCGCGCTTGTGCCGTTCCAACGCGGCCTCGGTATATTTGTTGTCCAGATCAAACGCATCGGGCTGGGTGAAAAACAGGCTTCGGCGGGGCTGTGCGGTCGTCTCGGTCATGGCCGTGGTCTTTCTTGCGGAGGCTAGGCAGCCTTATGCAATCACTGTTGAAGGCAAAACAAAAGACCCCGCCGGTTGATCGGCGGGGCAAGGCATAGTGCCATGTGTCAGGCCACAGGCACCGGCGGTGTTCGTGAATTCAGTTGTGCATCTCTGCGCGGATCTGTTGCCGCAAGATGTCAATCGGTACGGTCTTGCCGTCCCGTTTGAAGCACCAGTATGTCCAGCCGTTGCAGGACGGGGCGTTTTCCAAATGCGCGCCGACCTGATGGATTGACCCTTTGACATTGTCACCTACCAGCGTTCCATCCGCACGCACCTTTGCCTTGTGGCGCTGGTTCATGGAATAAAGCTCTTCACCCGGGCGCAACATCCCGCGTTCGACCAGTTGGCCGAATGGCACGCGTGGCTCGGCACGTTTGCTGGCACTGACTTCCAGAGCTTCGCGATCAAACTTGCGGACCTTGGCGATGCGTTTTTCAGCCACCTTGCGATAGCTTTCCTCTCGCTCGATACCAATGAACTCGCGCCCCAGCATCTTGGCGACGGCCCCGGTGGTGCCGGTGCCAAAGAACGGATCCAGCACCACATCGCCAGGGTTGGTCGAGCCGACCAGCACGCGGTGCAACAGCGATTCCGGTTTTTGCGTCGGATGCGCCTTGTCGCCGTTTTCATCCTTGAGCCGCTCATGCCCGGTGCAGATCGGCAGCACCCAGTCGCTGCGCATTTGCACACCCTCGTTCAGGGCTTTCAGCGCCTCATAGTTGAAGGTGTATTTCGCGCCTTCGCGCTTGGACGCCCAGATCATCGTCTCATGCGCATTGGTGAACCGTTTGCCGCGGAAATTCGGCATCGGGTTCGACTTACGCCACACAACGTCGTTCAGAATCCAGTATCCGGCGTCCTGCAGCGCTGACCCCACGCGGAAAATGTTGTGATAAGACCCGATCACCCAGATCGCACCATTGGGTTTCAGCAGACGATGCGCCGCCTTCAGCCATTCGCGTGTAAACTGGTCATACGCCCCGAAGCTTGCGAACTGATCCCAGTGATCATCCACCGCATCGACCTGGGAATTATCCGGACGATGCAACTGACCTTTCAATTGCAGGTTATACGGCGGGTCCGCAAAAATCAGATCCACTGACGCCTCGGGCAGACTGTTCATCACATCGATGCAGTCCCCGGATAGAATCGTGTTTAAAGGGAGCGCTCTTGCGCCCTTTTTGGTGGTTGTTGTCATATCACTGCCTCAAGTGTCCACGGCGCTTTTGCGCTCATTTGGTTGAGACAAGGATGAGTCAAAGTCGATTCGCCGTCAAATTCTTTTTTGAATCAGCAGCTTACGATTTACTCTTGATACAAGATATTGTGCACCGGTTTGAACGAACGCCTATGGTGTGGGGTCACGCCAAGATTTCGCAGCGCTTCCTTGTGTTGTTTTGACGGATAGCCTGCGTTGGTTTCCCACCCATAACCCGGATGCTGTTGCGCTAAATCCACCATCACCTGATCGCGCCAGTTTTTCGCCAGGATCGAAGCAGCCGCGATCGACACCGATCGTGCATCGCCCTTCACAACGGCCTGTGACGGAATTCTCAGACCCTGCGGTATCAGGTTGCCATCAATCAGCACAAAATCAGGTGCCGAGGTCAACGCCTCCACCGCGCGCATCATCGCCAAGTGCGACGCCCTCAGAATATTGACCTCATCAATTTCGGCGACAGAAGCTTCGGCCACCGCGAACTCAGCAGTGTCCCGAATCTCGGCGTCCAGCACGGCCCGGCGTTTTGCGGTCAGCTTTTTTGAGTCATTCAGGCCATCAGGAAAGTGCTGCGGGTTCAGAATCACGGCGGCAGCCACAACCGGCCCGGCCAATGGGCCGCGCCCGACCTCATCCACACCTGCGATACGGATGTGGCCCATGTCCAGCAGCGCCTGCTCAAGTTCGAAGTTTGGCATTGTCATGCCCTTGGCAAACCGCGTTTCGCGTAGCACCGCAAGAAGAAAAGAGAGGGCGGCGCACACCACCCTCTCTCTCACGGCACTTCTTTGGCGCCGTTCCTGCTCAACCCGAACTACTGATAAACGACGCGGTATCCCTTCTGGCGCAGGCATGCAGGTTCATAGGCCCGCCTGACCTTTTTGCCATTCCAGAAACCGACCTTGCACTCTTGCGGCAGGCTATTGGCATGTTTGTAATGTTTCTCGAGGCATTTCGGCCCAAGCAGCGGATGGTCCTGCGAATACCCATCATAGGAGCGCAGGCAGCGCTGGGGCAGGTCGTAACGCGCCACATGCGGCGGCAACGGACGCACCGGCTGCGTCACATGTGGTGTATGGGTATAGGTCTGTTGACGCGTCGCCCGATCCTTTTTCTTTTCCTTGTTATAGTAATGAACGCCGGCACCGATAATAGCGATGGCCGCCAGCCCCCCAAGAATGTCCTTTGCGTCGGCCGCCTTCGCCTGAGAAGCCGACACACCGGTAATCGCAACCGCGGTCGCAATGATCAAAGCGATGAATTTCTTATGCATGTTGCCTGTCCTTTCGGATGTTCGTGCGACCGTATGACGGACCGCGTGCTGATTGCCCTGAAAGTGGGGGCACCTGCCCAAGACAAGCAATAACGGCCCGGTGTTATCGGATATCAGGGGCAGCAAACCCCTTGGGTTATTGAATATCGCGGCAACTCATGCGCAGGATGCGGCCTATGAAACAGATCCTCTCTTCTCTGACCTTTGCGGCCCTGTTATCGCTTGGTTCTGCTGCGACAGCGGCAGATTGTTATGCGGACTACAAAGCCAAGAAGGACAACCCGCTGCGTTTGCATTACGGCGTCATGCAGGTCACAAGTTGCGACAAGGGGCAGGCCCGGGCAGATATCGCCCAGCGCCTGAACGCGTCAGGTTGGACCTTGCTTGAAGTGCAGTCCGTTTTCGGGCCGGAAGGGTTGGATCAGAGGAAAGGCAATGCCGGACAATTCTATCTCCGTTTCTGATGCACGCCGGTCGGGTGTCCGTCTGGTTGTGCTGGGCATCGCGGCCATTGTCGTCATTCTGATCACCGCTGCCGTTTTCCTGTTCTGGACCTTGCCGGACGCAAATGCGTTCAACGCACGTGTCGAGCGGCTGTTTGTCGAGGCCGATCTGACGTCACAGACCGAGATTCGCCTGCTTGAAATTCTGGCCCAGTCTGGCACCGCCTTTGCTGACACCCTGTCCAGTTACCGGATGGTAATCTATGTGCTGCTGGTTTTTGCCAGTGCGATGATGATCTCGGCACTGGTCTTTTTGGTGATGCTGGTCTTGTTGAACCGGCGCATGGCACAGATCGAACGTACCGGCATTCAGGTAACGTCGCTGCTGATCAGTCGCGAAGAAAACACTGTCTACCTTAACAACATGGATTTCAAACTGACGCCCGCCGCGATGGAAACCTTGTCGATTCTGGCGGAATCCCGGTTGGATGACGAGGTATTGTCCGGCGCCCAGATCGAGGCCATGATTTCCGGTCGCGATGCCGCCGATTGTGACGAAGCCGCGGGCGCAACACGGATCAAGCGGTTGCGCGACGCGCTTGGCAACCAGATGGTCAGCGAACTGCTGGTCAAGAATATTGCCAAGAAGGGGTATATGCTGTCGATCGAGAAGGACGTCATTCAAATGGTCTGACGTTTTGGCGCGTCGCTCGCGCCCGGTAAATTCCCGTTGCAGCCTCTTGGAATGTCAGGTGGAAAGCCCCATTCTAAACAAACCCCAGGCAGAGGAGGTCGCTTATGAACGTCCACGCCGCGCCACAGATGAATGGATATGGAATCTCAGTTGAGCCGCTGGAAGGCAGGATTGCCATTTACCGGAACGACATTCTTCTGGCTGAAAGCACAAACGCAAAGGTGATGTATGAAACGCGTTTGCCGCCAACGATTTACGTTCCCCGCGCAGATGTATGTGTGGATCTGAGCGAAGAAACAGACCTGCAAACATTCTGCCCGTTCAAAGGCACCGCCACTTACCACGACATCCAACTGGCCTCGGGGCCCCTGACCAATTCCGTCTGGGCTTATGAACAAGCCCTGCCGGAAAGCGCGGACATCCGGGGCTGTATCGGGTTTGTGTCCGGCGCCTACACCCGGATTGACCTGGGCAACAATCGCCTGCGCGAGCCTGACGACGGCAATATCAGCGGACCACTGATCGACTGGCTGATGCGCGGTGCTTCCGCCGCGACCACGCCCGAAAGCTTTACCAAGGCATTGGCCGAAAAGATGCTGGAGCACGGCATCGCCATCCAGCGGCTGAGCATTCTGGCCTGGTCCTTGCATCCTCTGATCGCGGGCAAACACTATATCTGGGAAAAGGGTCAGGACGAGATACTGACCCGCGCCCCGACCTACGAAATCTATGATCACCCGGCTTTCATCAACAGCCCGTTGCGCCATGTCTCGAACGGTTTGGGCGGCGTACGGCAAAGACTGAACCACGAAAACCCGCAAAACAGCTTCCCGATCATGGAGGAGTTGCGGGCCAAAGGTGCCACCGACTATGTCGCGATGCCGTTGCCCTTCTCTGACGGGCGAACGAACGTTCTGACCCTAACATGTGACCATCCCAACGGGTTCACCACCGAGAATCTGGGCCTTGTGTTCGAATGCTCCTCGGTGATCGCCCGCTTTTACGAAGTGTTCATGCAACGCGAGAATGCGCAGGTTTTGCTGGAAACATATGTTGGAAAACGCTCTGGCGCACGCGTATTGGGGGGCGAGATCCGGCGCGGTGACGGGGATGAAATCGACGCTGCAATCATGTTCTGTGACCTCCGCAACTCGACAAGCCTAGAAGAGAAACTGGGGCGGGGCGCATATATCAGTGTTTTGAACGAGTTCTTTGAAACCGTCTCGGGTATTGTTCACGAAAATGAAGGCGAAGTTCTGAAATTTATTGGTGACGCTGTTTTGGCGGTATTCCCGGCAGCCGATGAAAACGCCAGCGCGGCCCGTGCCAATGCCCAGCGCTCGGCAATCAAAATCGTCGAAACGTTGGGAGAGTTGCGCAAAGCAGGTACCGACATACATTGCGACTGTTCGATTGGCGTGGCTTATGGGCGTGTCACATATGGCAATGTGGGCTCTCGTGAACGTCTTGATTTTACGGTTATTGGACAAGCAGCTAACATTGCTGCGCGCTTGGGCGAATATGGGAAAACCGAAGGGCATCGCATAGTCGTTTCCGAAGATATCGAGCCTGCCTGTTCTAACGCTATACCGTTAGGCGCGGTCAACCTGCACAACGTGTCTCGACCCGTTGTATGCTACGCTTTGCACACCACAGCCGACGAGATTTTGAACAGTTAACTTTTGCTTTATGCAGGTCGAACGAGAGACGTCGGATACTAGATTGCGACCCAGGCTTTTGCCCTGCGTCTTCTGATCACACAGTCCCAAGCAAGATCAAAGCGGTCTGCACTGGCGATATCGTACTCTGAAGGCCCGCGATTTGACTTCTGGCCAGATAGGCGTCAGTCAGTTTCTCAACTGCCTTCTGGTCCGAAAACTGTGCCAGATCATCCGATCCGGTAAGGCGGAAAAGCCGACTTTTAAACTCGACCAATTGTTTGTCGATATCCAGTTGGGCGAATGACTGCGGCAGCCCAAGCGCCGTTTCCATCATTTTGCGCAGTGGTGGCAATCCCATTAGATCGAACCATTTCGTGTCTGTACTGTTTCCACTTTTCGCCAGGTCAGACAGCTCGCGCTGGGCATAGAGCGAAATGAGCATCGTTTCATCCGACTGTCCGACCGCAATCTCAAACCGCGCAGACAGATTGGCCTGAGCTATCTTTTCCATATTGGTTACCAGCACCGTTTTTCGAACAGCCCCTGGCCCAAACCCGAAAGCATCTGAAAATTCCCGGTACCGTTTATCCGCCAAACGATTGGACAAAGCGTCATCCGCCCGTGTTCCATCCTCCAGGATTTTCCGGATAAAGAACCGGTTATCCACATCCCCTTCCAGCCCAAATGCACCCAAAGCGACCTGCAACAATCTGCGGTCCGAAACCAACTGTTCGGCGGTCTTCACTTTCCCGATGTTGTCCAGGAAATACCTTGTCTCCCTCTCATTCACTGCCGAAGACGAGAAACTTTGAAACTGACCTTGATAAGTACGTTGCAGAAACCGCCAGCCGACGATTCCGCCAGTCGGAATGACAGGTTGAAAGCTCATTGCTGATAGGCCATCAACCGTTCTTCGCGCGGAAGAAGCGAGCGAAGTGACTTGAGGCATTTATAGTATTGCTCGGCCACCAGCGCGTCTGTCGCCTCGGACAATACACGACGGCTGTCTGTATCCGTAAAAACCTGGCTTAGCTCTTCTACGCTGCGCAACAGGTGTTGACGCGCCCGAGCCGGATCCATGTCTCCGGACAGAACAAGTTGCGCGGCATAGCAGACACGGCGCACCGGAGTATTTACTTCATCCGGATGTATCGCATCGCGCAACCGCAGGACATTGGCCTGCGGCGTCATGATCGAAAACCGGCCGCGGCGGTCGCCGTTTTCAATCACAACACCATTGATCAGCACCCTTTCCTTCGGGGCGAGTTTCAAAACCAGCCCGCTCATCAAGTTGCCCTCATCTGGCGCAATCCGCGCAAAATCGCTGTGTTTATTTCAAGCAATGGTTCGATGGACGCGCCGTCCGTTAAAATGCGGCTGCTGTGCAGTTCCGTAAACTCGGCAAGGTAGAAAATCCTGGCGCGAATATCGTTCGGCAAAGCGTTTGCCGAATCCGCGACACCTGTCGCCAACACCCCCCATAACCGGCGGTTCTCGTGCACGGCCTGAACAAACGCCGAGAAATCCGTTGCCTTGCGCGCCGTGGCCGCCTTGAGACGCCGTGTAATTCTGGAAATTGCCTCATATTCAGTGTCACGGGGCGTTCGCGTCGGCGCGGCGGCTTGCGCATAGGTGTATTGAGCGAGGGTTTGCGGGGTCACTTGAAATCCTTCCAAAAAGCCGTCGTCAGATAGTCACGACCGGGGCGCGAAAACCGCGCCCCGGACCGCGTTGCGTATTAGCGGAACAGCGACAGGATCGACTGCGGCGCCTGGTTGGCGATCGAAAGCGACTGTGTTGCCAGCTGCTGCTGCACCTGAAGGGCCTGCAAACGCGCCGAGGTTTCTTCCATGTCAGCGTCGACCAGCGCACCGATACCGGATTTGAACGAGTCAGAGAGATTCGAAATGAACTCTTTCTGGGTCTCGATACGACCCTGCGCCGAGCCAAAGGCGGCCGAGGCATCAATCGACGTGTCGATAAGCGATTCGACAGCCGCCAACGCAGCGGTCGCCCCCGCACCTGTCGACACATCAATACCTGCCAGCGCGCCCAAACCACCGGCACCCGCATTCACGAACTGAGCCGAGAACGAGATGTCAGATCCTGTGCCGTTTGTAACCGACAACGTACCCGCAGTGCCGGAGTCGTAATCGACAGTCAGACCGGTAATTCCCAGCTCTTCGATCTTCGATTTCAATCCGACAGCAACAAGGTCACCGGTCGTCGTCGCGGCAGCGTCTTCCGCGGAAACGGTATAGGAAACAACCTGATCGTTAATGGCGACGACAACCTTATCTCCGGCCGCGAAAGCACCGCTGGATTCATCGGTCACCAACGCCGTCGCGGCCGTTGCACCATTGTCAATGGTTGCCCCCACGCGGTCATTGCCGGTCGATGCGCCGGTAGAGCCGTCGAAAACCTGTTTGGTGACATATCCACCGGTCGACAGGTTCTGCCCCGAGACTGAGATTGACGACGCAGTCACCGCCCCGGTGTTGTCCCGATCCAGCGATGCGAGGATCGATGCAGAGCCGGTCGAGCCGTCGACAAGGTTCAGACCGTTGAACTGGGCCGCGCTGACAACCGATGCGATCTGATCCTTAAGTGCGGTCACATCGTCATTGATCTTACCGCGGTCAACGTTGTCTTCCTGCGCCGCGACGATCTTGCTTTTCATCTGAGTCAACAGGTCGGTGACTGTTTCAGACGCATTTCGCGCAACCGCAACAGTCGATTCGCCCAGCGCGAGGCTGTCTTTGATCGCGTTGAAGCCCTTGACGTCGGATTCCATCACCTTCGAGATCGCCCAAACCGCCGAGTTGTCCTTGGCAGTCGCGACGTCCTTGCCGGTCGAAATCGCGTTCTGGGTCATTGCCAGGTTCTTGTTGACCGACTTGAGAGTTTGCAGCGCAACCATCGCGCCATTGTTTGTCAGAATGCTGGACATTGCCTTTTCCTTTTGCCTTCGGGCCATTTTCGCCCATGTTCACCCCGCTGTATCTGCGGGCATTGGTGTCTTTCTGACTTGTGCGACGCGCCGCGTGGCTGTTCGCGCCACCTGATGTTTTCAGGTGCAGCATCACTTTTGAGCCCGATCCCCTAACGGAGTGCTAAAACGCCCGGACCAGAAGTTTCAGATTTGAATTAAACCCAGGCCTATGCGCGTTTTTCCAGCTTTGGCGTGTTACGAACGGGAAACTCACTTCGTTGCCCATCAGCGCCGTAAGTACTGAACTCCTGCCGAACCCGCCGCAGTTCAGCCATGCGGCTGGCGACGGCCCGAATCCCCTCGGCGGCACTGTTCAGCAATGCCTGGTTGCGTTCGACTTTCTGCTGCACTCGAACCAATGCATCACTGTCAAGCACCTGAAGGTCGTTGATCGCGCCGATCAGTTTTTCTTTTTCCGGCACCATATGCGTCAGACGATCCAGATCACCCTGGACAAGCGCGGCACGCTCCAGATCCAAAACTTCTTCCAGAGATTTGATCAGTGCCATGTCGACTTCAGATGTCATCGGTTTTCTCCATCAGTGATTTCAGCAGAATTTCTGACAAACCCACCCCGCCAGCCCGGGCCAGTTCGCGTGCCTGATGCTGAACAAGAAACGAAGAAAACTGATCTTCACCGGCTCCTCCTCCAAAAGACTGGCGCGTTTTGCCCAATCCGGCCGACTTCATCATTTCGCTGAGGAATGCGGCCTCCAACTCGATGGCCGCGTCTTTCAGTCGTGTCTGGGCCAATGGCGTTTGAGCCACCTGGGGAATTGCTGAGACGTGCATGGTTTTCTCCGAAAATGCTTCGAACTTTCTCGATCAAAGGTGAAAGCGGTTAAAATAAACGTAACTTCCTGCGGGCAGAGTTCTGATCAATCACACGGAGCCAGAGCAAAATGCCCAACCCACTAACGCTGGCAGCCGCAGCGCCAACAGCAACTGCGAAACCCAGTTCGCCCGCCAAAGATCCGGGTCGTACTGCCGGGTCGGACAGTTTCGAGGACATCCTTGAACAGGGAAACCAAACACATCCTCTCCCCGGCACCACGGCTTTGGCCACTTCTATCGAAACCACCGACGAAACTGCCGAGATTGAGGTTGAGGCCGTTCTGTCAAACACGGCTGAGGCATCTGTCGAGGCGATTTCACCTCGGGCACCAGAGTTGGCAAACAACATTTCGTCGCAGACCGAGATGGCCGGGACATCCGAAACGCCTGGGGCAGATACAGTGCATCCCGCGCCGTTTGTTCCTGCCGCAGCGGATATCCCCGCAACGGGTACGACAGAACCGGAACAAACCGTTGCGTCAATGGGTTTGCCCCGTCAGACCGACATTCAACCCTTTGTGCCCGGGCAACCAATCGAAGAGCAGGTTCACACCGCTTCTACCCAGGTCACGCCAGCCCAAAAACCCTCAGAGGCTTTGCCTGTGCTGAGCCAGCCAACCCGATCAAAGGACCAGACAGCCGGGTTGAAAGCCGAACCCCTCCTTGAAAGCGCAAAGACGGCGCCCGAGACAGCGGAAGTCGCTGCCACGCCCAATCCGACAAGTCCAAACCGCGCGACACCCGTTGCGCAGCTTCAGCTGATCCTCAACTCAATCGAAGCGGAACAGGCGGCACCGGTTCATGAGGTTGACTCTGTGCCCATCGCCTTAGACGAACCCGTTCAGCAAGCCCCCCGCGAGGTGGCACAACACTCGGCGATGCCCTCTCCGTTCGCCCGTGCTGAAATTGCCCGTGCCATAGCCGGGCAATTGGCGGCAACGATTCAGACCCGACCGGGAACCGGCATCATGGAAATCTCGCTAAGCCCCGAAGAATTGGGGCGCGTATCCATTGTGCTGAACGGTCGGGATGACGGGCTCCAGATGACAATCGCCACCGAACGCCCGGACACGATGGAACTTTTGCGCCGCCACCTGTCCGTTCTTACGGAGGAGTTTCAGAAACTGGGCTATGGGAACCTGAACATCGATCTGGGGACTCCGTCGGATTCAGGTGCACGGGATCAGTGGACAGATGAATTCGACGCTCAGGCCGCACCGGAATCCGAACCGGTTCAGAACGTACACCTCGCGCAAGCCACGCCGCTACCACAAACTCCTGCTCCGGTCAGGGGCATCGATATGAGATATTGAAAAATGATCACACCCGTCACCGCCACACAGGCTGCCACCTCTCAGCAAACTGCCGGTCCGTCCCGGAGTTCTGCGATCACCTCGGATTTCGAAACGTTTCTGCTGATGCTGACCGCGCAGGCCCAGAATCAGGACCCGCTGGAGCCGATGGATTCAACCGAATACGCATCGCAACTTGCGCAGTTTTCGATGGTTGAACAACAGGTTCAAACCAATGACCTGCTTTCCGCCCTGACCAGCACGCTTGGCAGTGTCAATCTGAACGACCTTGCAAGCTGGGTCGGAATGGACGTCCGATCTGCATCGGGGTTCCATTTCAACGGCCAGCCGGTGACCCTGTTCTCGAACGCGGATTCTGACGCGGACGCAACCAGACTGGTGATCCGTGATCATGAAGGCACAGTCGTCGACACGGTTTCTGTTCCCACAACAGCGACGGAGTTTGCTTGGGCAGGTGTGAATTCCTCAGGCGATCCGATGGCCGCTGGCAACTACACCGCGACGCTGGAAAGCTATAAGAATGACCGGCTGATTTCCGAGAAACCGGTTGCTGCCTATAACCGCGTCGTCGAAGCGCAGGTGGGAGAGGATGCTGTTCTGCTGACCCTGCAAGGTGGTCAAGTGATTTCCGCAGATCTGATCACTGCGGTCCGAACGGGCGCTTGATCTGTCAGGCAGTACGGGCCAAAGGTTGGCAACTCGACTCGCCAGAAGAAGTGAAAAGACCTCTGCCCGACCTGCCTGCCCCCCCTCATGATCTGGTTGAACACCTCAGCACTATGGGGTTGGTCAACATGTACGCGCAGTTCGAAATCCTGTATGGTGGTCGGACCAACAGGGTGTGGAAAGTGCTGGGGGACAACGGCGACAAAGTACTGAAGCTCTACAGCCCGACCTTACGCAACCCCTTGTTTCGAAATGATGCAAAGCTGGAAGCTCTCTGCCTCAAGGCGCTTGGACCGACCGGATTTGTACCAAGGCTGCGCGCCGCAGGACAGCACAGGAACGCGCATTGGGTGTTTTACGACCACGCACCCGGAACACCTTGGCGGAATGGGTCGGACAAGGTTGGTGAACTGCTGCGCAGGTTGCACTCGCTGCCCAACACCATTCCAGCGCCCGCCGGGTGTAACGGCAGCGCGGATCTGATGGCCCATGGGCACAGAATTCTGCAAGGGTGCAGGTCAGAAACCCGAAACGAACTGGCAAAACTGCAACCTTCGATATCTGTTCCTTCCACGACCAAGACTTGCCTGATCCATGGCGACCCGGTCGCTGGAAATATTCTGGTCGCGTCCCGCGGCCTGACCTTGATCGACTGGCAATGCCCGGCCTTTGGCGACCCGTGCGAAGACCTTGCGCTGTTTCTGTCCCCGGCAATGCAAAGGTTGTACCGGGGCTCACCATTGTCGGACGCGGAAGAAGTTCAGTTTCTGTCCGCCTATCGCAGACCCGAGATTGTTGCCCGTTATCAACGGCTCAAGCCATGGTATGCTTGGCGCATGGCCGCTTATTGCCTGTGGCGCGCAGAAAACGGTGCACCCGACTATTCCGAAGGGTTGAAACTGGAAATCGAAATCCTGAAACCGATTGAGTTTACCTGAGGTCGGAAAGCGCAAAGAGGGCGTATGCCGGTGGCATCAATGCGCGACGCCAGCGGCCCATCGGAAACCGTTCAGGAGTTTGCCTCATCGGGGCTGGCAAGTGGGCCTCTTTGCCCAATGCCAGCCGCGCCAATGCGCGCCCGCTGTAAGTCCCCATAGCGACGCCGTTGCCATGATACGCAAATCCGGCAAACATGCCTGGCTGCTTGGGCACGGCACCGACATAAGGCATCAGGCTTCGCGAAAGGCACACCATCCCCGACCAGATATGAGTCGCCTCAACCGCTGCCCAGGCCGGGAACATGCGTTTGAAATCCTGTTGAACCTTTGCCCGGATCGCGGCCTCGGACCGGGGCGACGACAACAAGCCGCCTCTCATTCCGAACAAAAAGCGCCCATCCGGCATCAGGCGAAAATAGTGCAGAAGATTGCGCGTGTCGTAACATATCTGGTCCGAGTTCCAGCCCTGCGCCAATAGTTCTGCCTGGCTAAGTGGGCGTGTTACCATAACCGTCGATTGCGCAGGCAAATAGCGTCCGGACATCCAATCGGGGATGTCTTCGCTGGAATACCCGTTGGTACAAATCAGCACGACCTGTGCGTTAACCTGCCCCGCGCTTGTTTGCAGCCTGAAGCCGGACGTCGTTTTTTCAATGTTCAGAACGGGGCTGTTCTGGAAGAAATTCGCTCCCGAAGCTGCCGCAGCGCTTGCCAGCCCGAACAGGTATTTCCGGGGATTGAGCCCGAAGCCAACCGGCAGAGTATACCCACCGAAAAATGCACCACCCATACCGAGCGCTGGTAATTCAGCGGCTTGGTGCAGAATGCCGGTCTCGTCCGCGTATCGGCGCAGGACATCCATCGCATGCCGCGAATGGGCCAGTTGAGTCTCACCGTTGGAATGCGTATCGGCGTCAATCCGATGCCGCGCCAGCAGATCGGCAACAAGCTGGACCGCATCCTGTTCAGCCGTCTCATAGGCTTGCGCCGCTTCGCGGCCATAGCGGCGCACCATAGACTTTTGCCCAAGCTTCGATCCGCCAAGACAGCAGAAACCGCCATTGCGACCTGATGCGCCCCACCCCGGCGGGCCTGCCTCGAACACAGCTACCGAGGTCGCGTTTTCGGCCAGATGCAAAGCCGCTGAGACCCCTGTAAAGCCGCCACCGACGATGGCAACATCAACGTTCAGATCGCCCTGAAGCTCTGGCCAGTTCGGGTTTGCAATGGTTTCGTCCCACCAGCAACCACCACGAGGACCTGCGCCATAGGTGTATTCGGGAAATATCCGTTTCATTCGGTGCGCGCAGCGGCCTGCTCGTCCTGCCGTTGGCGCATCATCGCGCGTTTGGTCACAAGTGAGGCCGTGATCACCCCAACCGTCACGACCGCGATCATAATCGTCGACAGCGCGTTTATCTCGGGGCTGACGCCCAGCCGCACGGCCGAAAAGATCTTGATCGGCAGGGTCGTCGCCGACGGGCCCGATGTGAACGACGCGATAACCAGATCATCCAGCGACAATGTGAAAGCCAGCAGCCAGCCCGAGATCACCGCAGGCGCGATGATCGGCAGGGTGACCAGACCAAAGGCCTGCGCGGGTGAACAACCCAGATCCAAAGCGGCTTCTTCCAGCGACTTGTCGAATGTCACAAGCCGTGACGAGACGACGACCGACACAAAACACATCGAAAAGGTCGTGTGGGCCAGAACGATGGTCAGGATACCCCGGTCCAGCCCGATCCCGATAAACAGCAACAGCAGGGACAGGCCGGTGATCACCTCGGGCATCACAAGCGGTGCATAGATCATGCCGGAAAATAATGTCCGGCCAAAGAACCGCTTGCCCCGAACCAGCACATAAGCGGCCGCAGTCCCCAGAATCGTTGCCAGTGTCGAGGAAAACACCGCAACCCGGACCGTGACCCATGCAGCATCCAGAAATGCCTCGTTCTGAACCAGTTCGCCATACCATTTGGTCGAAAACCCGGCCCAGACCGTGACCAGCTTGCTTTCGTTAAAGCTGAAGATGATCAGGATGATCATCGGAATATACAGGAACGCAAAACCCAGCGTCAGCGAAACCGTATTGAACCAGCTTAATCTGTTCATCCGTCAGCCTCCGCCTGTTTCTGCTGGTTGCGCTGGAACAGCACAATGGGAACGACCAGAATTAGCAACAGCACGATCGCGACAGCACTTGCCACGGGCCAGTCTCGGTTCGAGAAAAATTCTTCCCACAGAACCTTGCCGATCATCAACGTGCCGGACCCACCCAATAGTGACGGGATCACAAACTCACCGATCACGGGGATCATCACCAGAAAACAACCTGCGATGATGCCCGGTCTGGACAGTGGAATGGTGACCAGCCAGAAGGCTTGTGCCCTCGAGCAACCCAAATCCTCGGCCGCCTCGATCAGCGAACCATCCATGCGTTCCAATGACGAATAAATCGGCAGGATCATGAACGGAAGATAAGTGTAGACAATACCGATATAGACGGCAGTCGAGGTGTTCAGGATCGTCAAAGGCGTCGAAATGATGCCCGTCCACAGAAGCAGTTGGTTAAGGTATCCTTCATTCGACAGAATGCCCATCCACGCATAGACCCGGATCAGGAATGACGTCCAGAAAGGCAGGATCACCAGCATCATCAGCGTTGGGCGCCATTCCTCGGGCGCGCGGGCCATACCGTAGGCAATGGGGTAGCCAACCAGCAAAGTCAGGAAGGTTGAGATCAAAGCGATCTTGACGCTGGACAGGTACGCTTTCCAGTACAGGTCGTCCTCGGTCAGCCAGACGAAGTTTTCAAGATCAAGTTGGCTGAAGAACTCTTTGATCCCCGCCCAACCAGCTGAAAAATCCAGTGTCGGTGTATAAGGCGGGATCGCAAGCGCGGTGTCCGACAGCGAAATCTTCAGAACGATGAAGAACGGCACCATGAACAGCGCCAACAGCCAGACATAAGGTATGGCGATCAGAACAGCGCGGCGCATCAGTCGGCCAGCAGAACCGCAGCCGTGGCCGTCCAGGACAGCCAGACCGGGTCTTCCCAGGTGAACGAACGGCGCGAGATGCGGCGGGTGTTGGCCGTCTGCGCCTTGATGATTGTGCCGTTTGCAAGTTCAACGTGATAAGTGGAGAGATTGCCCAGATACGCGATGTCATGAACCTTGCCTTGCACCGCATTCACTGCATCCGCCGGACGCTCGGCCGAGATCGTCACTTTTTCCGGGCGGATCGCCAGATGACACAACTGAGCGTTTTCAAAGTTTTTCGCTGACGCGGCGGTCAGCGGCGCTTGCCCTTCGGCCCAGTCTACCTGATAGGTATCCTCTCCGACAGATGTCGCGCGCCCTTCAATGATGTTCACGTCCCCGATGAAATCAGCGACATAGACCGAGGCGGGGTTCTCATATATCCGGTCCGGAGTGGCAACCTGCATAAGCTGGCCCTGATCCATCACCGCCACACGGCTGGCGACTGTCATGGCCTCTTCCTGGTCGTGCGTAACGATCACGAATGTAGTGCCGGTTTTTTCCTGAATATCCATCAGTTCGAATTGGGTGTCCTGGCGCAATTTCTTGTCCAGCGCGCCCAGCGGTTCATCCAGCAGCAAAAGCTTGGGTGCCTTGGCAAGCGAGCGCGCCAGTGCCACACGCTGCCTCTGCCCACCTGAAATCTGATGCGGTTTGCGGCGGGCGAACTGTTCAAGCCGGGTCAGGCGCAGCATCTCTTCGACCCGGTCTTCCAGATCGTGTTTGGGCATTCTGTCCCGGCGCAAGCCAAAGGCGATGTTTTCCCAGACGCTAAGATGCGGAAAAAGGGCATAGGACTGGAACATCATGTTCACGGCCCGCTTGTTGGGCGGGATCGGGTCGATATCCTTCCCCCCAAGCAGGATTTGGCCTTCGGTCGGTGTTTCGAACCCGGCCAGCATCCGCATCATCGTCGTTTTTCCACATCCCGACGGACCAAGCAGGGCAAAGAACTCTCGCTCGAAGATATCCAAAGACAGGTTGTCGATGGCAGTAAATTCACCAAAACGCTTGGTCACGTTTCGGAACTGGATCAAGGGTTTCGCCTGCGGGTCATCCCATGGCGCAAAGACGTCAGAATTCACTACGGCCCTCGTTCGAATAGCTGGAAAGAGAGGCAAGGCGGCGGCGCCGCCCTGCCGGTGCAATTCGGATCAGGTGCCCGATTTGACCTTGGTCCACAGACGCGTCACGACCCGCTGTGTTTTCGCCGGATAAGGTGTCGTGATGTACAGGTTCTGCATCGTGGCATCATCCGGATAGATGGCCGGATCGCCGATCACGTCCTCTTCCAGAAATTCCTGAGACGCTTTGTTGCCATTGGCGTAATACACATAGTTCGATGCCGCCGCCATGTTGTTGGCGTCCAGAATGAAGTTAAGGAACGTGTGCGCGCCTTCGGGATTTGGAGCATCGACAGGAATTGCCATCTGGTCGAACCACATCAGTGACCCTTCGGCGAAGGGGTGATACTCGATCTCCACCCCGTTATCTGCCTCTGCGGCACGGTCGCGTGCCTGAAGGATGTCACCCGACCAGCCAACAGCAACGCAGATGTCGCCATTTGCCAGCGCATTGATATATTCCGAGCTGTGGAATTTCTGGATATGCGGGCGGACTGCTGTCAGAACCGCTTCGGTCTTGCCGATCACGTCCGCGTCGTGGCTGTCAGGGTTTTCTCCAAGGTATTGCAGCACCATGGGAATGATCTCGGCCGGGGCATCCAGGAAATGCACACCGCAAGTGGCCAGCTTTTCCATGTTCTCGGGTTTCAGGACCAAGTCCATGCTGTTCAGGGCAATGTCGTCGCCCAGAACCTCTTTGACCTTACCGACATTCACGCCGATCCCGGTTGTTCCCCACATATAGTTGATCGAATACGCGTTGTCCGGGTCATAACCGGCAGTTCGCTCTTCGATTACATCCCAAAGGTTTCCGGCGTTCGAAAGCTTGCTTTGGTCCAGCTGCTGAAACGCGCCGGCCTGGATCTGGCGCTGAAGGAATGTACCTGACGGTACAACCACATCATAGCCCGAGCCACCGGCCAGCATCTTGGTTTCCAGAACCTCGTTGCTGTCGAACACGTCATAGATCAGGGTCAGACCTGTTTCTGCTTCGAACTTGCTCAGCAGTTCTTCGTCGATGTAGTCGGACCAGTTGTAAACACGCACCTCTTCGGCAAATGCCGCCGAAGTCCCCAATGCGATGACCGCTGTCATGGTCAGCGTTTTGATTGTCATATTCTTCTCCCTGCAAGTGTACGGGTATTTTCCCGTTTTTTTGGATTTGATCAAGTTTTGCGTTTTCCCTCGATCCAGCGTATGGTTTCACGTGGCCAGTCACCTGACAAGTCAGGCTTAGTCGAAATAGGAAGAACCAATTGGATTTGATCAAAAATAAGGCATATGCGCCGTCGACCGAAGGGGGCAAACAACCCGCGCATGAGCAGGTTTACCAAACACTCAGATCACAGATTCTGTTCGGTGAACTGGTCCCAGGTCAGCCCGTCACAATCCAGGGTCTGACTGATTCGCTGGGTGTTGGGATGACTCCGGTCCGCGAAGCGATTCGCCGGTTGATCTCGGATGGAGGGTTGGTTTTCCAGGGCAATCGGCGCGTCAGTGTACCGCTGCTGAACTCGAACGATATTGAAGAGATGATCTTCGCCAGAATTTCAATAGAATCAGAGCTTTCCAGACGTGCAACCGCCAACCTGAAGGCGCAGGACATTGATCACCTGGAACGCCTGGACAGGCATTTGGATCGCATGATCGCCGATGGTGATGTCGGTGGCTATCTGCGTTTGAACCAAGCTTTTCACGAAACGCTGTATTCTTACGCAAACGCGCCGATCCTCAGTGATCTGGCCGAAAGACTTTGGTTGCGGTTTGGCCCCTCTTTGCGTGTTGTCTGCGGGCGCTTCGGCACACAAAGCCTTCCGGATCGGCACAAGGACATTATTGCCGCTTTGCGCGCCGGTGACGCAGAAATGACCGCAAAGGCAACCGCTCAGGACATCGAACAGGGTATGGACCTGATGGCAGAGGCATTGACGTCTGTCTGATCTAACTTGATTCGATTGACAGGAAAAAATTTGATCATATTGTGTTCGCCAACTGCGTTCTTGTAGGAGATTCTCCGATGTCTACCATCACCAACCACATGCCGACCGCCGAATTGCAGGCGCTGGATGCCGCGCATCACATTCACCCTTTCTCGGCCAATGGTGCGCTGGGGAAGGAAGGGGCGCGCGTGATCACACGTGCCAATGGTGTTTATCTGACCGACAGCGAAGGCGAGGAAATTCTGGATGCAATGGCGGGCCTGTGGTGCGTCAATATCGGATATGGGCGTGATGAGCTGGCCGATGTTGCCGCGCGCCAGATGCGCGAGCTGCCCTATTACAACACCTTCTTCAAAACGACCCACGTCCCCGCGATTGCTTTGGCCGCCAAGATTGCCGAACTGGCCCCGGGCGATCTGAACCATGTCTTTTTCGCAGCAGGCGGGTCCGAGGCAAACGATACCAATATCCGCCTCGTGCGCACCTACTGGGCCCAGAAGGGTCAGCCAGACAAGAACATCATCATCAGCCGCAAAAACGCCTATCACGGCTCATCCGTGGGCTCGGCCTCGCTGGGTGGTATGGCCGGGATGCACGCGCAGGGCGGCATTCCGATCCCGAATATCCACCACATCAACCAACCCAACTGGTGGGCCGAAGGCGGCGACATGTCGCCCGAAGAATTCGGTCTGGCCCGCGCGCGCGAGCTGGAAGAGGCGATTGAAGAGTTGGGCGAAGACAGGGTCGCCGCCTTTATCGCCGAGCCGGTTCAGGGCGCAGGTGGTGTAATCGTGGCGCCCGATACATACTGGCCGGAAATTCAGCGTATCTGCGACAAGTACGATATCCTGCTGATAGCTGACGAGGTCATCTGCGGATTTGGCCGGACAGGCAACTGGTTCGGGTCGCAAACCGTTGGTATCAAGCCGCATATCATGACCATCGCCAAGGGCCTTAGCTCGGGCTATGCGCCCATCGGCGGGTCCATCGTAAACGACGAAATTGCCGAAGTAATCGGCGGTACCGAATTCAACCACGGCTATACCTATTCCGGCCACCCGGTCGCGGCCGCCGTGGCATTGGAGAACCTGCGCATCCTCGAAGAAGAGAAGATCGTTGAGCATGTGCGCGATGTTGCCGCCCCCTATCTGAAAGAGAAATGGGAGGCACTGGCAGATCATCCGCTGGTGGGTGAGGCCAAGATCGTTGGCATGATGGCCTCCATCGCGCTGACCCCGGACAAAGCAAGCCGCGCCAAATTCGCATCCGAACCCGGCACGGTCGGCTATATCTGCCGTGATCGGTGCTTTGCCAATAACCTGATCATGCGCCATGTCGGCGACCGGATGATCATCTCACCCCCGCTGATCCTGACGCCTGCGGATATCGACGAGATGTTCGTGCGGATCTACAAGTCGCTGGACGAAGCACAGGCCGAGATCATTGCGCAGGGGCTGATGAAAGCCGCATCCTAACTCAGCGATTTATGCATCTTAAAAGGCGGTCCATATGGGCCGCCTTTTTTTGTCATCGCAACCGCTCCAGCAGGTTTGGCGTGGGGTATCCGTCCGGGACCAACCCTTGCGCCAGTTGATACGCTCGAACCGCGTTGATAGTATTTGGCCCAGTGCGCCCGTCGACACCCTTTGTGTCAAAGCCCGCATCCGTCAGACGTGTCTGAAGTTCCTTTTTCTCGGCAAAGCTCAGCACCCGATCGCCGCGCGGCCAGTCAGATTGAAACGGTGCGCCCCCCGCAAGCCGGTCGGACAGATACCCGATGCCGATCACATAGGCATCGGCCCCGTTATACGCCTCGATCACGCTGAAATTTTCGAAAATCATCAGCGCAACGCCCTGACTTCCCGCCGGAAGCAGGATAGCGGCCTTCCCATGATCCGGCACGACGGTACCATCCCGCGCCACGACACCCCTTGCAGCCCATTCGGACGGCATCAGCGTAAAATCGCGACGGGCTGAGGCGTAATCGAAATCGGCGGGCAAACGCACCTCCACGCCCCATGGCTGACCCCTGGTCCAACCATGCCGCGCCAGATAAGACGCCGCCGAAGCCAGCGCATCCGTCGGGTCATCCGACCAGATATCCCGTCGGCCATCACCGTCAAAATCCACCGCGTGATCCAGATATGACGTGGGCATGAATTGCGTATGCCCCATTGCGCCCGCCCAACTGCCAAGCATGTTGCCGGCGCTGATATCGCCAGCCTGCACGATCCGCAGGGCAGCGACCAACTGCGTTTCAAAGAATTGTGCCCGCCGCGCATCAAAGGCTAGCGTTGCCAATGAACGAAGCGTTGGACTGCTGCCGCGATAAGACCCGAAAGAGGTTTCAAGCCCCCAGATGGCAGCGACCACCTCTTTTTCGACACCGTATTCAGCCTCGATCCGGTTCAACACCTGCCGATGCCGCTGCAGGGCGGCGCGCCCGTTCGACAGGCGCGTTTCCGACACTGCGGTTTCAAGATACTCCCAGATGGGTTTCGAAAACTCAGCCTGATTGCGATCCCGTTCCAGGACATCTTCGTCATAGCTCATCCCCGAAAACACCTGAGTCAGTGTTCCCTGCGAAATGCCCTGCCGCCGCGCGCGTCCCTGAAAGGCGCCAAGCCAGGACTGAAACCTTGCCGTTGTCGCAGAAGCCACGGGCAAGGCCTCAATCAACGGGCGCGGGACCGGACGGATCGAAACGGTCACATCCGCCGAAGCCAGTTGCAGCGCTGCGCGTGAAATCCCGCTGTCTGCCCATCTGGTGTTTTCTGTTGTTTCCGCCTGCACTATGGATGCCCACAATGCGACGGTCATGACGCCGCCTACGCATTTTCGCATTCCGTTTTTTCCTGATTACTGCTCGACCACAGGGTAGCGCAGAATCAGAAATTCACAAAGTGCTCAGACGTTCGCCTCTCGCTCCTGCGCAGCACGCTCTGCCCGAATGCGTTCCAATGCCTCGCGCAGCAGGGGCACGCGGTTCGGCCTGAAACTTTGTTCCGTCACTGACATGTCCTGTAAGCGATCCAACCGGAAAACGCGAAAATCCTGTCGCAGGTGGCACCAGCCCAACAACACGTTCGAGTGATCCAGATAGACGATGCTCAAAGGGTTGACGCGCCTGTGCGTAGCGTCGCCTTTCGCGTCCGTATAGAAAAACTCGACCGCGCGCTCATCCCACGTCGCCTGCCGCAGAGTGGCCACGTCAATCGTGGGCTCAGGCGGGCGGTTGAACCGCGTAGCAGCCAGAACCGCGTGGCTGAGCCGATGGGACTGGCGTTGCGGCAAGCGTCCCTGAAGTTTCCGCAGGGCCGTACCCGCTGCGCCCGACAAAGCCGGATCGCCAATCACCTGAACTTCGCGCAAGCCCAGAACCAACGCTTCAAGCTCATCGTCAGTGAACCCCAATGGCGGCAGGGTCGCGTCCTCGATCAGCGTAAAGCCAAACCCCGCTTCGCCATCGATCACGGCACCCAGTCCGCGCAATGCATCAATATCCCGATGAATTGTTCGGGCCGAAACACCCAGATCCTGCGCCAACTGTTCGGATGTTCTGGGCGAAGGGCCAGAACGCAGGGCTTGCATCAGTTGGAACAATCGGGCGGTGCGGGACATGATGTACAATAGCTTACCTCTAATGACAGAAACTGTCATTAGGTCCCGATACTCAGTCAGCACACAATGACACGGAGCCTCATAATGCTGACCCTTCTCACCTTCCCCTCTGCCTTCGGCCTGTTCAGTGCCAGCCCCTTCTGCGTCAAGACAGCATTGATGCTTCAGCAATCCGGCCAGACCTGGCAACGCTCGGACATGCTTGACCCCCGCAAGATGCCCCACCAGAAACTGCCCGTTTTGCGAACGCCGGAACGCCTGGTCCCGGACAGCGACCTGATCCGCGATTGGTTGGAACAGCAGGGCGCGGATTTCGACAAAGGGTTGACGGATGTCGAAAAGGCGCAGTCCCGCGCCCTGGTGCGCATGGCCGAAGAGCATCTGTATTTTCACATCGTTCTGGATCGTTGGGGCAATGACGAAGTCTGGCCGATCTTGCGTGATACGTTCTTTACCGGAATTCCGGCGTTGATCCGGAAACCGTCATCCAATGCGATCCGGAAATCCGTTCTGAAGGGGATTACGTCACAGGGAATCGGGCGGTTTTCGCTGTCCGAACGGCTGGACCGGATCGAACGTGACCTCGAGGCGATCTCGGCCTATCTGTGGCAATCCTCTTTCCTGCTTGGGGACCGTCCGACATCGGCTGATATGAGCGTTGGCCCTATGCTTGCCGCGATGCGCGCCACACCTGCGGACACCCCCCTGACCCGCCGGATCAAACAGGATAACCTGCTGAACAGTTACGTGGATCGGTTGGAACAGGCGATACCAATTGCATGAAACCCTTTGAGAACCCTTTGGTCGCTTCGGCCTTTGAGACCCTGCCCCCGCAAACCCGTGCGGGGGCTCTGGCCTTGCGGGCGCTTGTGTTTGACACGGCAGCCTCTCTGCCTGCTGTCCCCACGGTGCAAGAGGAACTGCGCTGGGGTCAGCCCGCCTATCTTGCGCCCAAAGGGTCAACGATCCGGCTGGGCGCGCACAAATCGGCAAGTTTCGCCTTGTTTGTGCACTGTCAGAGCCGGTTGATAAGCGATTTCACTTCCGCCTTTCCGGGCGAGGACCGGATCGATGGGACCCGTGCCGTTCTGTTTGATGACACCGCACAAATCGATCCGACACGCCACGGATGGCTGATTGCCCGCGCGTTGACCTATCACCTCTGACGGCGCCTGCGTTCGACCTTGCGCTTGATCTTGTCTTTCTTGCGCTTGGTGCTGATCGCTTTGCGCCGGGATGATCGCCCTTTTGGCCCATGTCCACGCGGCAGGGCCTGGTCGTCAATGGACAGCAGCTCCAGCTCCAACCCACCGGTCACAGGTGTCGCTTCGGTCAGTCGAACGGTGACACGTTGGCCGATGGCGATAATCAGCCCCGTGTCCGCCCCCATAAGTGTCCCGGCCTCGCGGTCGAAATGGAAGAACTCGCGCCCCAATGATCGCACCGGAACCAAGCCATCCGCGCCGGTTTCGTCCATTTTGACAAATGCACCAAACCGGGCAATGCCGCTGATCCGGCCTGTGAACTCATTGCCAACCCGCTCGCTGAGATACGCGGCCAGATAACGGTCAGTCGTGTCCCGTTCAGCCATCATGGATCGGCGTTCGGTATCTGAAATATGAGTCGCCGTTTCTTCGAGCCGGGTAATCTCGTCTTCGGTCAAACCGTCCGTGCCCCAACCGTGGGCTGAGATCAGCGACCGATGCACGACCAAGTCGGCATAGCGCCGGATCGGCGAGGTGAAATGCGCGTAGTTCCGCAGCGCCAGCCCGAAATGGCCGAAGTTTTCTGGGTTGTAATAGGCCTGTGCCATCGACCGCAGGGTGGTCAGGTTGATCAGTTCCGCATCCTCGGTCCCGGCGGCGGCGTTCAGCAGCGCATTCAGGTGGCTGGTTTGCAGCACCTGCCCCTTGGCAAGGTTCAATCCGGCGGCCTGCGCCGTTTCACGCAGGCTTTCCAGCTTCTCGGGCGCGGGTTCCTCGTGCACGCGAAACAGCAGCGGACGGCGCTTGGCGATCAGTGTCTCGGCAGCCGAAACATTGGCGAGGATCATGAACTCTTCGATCAACCGATGCGCATCCAACCGGTCGCGGAACGCCACGCTTTCAACATGACCCGTCTCGCTGAGCACGATCTTACGCTCGGGCAGGTCCAGTTCCAGTGGCTGTCGCACAGCCCGCGCTTTCTTTATCGCGGCATAGGCGGCATAAAGCGGTTTCAAGACCGTCTCCAGCAATGGCCCAGTGCGGTCGTTCGGGTTGCCGTCGATGGCCTCCTGCACTTCGGCATAGTTCAGTGACGCAACCGAACGCATCAACCCCCGCACAAAACGATGACCAATCTTGTTACCGTCCGCGTCAATCTGCATCCGCACAGCGACACAGGCGCGCGGGACACCTTCATGCAGGGAACACAGATCACCCGACAGCCGATCAGGCAGCATCGGCACCACACGGTCAGGGAAATAACTTGAATTGCCCCGCTTGCGCGCCTCGCGGTCCAGGGCCGAGCCGGGCAGCACATAAGCAGCAACATCGGCGATAGCGACCCAGATCACATGTCCACCAGGGTTCTTGGGGTCTTCATCCGCGTGCGCGTAACAGGCATCATCACGATCGCGCGCATCCGAAGGGTCGATGGTCAGCAGCGGCATGTCCCGCAGGTCCTCGCGGCCCTTCAGGCCAACGGGTTTGGCATTGTCTGCTTCAGCAATGACCTTGTCGGGAAAGTCATCCGGGATACCGTGCTGGTGGATCGCGATCAGCGAAACAGCCTTGGGCGCGGTCGGATCACCCAACCGTTCAACAATGCGCGCACGCGGCAGGCCCATGCGATTTTTCGGCCCGGCCTGTTCGGCCTCGACCAATTCGCCGTCTTTGGCACCATGCACCGCGCCATCGGCAACCAGCCATTCAGTCTGGCCCGCCTTGTCGATAGGGACGATTCTGCCCCCTTCGGCCCCTTTGCGGAATATGCCCACGATCTTGCGCGGGTTGGTCCCGATTCGGCGGATCAGGCGGGCTTCGTAATTGTGATCTTCTTCGTGCACGACGGTCAGGCGGGCCAGAATGCGGTCACCCTCACCCAGGGCCGGGTCGCTGGCCCGCGCGATGATCAGAACGATGGGCTCGACGCCTTCGCCATGCCATTCCAGTGGGCGGGCAAACAGATCACCATCGGCATTCGGGGCCTTCACCTGCAAGACACTGACAGGTGGAAGACGGTCTGGATCGCGATAGCTGCGCTTGCGTTTTTCAAGGTGTCCTTCGGCCTCAAGCTCTTTGAGGATGCGCTTGAGGTCAATGCGATCCGCGCCCTTGATACCAAAGGCTTTGGCGATGTCGCGTTTCGAGGTCAGGGTGGGGTTCGCCGAGATCCAGTCAAGGACCTCCTGCTTGGTGGGGATGCGAGTCATGCTTCCGGCGTAGCACGCGTTTGCGACCGCGTCATGACCAAAAAACCTCAGGGTTTCAGATCAGCAACTGTATCCACATCGCGTAGCTGGTCCAGCAGGGTCACACGGCAGTTTGGGATTGAGGCAAGTGTGTCGCCCAAAGCATGTTCTGTCGACCAGCGCACATCGTGGAACAGACCTGCGGGCAGCGCGCCATAACGCTGCGCACCGACCAGCCAATAGCCGCCATCCGGCGCGGGGCCGAACACCATCTGGGATCGCCCAAGCGCACCAAATGCACGGGCAATATGTGCACACGAAATACCCGGAATATCCGCACCAATCAGGCAAACCGGCCCCTTGGGCATTCCGCCCAACATCCGCTTCATCCGGCCACCCAGGTCGCCGGACCCCTGCGGCGCGCGTGGCAGGTCAACGGGCCAGACGCGGCTTACAAGGCCCTCCGCATCGGGCGACACGGCCAGCACAATCTGCCAACGGGGATCACGTAGCCTGCGGATCAAGGCGCGGGTCTGATGCCGAAACCACCACGCGGCACCAACCATGCCGATATCGCGCCCCAGCCGCGTCTTGACACGACCCGGTCTGGGTTCCTTGACCATGATCACCAATGTGCGTTGCATGGATCAGGCGAAATAATCCGTCAGGATACGGGTATAGATCGATTTGAGCTGCTCGATCTGCGCAACCTCAACACACTCGTCCACCTGATGCATCGTGCGCCCGACCAAGCCGAACTCCACCACCGGACAATGGTCTTTGACAAAGCGCGCATCCGAAGTGCCCCCGGTTGTCGACAGTTCGGGTGTTACGCCGGTCTCGGCTTCGACCGCTTTGGCCACCAGATCCGACAAAGGCCCTGGTGGGGTCAGAAAACTTTCACCCGAAATACTGATCGTGACACCGATTTCGACACCGTACTGAGCTGCCACCTGATCCGCTTCTGATTGCAACCAATCACTCAGGCTTGCCCCGGAATGCAGATCGTTAAAGCGGATATTGACCGCGCCGCTGCATTGCGCCGGAATCACGTTGGTCGCGGCGTTTCCAGTGTCGATGGTGACAACAGCCAGCGTGGAGGCGTCGAAATGGTCCGTGCCCTGATCCAGTTCATGGCTGGCAAGCCGGTCCATCAGCCGCGCCATTGCGGGCAGCGGGTTTTTGGCCCGATGGGGATAAGCCGAATGCCCCTGCACACCTGTAATCTTAAACCACGCAGTCATTGAACCCCGGCGACCGATCTTGATCATCTCACCCATTTTGTTCGGACATGTTGGCTCTCCTACCAGACAGACCGACATACGCTCACCCGCGCCTTCCATGTAATCGAGAAGCGCAGTGGTGCCGTCCAACGCATCGCCTTCCTCATCACCGGTAATTGTCAGGACAATTGCCCCATCCGGAGGGGTGTCACGCACGAAATCCATTGCGGCAGCCGCAAAAGCCGCAACTCCGGATTTCATATCGGTGGTGCCGCGCCCATACATCACACCATCCCGCACTTCGGCCCCGAAGGGCGGCGCAGTCCAGGCAGCTTCGTCGCCGACAGGGACGACGTCCGTGTGACCATTGAATCCGAAACTGCGCGCATGACCTTTCTGCCCCCAACGCGCGAAAAGGTTGCTGATGCCGCCGCGATCAACGCGCGTGCATTCGAAACCTGCCTCCGACAGCACCGCCTCAAGCAAAACAAGTGCTCCGCCTTCTGAAGGTGTGACCGAAGGGCAACGGATCAGTTCGGCTGTCAATTGGACGGGATCAGTCATGCGGGGGCCTCTGGAACTGTGTCTGACGCGGGTTCGCGCACAGATTCAACGATTTGGCCGGTTTTCCAACCCCAATCCGTAAAAAAACGGTCATCCGAATATTTAGATATCAAAGCGACACCCCAATAAAACATGACACTTTACCCTGCGACCACCTTGCCGCCCGCCACAAATTCGCGTTACAGGGCCGCGAAACAGGTGAATTGAATATGAAGCGCGCCTTCTTCGCACTGATCTGCCTGACTTTCGCCGTCATCGCACAGCAAAGCCTGGCACAGTCCCTTTCGGTCACAACCGTGACCCGCCCGCCATTTTCCTATGTCGAGGATGGCGACGAAACCGGCTTCTCTATGGATTTGCTGGCGGCTTTGGCCGAGGCTCTGAACTGGGACTACACGGTCAACCGCGTCGAGGCGTTTTCTGACATGTTGGGTGCCGTGCAGAGCGGATCTGCAGACCTTGCCATCGCCAATATCTCGATCACTGCGCTGCGTGAAACGCAAATGGATTTCTCTCAGCCGATCTTTGAGGCCGGTCTTCAGATCATGGTACCCTCGGACGCGGTACGAAAACCATCGCTGTTGCAGGCCCTGCTCTCGAAAGAACTGTTCATCGCCATAGGGCTGGCCTTTGCCATTCTCCTCGGTGGCGGCATGTTGATGTGGAGCTTTGAACGCCGCGCCCAACCCTATTTCGACCGCGACCTGAACGAAGCGTGGTTCCCATCGTTCTGGTGGGCGCTGAACTTGGTTGTGAATGGCGGCTTCGAAGAGCGGATGCCGCGCACTCCGTTCGGTCGAATGTTGGGTGTCGTGCTGGTGGTGTCATCCTTGTTCATCGTTTCAGTGTTCACCGCCCGTATCACCTCGGTCATGACCGTGGACGCCATTACCGGCAGCGTGAATTCGGTGAACGACCTGTACGGCAAGACTGTCGGGACAATCTCGGGGTCGACTGCGGCCAGTTTTCTGAACCGGCGCGAGATCGAGTTTACCAGCTATCCGGGGTTGAATGAGATGCTGGACGCTTTCAAGGCCGAAGATCTGGATGCTGTCGTGTTCGACGCGCCGATCCTGTCCTATTTTGCGGCCCATGAAGGCCGGCGGATTGCGTCGATGACAGGCGGTGTTTTCCTGCGCGAAAATTACGGCATCGCTTTCCCGACCGGATCACCACTGGTCGAGGATGTAAACCAGGCATTGCTCGGCTTGCGCGAAGACGGAACCTATGACGAAATCTATCGCAAGTGGTTCGGATCGCGAAACTAGGCTTGTGCCTCGTCTTCGAAAAACGGTGTCATCTGCGCGACGATCACTGCGTTTTCATCCAATGCTCTTTGCATCAGCGCACGTTCGTCCGCCTCGATATCGTGACCTTGCGCTTCACGCTCGGCCAATGTGCCGTATCCGGTGACATCCAGCGGTGCAGTGTCGGCCTGCTTCAGGATCGCGACCGTCTCACGCACGGCCTCGGCCTCATCCACGCCGCTGGCATAGCACATCAGCGCCGCGCCGGTCGCCCCATCGGGCAGCCCGTCGCCCTCCTTGCGGCCAATCTGGACCAGAAGGGTATAGACTTGCTGACGCGAGGGTTTCTTTTGCTTCTCCATGCACCGGGCCATAGCCCCGCGCCGGTTCGCGGTCAAGCAGCCAACAATTGCAGGAGCCCCGCCTTGCGCCCATAGTACCCGGAATAAACCGATCCCGGATACAAAGGACGTCTTCATGCCCTACCCAGATTTCATAGCGAGTTTTCCCAGCCTCGACGTACCGTTCCCCGACGACGTGGTGCAAACGGCCGTGATCCGGTCGGATGCAGGATTGGTGGCGTTCTTCACGTTTCTTCAGGATTTCGAATTGCCCTTACATTCTCACAAAGCCCAATGGGGCACAGTGGTGGAGGGTGAGATTGAATTGACCATCGACGGGCAGACCCGGACCTACCGCCCGGGCGACAGTTATTCGATCCCGTCAGGCGTGGAACATGGCGGCAAAATCAAGGCTGGCACGCGAGTCATCGATGTTTTCGAGGAACCGGACCGATATCCGATCAAGGGATAAGCTGGGAGAAAGACTCAGTGAACGCGGGTCTCGACCTCCCCCATTGATTGAAGGCCTCCGGCCTGAAAAGCTGTTGAGTTGAATCCGGCACTTTTGCGCCAGTCTTCCTCTTCATTTTGGGCCAATTCCCGCTAGCCGGGACACGACGCCAGCAATTCACAACTAAGCGTCGATGCCGGCCCTACGCTGCGGGTACTGCATAAGTCATTTTCAAAGGAGAGTTGAGATGAGTGTTCTGTCCAGATTGATGACAACAACAGCAAGCGTGATTGTACTTTCCGGTATACCGGCTGTTGCAATTCTGTCCTTTGTAACAAGTGATGCTGCTTATGCCCAAGAAGCGGGCGGTGAAGGCGGCGAAACCACCGGTGGCGGCGAGGCCGAAGGCGGCGCGCAGACCGAAGGCGGAGGTGAATCCGGCAGCGATGGTGAGGCCGAAGGTGGCAGTGACACCGAGGGCGGTAGCGATTCCGAAGGCGGTAGTGAGGCCGAAAGCGGAGGCGAATCCGGCGGCGATGGTGAATCCGGAGGTGGCAGTGAAGCCGATGGCGGCGGCGAGGCCGAAGGCGGTGGTGCGGAAACCAATGCAGGAAGCACAGAAGTGGAAGCCATGCAGGGTGAGAGCCGCTAAGCAGCACTTCAAGGCAGGCTAGGACCACAAGCTTGGTATCTGCCTTAGCCGACCTGACCCAAAGAACAAATAAGGCCGGAGCGTAACTGCTCCGGCCTTATGACATTCCCAGAACGATCAGTCCCGCAGCAATTCGTTGATGCCCGTTTTCGAGCGGGTCTTTTCGTCGACCCGCTTCACGATCACAGCGCAATAGAGGCTGACGTTGTTCTTCGACGGCATGGAACCCGCGACCACAACCGAATAGGGCGGAACCTCGCCATACATGACTTCTCCGGTTTCGCGGTCCACGATCTTAGTGGACTTACCAATGAACACGCCCATCCCCAGAACCGAGCCTTCGCGGACGATACATCCCTCGACCACTTCCGAGCGCGCGCCGATAAAGCAATTGTCTTCAATGATGGTGGGGCCAGCCTGCATCGGCTCAAGCACTCCGCCAATACCAACGCCGCCCGACAGGTGCACATTCTTGCCGATCTGTGCGCAGGATCCGACGGTGGCCCAGGTATCAACCATCGTGCCTTCGTCAACATAGGCCCCAAGGTTCACGAAAGACGGCATCAGCACCACGCCCGGTGCAATATATGCCGACTTGCGAACCACACAGTTTGGAACCGCGCGGAACCCGGCAGACCGCCACTGGTTTTCACCCCAACCGGCGAACTTGCTGTCCACCTTGTCCCACCAGCCGCCGTCCTGCGGACTGCCAGGCTGGATTTCCATGTCCTTGATACGGAAGCCCAGCAGAACCGCCTTTTTGGCCCATTGATTCACCTGCCAGTCACCGGTTTCCAGCTTTTCCGCCACGCGCAGCGAGCCACTGTCCAGCGCATTCAGCGTATCCTCGATCGCCTCGCGCTGCTCGCCTGCGGTGGCGGGCGTGATTGTCTCGCGTGCCTCCCAGGCGGCTTCGATGGCGGCTTCCAGTTGCGCGTTGGACATGGGGTGTCTCCCTACAGAATCTGTTCACGTTGATTTGGCCTATACGCAAGCCGGACCCATGGCGCAATGCGACGTAGACGGGCCCAATTGCGTCTGAAGCAGAGGGTCATCAGCTTGCGCGCCGAATATGGCGGGTCAGGATCGCCGTTGCTGTGGCCATTTCCTTGCGCTTCAAAGCCCGCACAATGGCCGCATGATCCGTGTCAGCCCGTTGCACCCATTTAAACCGCCATTGCGCGAACAGATGGCGCGCGCTTGCGATATGCAGATCGTCGATTGCATGCAAAAGCCGAGGCAGCCCGCAAGGCGTCAGAATGGCGCGATGGAACGTTCTGTTCAGAGCCTCCCATTGCGGCATCGACTGCGCCTTGTCACAGGCGATGCGTGCGTTTTCGATCTTTTCCAACGCGACCGGAGACATGTTTTGCATCGATTGCTGCAACGCCAGCGTTTCCAACGCCACGCGCATTTCGATCACCTCCCGAACCTCTGCCGGGTCCAGCGCCGTAACCCGCATTCCCTTGCGTGGTTCATGCCGGGCCAATCCATGCGCCTCAAGCCGCAACAAGGCTTCACGCACCGGAACATGGCTGGTATTGAAGGTTCGGGCAATATGATCCTGCAGTAGCTTTTCACCGGCTGCCAGCTCTCCGGTGATGATCCGCTGGCTGAGGCTTTGGTAAATCGTGTCGGAAATCATTGCAGTCATGGATTATAGATAAAATCCACCATCCACATCCACAACCCGATAATTCACCCAGCGAACGGGTCCGGCGCGATATTTGCACCGCACACCAGAACACCCACGCGTTCACCCTGTTCAGGTCGGTACGCACCCGAGGTCAAGGCGGCCAATGCGGTCGCGCCGGCAGGTTCTACCAGAATGCGATGCGCGCGCCAAAGCGCCTGTTGTGCCGCCGCGATGGCATCGTCTGACACCAGAACCGAACTCATACCCTGCGCCAGTTCAAAACAGATTTCGCCGATCCGCCGCGCGCCCAGCGCGTTTGCGGCGATGCCCGACACGGAAACATCAACCGGCTCACCAGCGCACAACGCAGCATTCAACGCACAGGACGTTTCCGGCTCGACCGCCACAACCTTGCGCACGCCACCGAACCAGGCCAGCGCCCCGGCGATCAGCCCGCCGCCGCCAACAGCGACCAGTACCGTATCCGCCTGCAAGCCCTGGGCGTCCCATTCGGCAAAACAGGTCCCTTGCCCCGCCACCGTGGCCGGGGCGTCATAAGCATGGATCTGCATTGCACCCGTCATTTCCTCATGCTCTTGCGCTGCGGTCAGCGCGTTTGCGTATTCACCGGAAACAACGCTCAGGTCGGCACCGGTTTGCCGGATCAGTGCGATCTTGGACGGACCCGCCAGTTCCGGCACAAATATCTTTGCAGGATACCCCAGCGTCTGCGCTGCATAAGCTGCCGCCGCACCATGATTGCCACCGGATGCGGCGACCACACCCGCAGCCGACACATCCGAGCTGAGCAGCGTATTGAACGCACCCCGCGCCTTGAAACTGCCGGTATGCTGCATGTGCTCGAGTTTCAGTTCAACCGGATAGCCGGGAATGTTGCTTTCCATAACCGGGGTCACCTGCGCATATCCCGCGATGCGGTCCCGTGCTGCCGATATTTCACTTTTCCAATTCATTCTCGTCTTTCCGTGACTGGCACTCTGCCCGCGAACCCTATAGCTGTTTGTCAAACACGCAAGCAGGGATCGATCACCGATGAGAGAAGACCGCCACAGTCCGTTTCGCGATGCGCAGACCGACCGCTCGACCGCAAAAGAGGTTCCGGACACACCGCAAACACGCTCTCCGGCCTACCGTCTGGCTTTCGCGGATGACGAGTTTCTGTGCCGGGACGAGCTGCGCCCTGTACGGTTGCAGCTTGAGTTGCTGAAACCCGAAATGATCATGACCGAGCGGGAGATCACGTCGACCATCGTCATGTTCGGCGGCGCCCGCATTCCCGAACCCTCGCAAAAGCACACCGCGCGGACAGAAACCCTGGCCGGTCTGTCGAAATATTATGATGAGGCACGCGAATTCGCGCGACTGATGACCGTGAAATCGAAAGAAACCGGATGCCGCGAGAATGTGATCGTCACTGGCGGCGGCCCCGGTGTGATGGAAGCTGGCAATCGCGGTGCACACGAAGCAGGCGGGTGCTCGATCGGGCTGAACATCGTGCTTCCGCACGAACAGGCACCAAACAGCTTCGTGACGCCAGATCTCAGCTTTAATTTCCACTATTTTGCGATCCGCAAAATGCACTTCCTGATGCGCGCCCGCGCCATCACCATCTTTCCCGGTGGGTTTGGGACGCTGGATGAACTGTTCGAATCCCTGACCCTGATCCAGACCGGCAGAATGGATCGTGTGCCTTTCCTGCTGTTTGGCCGCGCGTTCTGGGAAAAGGTCATCAACTGGGACGCACTGGCGGATGCCGGTACGATCTCGGACGAGGATCTGGACCTGTTCCGCTTTGTCGATACCGCGCAGGAGGCGGCCGAGATCATCGAGAACTGGGAACCCGCCCCGCCCCGCGACGAAATTCCGGGGCGCTGAGCGATGAAAACTCCAAAGACAGGCGAAATGCTCCACCTGCGTGGCAACGCGTTGTCAAAAGGCGAACCCGTCGCCCTTCCACTGACGCAAAGCAGCATGTTCCATCTGCCCGGTGCGCCGGACGGCCACCCGACCTATGGCCGTGTCGATAACCCCACCTGGGTACATCTTGAGCATGTTTTGTCGCATCTGGAAGACGCGCCTTGTCTCAGCTTCCCGTCCGGCATGGCCGCGATTTCTGCGGCTCTGTTTGCAACGGTGCAAGCCGGGTCGCGCCTTCTGATCCCTTCGGACGGGTACTATGTCACCCGTCTGCTGGCGGACCGATTCCTTTCGCGTCTTGGCGTGACAGTTGAAGAGCGCCCGACCACAGCGTTTGCCGCAGGTGGTTTTGATGAGTTTGACGTTGTGTTCGCCGAAAGCCCTTCGAACCCCGGTCTGGACATGATTGACCTGAAAGTTATAGCCGAACAGGTGCGGTCTGCTGGCGGGGTGACGATTGCCGACAATACGACGATGACACCGCTGGGTCAGCGCCCGTTGGATTTGGGCATCGACGTGGTCGTGTCGTCCGACACCAAGGCGATGGGCGGGCATTCCGACATGCTGATGGGTCACGTGGCCAGCCGCAACAGTGACATCATGGAACGGGTCGAGGAATGGCGGAGAGTCTCCGGCTCGATCCCCGGACCGCATGAGGCATGGCTGTTGCATCGCGGGTTGGAAACGCTGGATGTCCGGTTCGACCGGATGTGCAACTCGGCTCAGGTAATAGCGGAACGGTTGGCAGGTCACCCGGCGGTCAAGCAGGTCCGCTATCCCGGGCTGGCCGAAGATCCATCACACACACTGGCGCAGGCACAAACGGCACGGTTCGGATTTCTGCTATCCTTGACTTTGGAAAGCGAAGACAAGGCCGAGGCCTTCATCAACACTTGCCCGCTTTTGCGCCCCGCCACCTCCTTCGGTGGTGTTCACAGCTCGGCCGAGCGCCGCGCGCGCTGGGGCGATAGTGTCGACCCGGCCTTCATCCGCCTGTCCGTTGGATGCGAACCGGTGGACGAACTGTGGAAGGCGATCGAGGCCAGCCTGAACGCGCTGTGATTACTTCTTCGCGGCACGCAGGTCCTTGAAAACGTAGATCGGCAGTACCACGCTGGCGATCAGCGCCCCCAGCCAGACAAGCAGCGTCGCCGCCAGCAGGTTCGAGATACCGCCAACGGTCAGCCCCGACGCGATGAGGTCGGTCACCAGCAGGCCCACAAATGTCACGACCAGGGCGATCCCGCCTTTCAATGCGGGCGCTTTCTTTTCGCCAAGCTTTAGTATCAAGGGCTCGGCGATCACCTGAACGACGGTGAAAACAATCACAACCACGATAAATGAGATCGGTTTGATCGCGAAACCGGACAGTATCAGCGAAGCCAGCAACAGCCCGATGGCATTGCCGGCCAGCAGGGCCAAAGCGGATTTGATTCTGCGCGACATGGGATGGCCTCCGTCAATCTACAATCAGAAATATGAAGATATTAGCAGGCTTCTGAGTTTTTTCGAGACAATTCAATCGCCTCTTCCTTTTGACCCGTTGAAAACACGTGGTAGAACACATTCATCAAGATCAGACCTGTCCCTGACCCGTGAGTGTGAGATGAGCGACGATCCCTATTCCGTCCTTGGCGTATCGAAAGACGCCAGTGCCGACGAAATCAAGAAAGCCTACAGGCGTATTGCTAAGGAGTGCCACCCGGACCTGAAACCCGGCGACGCCAAGGCCGAGGCCAAATTCAAGGCCGCCGCCGCTGCGTATGACGTGTTGAAAGATCCTGAAACCCGCGCCCGTTACGACAATGGCGAAATCGACGCATCGGGTCAGGAACGCCCGCAACAACACTATTACCGGGACTATGCTGAGGCCGCTGGAAACCCCTATCGCGGGCGTCAGGCGGACCCGGACGACATGTCGGACATCTTTGCCGAATTCATGCGCGGCCGCAGTGGATTTGGCGGCCAGCAAAGGCATGAGTTTCATGCGCCAGGGCATAACCTGAACTATTCCCTGCAAATCAGCTTTCTGGATGCCGTGTTTGGCGCTAGTCAGAAACTGACGCTACCAGACGGCAACCGGATCGAGGTCAAGATCCCCGCCGGGATAACCGAAGGTCAGACCATCCGCCTGCGCGGCAAGGGTGCTCCGGGTTATGGCGAAGGCCCTCCGGGGGATGCGTTGGTGACCGTCACGGTCGCCAAACATCCGGTGTTTGACCGTCAGGGCGACGACATCCATATCACGCTGCCGATCAGCATCGATGAGGCCATTCTGGGCGGGAAAGTCGCCGCCCCCACCATCGATGGCGGTGTGAACGTCAATGTTCCGGCGGGCACAAGCAGCGGCAAAACCCTTCGCCTGCGCGGCAAGGGGGTGAAGAAACGCGGCTCGTCCCTGCGCGGCGACCAACTGATCGAATTGACTGTCTCGATGCCCGACAAGATCGATGATGATCTCAGGCAGTTCATGGAGACATGGCGCGAAACGCACCGCTACGATCCGCGGAAAGGAATGCCGTCATGACCCTGACCGAAAAGGAACTGATCGAAACCGTCTCGCGCCTGACCTCGGACCGCCTGACCGAGTATCTTGCGGCCGAGATCGTGATCCCTGAACAATCGGAGCAGGGGCTGGTCTATCACAGTATCGACGTTGCCCGGCTGGAACTGGCTTGCGAGTTGCACGAGCAATACGACATGGAGGCCGATGCGCTGTCGATGATGATCTCGCTGATTGATCAGATGCATGGGCTGCGCGCCGAACTGCGTGAGGTTCTGAACGCAGTCGAGGCGCAACCCGAGCCGGTGCGCCAACAACTGATCGAAGTTATCGGCACAGCGCGGTTCCGTCGCAGATAACAGGGTTTTGGGCGCAATGATTATGGCGTAGAAGGCCGCCTTGATCCTTTGTCAGGTAGCTTCCATGACCCAGCCCAGATCCGAGTTGCTGATGCCTGCGGGCAATCTGCGCAAACTTAAACTCGCCATCCTCTATGGGGCAGACGCCGTGTATCTGGGCACGCCGGATATGTCGCTGCGCACCAAGTCCGAGTTTTCGCTGGACGAGGTAATTGAAGGGGTCGAGTTCTGTCACAGCCATGGTCGGCGCGCCTACCTGACACTGAACTTGTTCTCGCATAACAAAGACATCCCGAAGCTGGACGAATACATCGACACGGTGCGCAAGGTGCAGCCCGACGGGTTGATCATCGCCGATCCAGGCGTGTTCCAATACGTCCGCGAGCGCGCGCCCGAACTGCCGCTGCATATCTCGACCCAGGCCAATATCTGTTCGTGGCTGTCGGTGAAGTTCTGGCAGGATCAGGGGGCCGAGCTGGTGGTTCTGGCGCGTGAGGTTTCCTATCCCGAACTGGTCGAGATCCGTGAGAAGTGCCCTGATATCAAGCTAGAATCCTTCGTGCACGGTGCTATGTGCATGACCTATTCGGGCCGTTGTCTGCTGTCGAATTTCATGGCCGAACGCGGGGCCAACCAGGGCAACTGCGCCAATTCCTGTCGCTGGAACTATGGTCTGAAACTGCGCCTCAAGGATGGCACACATCAGGAGCTGCGTATCACCGAGGAAAACGCCGACCTGTTCGAATTCCTGCTGGAAGAAGGCTGCCGCCCCGGTGACCTGATGCCCATCGAAGAGGATGATCGCGGCTCGTACATCCTCAACTCACGCGACCTCTGCATCATGCCGAAGCTGGATGAGTACCTGAAAATCGGTGTCGACAGCCTCAAGGTCGAAGGGCGCGGCAAATCGGAATACTACGCCGCGATCGTCGCACGGGCCTATCGTATGGCGATAGATGACTATTTCGCGGACCCCGAAAACTGGGACCCCAAGCCTTACATGCGTGAGCTCGAAACCGTCGGGAATCGCGGCTATACGCTGGCCTTCCACGAAGGGCGGCTGACCAATTACGCCCATGATTACGAACACACCGCATCCATCGCGCAATGGGAATATGCCGGGATCGTCACCGAAGTGACCGAGGATGCCTTTCTGGTCGAGGTGAAGAACAAGCTGGAACCGGGTGATGTGCTGGATTTCGTCTCGCCAGTTGCGCGCGACACGGTTCTGCTGCGGGTTTATGATTTCGAACGCGCCCATGATGGCGCACGGCTGGACGTCGTGCATGGCAGCACAAAAACCATCATTCGGATGCCTTTCACCCTGTTCGATCACGAGGATATCGACGATCTGCGCGCCCGTTTTCCGGTCTATTCAGTGCTGCGCAAGGAACGCGCCCTGACCGACGAACACTGGAGCCGCATTCGCTTTGACAAGCTCGTGCAGGGATTGGAAACCACCGGTCGCGACAACCCAACTGCCTATGCACGCCGTCGCGATGATCTGGTTGAAAAGATTGGCCAAGACGGTAACGAACGCCGGTTCAAGACAAACCGCATCGGCACGGAAGGATGCTGCGGCAAGGGCTGCAACGGATGCCTGATCTTCTGGCAAGATGACAAATACGCGTTGGCCCGCGAGGTGCTGTCCAAACGGAAGCAAGGCGAACAGCTCAGCCGCCGTGAGGCGACAGAACTCAAGCTGCCGGGTGAACCGGCTTAGTTTCCCACCCGATATTCTTCGGGGATAAAGAACGTATAGTCGCGATCCGCCACTTGTTCGTGACAGACGTGGCAATAGGCAACTTCGCTGGCACGGGCGCCCATGGTATCGCCAAACAAGGACCCGTCCGGCAGCACCATGATATAACGCCAGTCAGCGGTGTTCGGGCTGGTACCCTCTGGCAGTTTTTCCATTATGAACATGGCACCGGGATGTATGTGACCTTCATCGGTCACCGTCATGCTGTCCTTGGCAAGCACCGATCCCACGGGCAGTTCTTCGCCCTGTCGCAATGTCCCATAGTTGTGCGCCATTCGGTTGGCATACGTGTTGACGAAACGCTGTCCGTGTGTGGCCGAGATATATGGCGCGTCGTTGAAAAGCGGCCAGCTTTGGTAGTTTAGAACCAGATCCAGTTGCGCCGCAGCATACCCCCGTGCCATGCGGCGGCTGAGCGAATGGTAGTGGGCCGCGGCCTCATCCTTGCTTAGCTCTGCCGGGTTTTCGATCGCTATGTGGGCGTTGTGACCATCTGCCGTTGCCAGTCCTGAAGAAATCAGAAGTATCGCGCACGCAATGGCCTTGTGCTGGAGAATTATTCGAAGATACGAGTCCATTATTACGACCCACCTGAAAATCAGTTCGCCTGAGCGCCACGTGACGACAGTGTTCTTATTCTAGCGGCTCCGGGAACTCTTACCAGCTCAGGTCCCGGAATCTCACCGCCTTGTGCATCGATTTGAACCTGCATCCTGCGGCATTGAATCATTAAAATATAGCAAATTATGCATATTGAATCAGCATCTGAAACATTAAGTTTACAGGCACACTTCATGCGTGCAGGCGGTCATCTTGGACAATCAAAGCACGACCACCCGATCCATGATGAACCGAACAGAAAAACTACGGGGTTAAACCGGCTTCGGACTCAATTTGTTTGCGCGATTTGCGGGCACGTTCGGTTGCCGATTTCAACTGACCGCACGCCGCCATGATATCCTCGCCCCGTGTCTTGCGAATGGGAGAGGCGTAGCCTGCCTGATAGATGATGTTGGCAAAAGCGCGGATGCGGTTGTTCGAGCTGCGCTTGTACGGCGCGCCGGGCCATTCGTTAAACGGGATCAGGTTGATCTTGGCCGGAATTTTGTGACGCTTGATGTGGTCGATCAAACGATGGGCATCCGCGTCGCTGTCATTCACACCGTCCAGCATCACGTATTCGAACGTGATCCGCTCGGAGTTCGAGGCATTGGGATAGCTGGCCAGCGCCTGCAACAACTCCTCGATATTCCAGCGTTTATTGATTGGAACCAGAACGTCGCGGGTTTCATCCGTGGTTGCATGGAACGAGATCGCCAGCAGACAGCCGATTTCCTCAGCCGTGCGCGCAATTTCGGGTACCACTCCACTGGTCGACAGCGTAATGCGGCGGCGCGACAGGGAAATCCCCTCGGGGTCCATCGCGATCTTCATCGCATCGCGGACGTTTTCGAAATTGTAAAGCGGCTCGCCCATTCCCATCAGAACGATGTTTGACAGAAGGCGCGTTTCATCCTTTGGCGCACCGGGGGTCGGCCATTCGTCAAGATCGTCGCGCGCCATCATGATCTGCCCGACAATTTCGGCAGATGTTAAATTACGTACAAGCTTCTGGGTGCCCGTATGACAAAACGAACATGTCAGTGTACATCCGACCTGAGATGAAATGCACAGCGTACCGCGATCTTCTTCGGGGATGTAGACCACCTCGACCTCGTGCCCGCCCGCGATACGGCACAGATATTTGCGGGTGCCGTCCTCGGATACCTGTCGGGTCACCACCTCGGGTATCTCGACCACAAAGTTTTCGGCCAGTTGCGCACGGTACGCTTTGGCGAGATTCGTCATCTGGGAAAAATCGCGCACGCCCCATTGATAGATCCACTGCCAGATCTGACCGGTACGCATCTTTGCCTGCTTTTCGGGCGTACCATGTTCGATCAGGACCTCGCGCAAACGGTCGCGGGTGAGACCGACAAGGTTCACCTTCCCCTCGGGCAATTTGCGAGGGAGGGTCATGACGTCTTGAGTGATCGGCGCTTTGGGCGACATTGTGGTACCTGCTGAGGCGTATCTTCAAGGATTCTGGCTTGGGATGCGCCTCTATATAGGAACCTGTGCAAAGATCAAAAGGAATCGTTTCAGTCAGTCTGCAAAACTCAACAGTTCTTCAACGCGTGCCCGCCCCAAATTCACCCGGCATGATGTGATTGCGATACCTGTACCCGATCCGCCACCAAACGACGCGCCGACGGCGGTGCAATGCGTATCGCGATAGGTTTCCCAGGCCTGTTGCGCCGCTATGAGGGCAGGTTCAGCCACTATCCGCCCGGTGACCTCGTCCAGCTCGTTGGCAGATTGTACCGCCAAATCAAAACTCACCTGCAGCGCGCGCGAGACCCGTGCTTCCATCTCTCCGACGCAGGATCCGATTTCGACTTGTGATCCGGCGTCGGAACATTCCAACGCCGGGTCGGCGGTTGCGGTGGCTGGCAAAAGCAGCGCGATCAAGATCAGACGCATGGCCGCCTCATTCATCCATTCAGCTGGGGTCAGGCCAGAGTAACATGTTTTGCCAGAAAGGTTTAGATGCCGGTTGGCCCCCTAAACCAACGGAAATGCAGTTCCGCGTCAGACACCCGCGGGTGGGATATAGCAATCTTCGGCATCCAGGGTCTTGACCGGATCGTTCGGTCCGCATTGTTCGCCGGTTACAGGATAAGTCTCGCCCTTGTTTTCGCAGGCACTCAGCAGCATGGCTGATATCATCATCAACGCGACAAGAGATTTGTTCAGCATGGTGGCAACTCCTTGGTTTCTCTTGAACTGATTAGTTCGGAAATCGTCAGAGCTCACATTGATACGGATCAAGTAAACGGGTTGATCCTGCGTAAAGGTACAGGGGAGCGTAAAAACAACAAAAGCCCCGCCAAAGACGGGACCATTTGCTTAGGTCGGGGTGCTTACTTGGTGCAGCGCTTTTCGGCGTCTTCGATTGCTGCGGTAAAGCCCAGCAGCGAGAAGGTGTCCTTGGTTTGTGTGCCGCGTTCGGACCGGGCAGTCAGAACAGCCTCGGTTCCGCGTTTCAGCGCTGTGACGATCTTGGCGTCATCTGCATCTGATGCGGGCCAGGCCCACTCACCTTCGGTGAACAGTTCAAACTCGGACCCGTCGACATTCAGGTTCACTGTCGATCCCGGTGCAAACGGATAGCCGCCGGTAAAGGTCACTTGCCCTTTGACCTCGGCATTGGGGCGATAGAACACAAACAACAGGATGTCGCTGCGCCGCACGGATACGACGCGCCCGCCCCGGGTGTTCACGGTTTCCTTGGGGGCCGAAACGCTCCAGCATTCGGTGGGATCATCTTCGACAAAAACGCTCCAGTCCGTTTTTGCAGCAACCCGGTTTGTGCTTGTCGCCTGTTGGGCGAGTGCAGACGTTGCGGCGATGCCTGCCACACACAGGCCCGCGATCGTACGAACGAGCATTGATCCCATTTGTCCAGCCTCCTAGCTCGACCGATACCTCAAATCCATCGGACATGGCTGCGAACCCTTCCGGCCCGTCTATTCCGTTGCGCATTCCGATGATTGCCGACATACACACACTAACGCAGGTTTCGCCACAGGCGAAAGGGCGATTGGCAGAATTTTGCGCATAAATTTCGGAGGTCCAGATGACGCAGCCCGTAGCAATGACAGAACTGTGGCGTGGCAACTTGCTGGAAAGCCTGCATTTGGGTCACGCGGTCATCTGCGACGACACCGGCCAGATCGTGCGCAGCTGGGGCGACCCGCAGGCGGTTATCTATCCGCGCTCATCCGCCAAGATGATTCAGGCGCTTCCGCTGGTCACGTCGGGAGCCGCGGCAAAATACGGATTGAACAGCGAACATCTTGCGCTGGCCTGCGCGTCCCACAATGGGGCCGCGATCCATACCGACCGCGTGACAGCGTGGCTTGATCATCTGGGGCTGAGCGAGCACGACTTGCGCTGCGGGCCACAGGAGCCAGCGGACACTGCCGCGCGGGATCGGCTGATTCTGGCGGATGACACCCCGTGCCAGATCCACAACAATTGTTCCGGCAAGCATTGTGGTTTCCTGACACTGGGTCAGCATATGGGCGCAGGACCGGAATATCTGGAAATCGACCACCCGGTGCAGCAGGCCTGCCTGTCTGCCATCGAAGAGACGTCAGGCGAAACCAGCCCCGGTTACGGTATTGACGGCTGTTCCGCCCCGAATTTCGCCGTGTCGCTGGCCGGGCTGGCCCGGTCGATGGCGTGGTTCGCAAGCGCCTCGGATCGGTCCGACCGTTCCAGCGAGGCGGCGGTTCAGTTGGTGGCAGCCATGGTGAAACATCCGGAACTGGTTGCCGGTGAGACCCGTGCCTGCACCGAACTGATGCGCGCCATGAACGGGCGCGTCGCCATCAAGACCGGGGCCGAGGCGGTGTTTGTGGCCATCATCCCGGAAAAACGCATGGGCGTTGCGTTGAAGATCACCGATGGCACCACGCGGGCCAGCGAATGTGCCATCGCCGCCATTCTGGTGAGCCTTGGTGTGCTGGAGGCCGATCACCCGGCCACCCGCAAATTCATGAACGCCACGCAATACAGCCGCCGGGGGCTGGAATGCGGCGTGATCAAACCTGTGCAGGGTTTCCCCGGCTAAGGCCGCTACATCTCGATCTCGTGCACCTCGGCCACCTCGACCGAGCCCGAACCGTTGACAACCATCGGACAGCCCTTGGCCATCTCGGTCGCGGCGTCGATGCTGTCGGCCTTGATCACGGTAAAGCCCGAGGCCGGGTTTGCACCGCCATTGTCGACAACCCCGCTGCTGCTGACCGTATAGGATTGTCCGACCGGGTTGCCGGGGATCTCTAACGCTTCGGCCATACCCTGAAACCATGCGCCCCAAGCGGCCATGGTCGCCTCGATCTCGGCGGGGTCGGTCGGGGTGTGTCCCCCGTGATAGACAAACAAATATTGGGGCATATCGCTCCTCCCTGATGAAACGTTATTTGCACTTCGCTTCGAGTTTGCGCAGCGAAGACGTCCAGCCCTGATTGTGGTTCGCGGCTGCTTCGGCATCGGCCAGTTCGCGGTGGTCCAAAACCAGGCGTGACCCCGTGCCTGTCGCTGTGACTGTAAAGATGACGTGGCTTTCGGCCCCGCGCTGATCCTGATCGTCATGCCAGCCCCAGGTAAACCCCACCGAGTTTGGCGGGTCGACATGCGTGACGTGGCCCGAGACCTTGTATTGCTGGCCCTCGCCGTTTTCCATGACCGAATACCACGGGCCGGTGCGCGAGAAATCCAGATTGTGTTCAGGCACGTGCATCCCTTCGGGCCCCCACCATTGCAACAACCGGCTGCCGTCGCTGATCCATGCAAACAGGTCTTCTGGGCTGACGGGGAAGTCCCGTTCCAGTTTCAGGTCGGCCATGAATTCTCCCTTTCGATGATATCACTGAGGCGATCGAGGCTGCTTTCCCAGAATTGCCGTTTGGAGATCGTCCAGTCGGCAATCATCCGCAGCCCGTCGGGCCGGATGGAGTACATCCGTTGGGTGCCCCGCACGCGCTGTTCAACCAGCCCGGCTTCGCGCAATACTTTCAGATGGCGCGAAATCGCAGCGCCGGACATTCCGCGCCCTTCGATCAGGTCACCGGCGGGCAGTTCGCCCTGCTCCATCAGTTGCTCGACAATCGAGAACCGGGTGGCATCGGACAAAGCGGAAAAGGTGGTCAGAAGCGTGCTCATGACCTGTATTTAACATAAATGTTAAATAATGAAAAGCCCTGTCAGGATTCGACAAAATCCGCGCGACTGTACCCTTGCAGGTAAAGCAGTGCCGTCAGGTCGCCGTGATTCACCCGCACGTCGCATTTCGCAGCCACCGACGGTTTGGCATGAAGGGCAACGCCGGTTCCGGCCCGCCCCAGCATGCCCAAATCATTGGCCCCGTCGCCGACAGCGATCACGTCAACTTCGGACAGGCCAAGGCGAGTGGAGATCTGTTCAAGCGCCTCGATTTTGGCCTGACGTCCCAGAATAGGACGCGCCACATCGCCCGTCAGTTTGCCATCTGCGGCCAGCAGAGTGTTGGCGCGGTTTTCATCGAACCCCAGCAGCTCTGCCACCCGCGCGGTGAAGGCGGTAAAGCCACCGGACACCAGTGCAGCATAGGCTCCGTTAGCCCGCATCGTTGCCAGCAACGCCTGTCCGCCGGGCATCAGGGTGATCCGTTCGCGCAGGACTTTGCCAATGACGCTTTCATCCAGATCCTTCAGCAGACCAACCCGTTCGATCAGGGCACCTTCGAAATCCAACTCTCCGTTCATGGCGCGGGCGGTGATGTCCTTGACCCTTTCGCCGACGCCAGCCTCATCCGCCAGTTCATCAATGCATTCCTGCTGGATCATGGTGCTGTCCATATCGGCCAGCAGCATCTGTTTGCGCCGCCCCTGTGCGGGCTGCACAATCAGGTCCACGCCCATGCCCTGCAAGTCTGCCCAAACGTCCCAGCGATTGGCGGGCATGTCGCGCAGGTCAAACTCGACCGCCTCGTCCGGGCTGAGCCACAGGACATCCCCACCGCCCCACGCGTTGCGCAGCGATTCCGGCAAGGCACGGTCCAGTGAGGGTGCAGCCGGGTTGGTCAGCAAAGTGGCGACATACATATTAAATCTCCAATGTCATACCCAGGCGAGCAGACTCAGGGCGTCAACGGTGTTCGACCCTGTTCGGTCAGTTCCCAGCAATTCTGTCCCTCGAATGCGGCGACGCCCGTCGGGCGTCCGTACCCGGCCCCCGTGTCCAGATTGATCCGGTTGCCATAATGCGTCGCCTGATCCACAGGCGTGTGTCCATGAACGATCAGTTTGGGATGCGGGCCTTGGTAGTCGTGGAAGTCCTGTCTGATCCAGATCAGATCACTTGCCTGCTGTTCATTCAGTGGCACACCCGGACGGATACCCGCGTGAACAAAGGCAATCTCGGGCGTCTGATGCATCACCACCAGATCGCGCAGAAAGGTCAGGTGCGATTTCGGCACGGCTGCCTGTGCCATCCGGTGCAGGTTTTCAAGGCGAATCTGACCTTCGAATTCCACCCCATAGCTGCGCAGGGTGTCGATCCCGCCCAACCTGTCATGCAGCCAGTGGTATCCCACCAACAAATGCGGATCGTGGCGCGGAGTGTCCTCCATAAACCAGGCAAACATGCGGTCGTGATTGCCCAGCAGAGTGATCCAGTTTCGGCCAGCATCACGCCCGGCAATCAGGCGGTCGATCAGCCCGCGACTGTCAGGGCCGCGATCCACGTAATCACCCAGAAACACGATCTGAGCGTCGGGGCCGCCATCGCTTTGGATCAGGGACAGCGCGCGCTCCAGCTCGGCCACCTGCCCGTGCAGATCACCAATAACATAGACAGGCTGTGTCATAGAAATACTCCGGATGTAATTTTCGCTTGCTTTTGCCCCAGATCGCTATCGGAGAGAACAATTGACCCGATCGCAGGTGCAACCGGGTCGTGAACTGTTCCTCAAACTCAACAGCCCCAATCAGGCGACGTCGAATTCCAGCGGCTTGATCTGCGTGAACAGGCCTGTTTCGGCAAGCTTCGCCCGCGCTTCGGCCGGGACCGGTTCGTCGACATAGAGCAATGCAATCGCTTCGCCTCCGGCCTCGGATCGGCCGAGGGTAAAGTTGGCGATGTTGACGTTGTTTTCACCCATGGTTTGACCCAGCGTGCCGATGATGCCGGGCACGTCTTCGTTGGTGGTGTACAGCATATGAGCGCCGACCTCGGCATCAATATTGATGCCCTTGATCTGGATAAAGCGCGGCTTGCCATCGCTGAACACCGTGCCAGCGATCGACCGTTCACGCTTGTCCGTTACGACCGTGACTTTGATATAGCCATCAAAAACACCCGACTTGTCCTGATTGGTGGTCGAGATTTTGATCCCGCGCTCTTTCGCGACCACAGGGGCCGAGACCATGTTCACCTCGGGGTTGAACTTTTTCATGATCCCCGCGACCACCGAACAGTTCAGCGCGGCCAGGTTCATTTCAGCGGCCACACCGTCATAAAGGATGTTGATCGCCTTGACCGGCTCATCCGTCATCTGGCCGATGAAGCTGCCCAGATGACCTGCCAGCTTGATCCACGGCCCCATCAGCTTGGCTTCTTCCGCGGTCACGCTGGGCATGTTCAGCGCGTTCTCGACCGCGCCTGTCAGCAGGTAGTTCGAAATCTGTTCAGCCACCTGCAAGGCCACGTTCTCCTGCGCCTCGGTCGTCGCCGCGCCCAGATGGGGCGTGCAGACCACGTTGGGCAGGTTGAACAATGCGTTGTCCTTGGCGGGTTCCTCGCTGAACACGTCAAAGGCCGCTCCGGCAACATGGCCGGATTGCAGCATCTCGGCCAGCGCCACTTCATCGACCAGACCGCCACGGGCACAGTTGATGATCCGTACACCCTTTTTGGTTTTGGCCAGATTCTCGCGGCTCAGGATGTTGCGAGTCTGATCCGTCAGCGGCACATGCAGGGTGATGAAATCGGCACGCGCCAGCAGTTCATCCAGCTCGACCTTTTCGACGCCCATCTTAGAGGCTTTCTCTTCGCCCAGATAAGGATCATAGGCGACAACCTTCATCTTCAGGCCCAACGCACGTTCGCACACGATGCCACCAATGTTGCCGGCACCGATCACGCCCAGTGTCTTGTTGGTCAGCTCGATCCCCATGAACTTGGACTTTTCCCACTTGCCCGCATGGGTCGAGGTGCTGGCCTCGGGGATTTGCCGCGCCACGGCGAACATCATCGCGATGGCGTGTTCGGCGGTGGTGATCATGTTGCCGAAGGGCGTGTTCATCACGATCACACCTTTTTTCGAGGCTGCCTCTTTGTCGACATTGTCGGTGCCGATCCCGGCGCGACCGATGACCTTCAGCCTGTCGGCTTTTTCCAGAAGGGTCGGTGTGACCTTGGTGGCCGAACGGATGGCGAGACCATCATATTGACCGATCACCTCGGCCAGCTTGTCCTTGTCTTTGCCCAGCTCGGGCATGAAATCCACGTCGATGCCACGGTCGCGGAAAATTTGCACTGCGGTTTCGCTGAGCTTGTCGGATACCAGTACTTTGGGAGCCATTTTGCTTGGTCCTTTGAATTCTTCAGGGGGATAGCGGGCTGACGCCCGCCCTATGTCGGTGATGGGGTAGGCCGGGCTTCAGCCCGGCACATGAAACTCAGGCAGCCTGCGCCTGCGCTTTGATCTCGGTCGCAAAGGCCCAGGCCAGCCAGGGCAGCATCGCCTGAATATCCGAGGTTTCAACCGTACCGCCGCACCAGATGCGCAGGCCTGCTGGCGCGTCGCGATAGGCGCCGATATCCAGCGCGATATTCTCGGTCTCAAGCCGCTTGGCGACTGCCTTGGCAAAGGCTGCACCGTCCTGAATACGGGCATCGGTGAACTTCAGGCAGACGGATGTGTTCGAACGCGTCGCCTCATCCTCGGCCAGATTGGCAATCCAGCCGTTCTGGTCGCAGAACGCGTGTACCGCACCCGCATTGGCATCCGCACGCGCGATCAACCCCTGCAATCCGCCCACCGAGCGGGCCCAGTCCAGCGCAAACAGATAATCCTCAACCGCCAGCATTGACGGTGTGTTGATCGTTGCCCCGGTAAAGATGCCCTCGATCAGCTTGCCACCCTTGGTCAGGCGGAAAATCTTGGGCAGCGGCCATGCGGGGGTATAGCTTTCCAGCCGTTCAACAGCACGCGGGCTGAGGATCAGCATCCCGTGGGCTGCTTCGCCGCCCAGCACTTTCTGCCAACTGAAGGTCGTTACATCCAGCTTGTCCCAGGGCAGATCCATCGCAAAGGCCGCCGAGGTTGCATCGCAGATCGTCAGGCCCTGGCGATCATCGGCAATCCAGTCGCCATTGGGCACCCGAACACCCGAGGTGGTGCCGTTCCACGTAAAGACCACGTCATTTGCGAAATCAACCGAAGCCAGATCAACGATCTGCCCGTAATCCGCGGTTTTCACCTCGGCGTCGATCTTCAACTGCTTGACCACATCGGTCACCCAGCCGGACCCAAAGCTTTCCCAGGCCAGCATCTCGACCTTGCGCGCACCCAGCAAAGACCACAGCGCCATTTCAACCGCGCCAGTGTCCGAGGCGGGAACGATACCAATGCGGTAATCCGCCGGAATGCCCAGAATCTCACGCGTGCCTTCGATGGCCGCCTTCAGCTTGTCCTTGCCGACAGCGGCGCGGTGCGACCGGCCCAATGCGGCATCGGCCAGTTTTGTCAGGTCAAATGTGGGGGGTTTGGCACAGGGGCCCGAAGAAAAGCGCGGATTTGCCGGCCGCGTCGCCGGTTGTTCGATCGTCATGTGTATTACCCTTCCAGATACACGCCCCTCGTTGGGGAGGGGTGTCCCACGGACAGACCTAGGGGGCCTTCGCACCTGCAGCAAGCGGAAAAGACGCTTTACCGGGTAAAAACGACATCTGAAACGGGCACAAATCAGAACACGCGTTTCCGATTGGCGAAAAACCCCGCCGATGTTTCGGCGGGGTTTGTCTGTGTTACTCTGCGGCGTCTTCGTATGCGTCCATTGGTGGGCATGTGCAGACGAGGTTTCGGTCGCCGTATGCGTTGTCGACGCGGTTGACGGGGGACCAGTATTTGTCGACGCCCATGGAT
>NZ_JBQERO010000011.1:0-135496 GCF_056535125.1 Ruegeria sp. O4 | reverse complement strand
ATTCGTCCGTCCGTTTCAGTCCCATAGTTCGTCTCCTTTGCTGCAATAAATGCTATCAAAGGAGCGGCAGCAAACCGCGACACGTCCAATGCAAAAGGCGTACCGATGGGTGCCGACCTTATGACCCCCTCCGAAGGTGCACAGGCACCAAGGTTCATGGTGGCAGCCCTTCGTGATCCAATTGGCGCTAACCTCGACCGCGTGCAAATCGTGAAAGGTTGGCTCAATGAGGACGGGACGACCGATGAGAAAGTCTTTGACGTCGCCTGGTCAGACGAACGCGAAACTGGCAGCGACGGAAAGGTTCCGCCCGTTGGTGACACTGTGGATGTTGCTTCCGCAACCTGGACCAACACCATTGGTGCCGCGGAACTTGCGACAATCTGGATTGATCCTGAATTCGACCCGGCGCGCCCGGCTTTCTATTACGCGCGTGTGCTCGAGATTCCGACACCACCCTGGTACGTCTACGACGCATACCGCTACGGTATCGACATCCCTGAAGGCGCTCCTACTTCGCAGCAGGAGCGTGCCTACACGTCTCCAATCTGGTACACGCCGCAAGGCTGACTGATTGCCAAGTTTGGGTTGAAAATAACGCGATCGACTGTTCGATGGTGCGGTTGAGAGTGGTACCGCCTCTCGTGCGAAAACAGGTCTCGGTGGAAAGACACGACACAACCTGAACAATATGCTGGCGGCGGCGCTCGGAAAGGGCCATTTGGAAAGCGTCGGACCTGTCTCACTTTTGGTGATCAACCCGAACTAATCCTTAGCAAAGTTGACGCCACTCGGACATTGATGTGCCAAAACGCGCAGCGGTGTCAGAGCGAATGGCGGCTAAGCGCAAAGTCTGCGACTGCGGTTCGATAGACAGAACCTCCGAGCTTCTGAACAGCGAATGTTGCCCCTTTTACAGGCGGCTTGCGCGCCCGATTAATTAAAAATCAGAAGAAAACAAGCGCCTTGGTTGCTTGGCACAACACTGAGTTGCCCACCAATTGCTTCCATGGTCGCTTTGACAATATTCAGGCCCATACCTGTGCCACCGGCCTCTCTTTTTGTCGTAAAGAAGGGCTGCAAAACCTTGTCCTTGTTCCCTTCACTGATACCGGCGCCATTATCCGCAATTTTCAGACATACGACACCGTCGTTTTGATAGGCTGTCAGCACGGCATTCTGCGCGCCGTGTTGCTGAGCGTTCTCGAGCATATGTGTCAATATGATGTGCAGGGTGGGTGCCGCGACGGGCAAGGGCAGGTGATCGTTCTCAGTCTTGATCGCAAGCGCGGGGAAAGTCTGGACGACCTGATCAGTGATGTCGTTCAGACAGCATGTACCGTTAATGGCGCTCTGATCGGCCAGGCTGAAGGCGCGCATGTTGGCCAGCAGATCCTCCATCCGCTTTCCGCCCTTGTCCACAGTGTCCAGCAGGCGGTGTTTCTGCGCTGGTGACAAATCATCGTCGCGCAGCAGCTCTGCCGCGCCTTTCAAGGCGGTGAGGGGTGACTTCAGCTCGTGGGTGACATGGGCGGTGTACGTTTTCAATCCGTCCTGCTTGTCCTGCAAGCGTTCCGTCAGCGATTGAAAACTCTGGCTCAGATCCGCAATTTCCCGCGTGCCAAGCTGGTCTGGTGGTTCCCATGCCTGACCACCATGGCCCGCCATCTGGCTGCGCTGGATCAACAGGTGGATCGGCCGGGTGATGAACCGCCAGAACACGTACCCGATTAGCGCCGCGGACAAAGCAACAAATGCCGCGGCTTTGGCAAGGTTGAAACGTTCGCCGTACAGAAAGCGGAAAATATGGTTCGGGGTACGGCTCAGGTAAACCGCCCCGATAAGGGTCTGATCCACGAACACTGGCATCGCCACGAAAACGCGCACGCGGGCACCGCGGCTGAGGGTATAAAGTGCAGGTGTTGCATCCTCGCGCACGCGGGTGCGCGCGACCGAGACGGTTTTCCCTGAAAGGGCCTCGCGAACCTCGTCAACATGACCCAGCTTTTGGCTGATTTCCGCAGTACCGGCAAACACGTTCCCATCGAGGTCCAGCATCCGGTAACCCGCAAGGGTTTGCGCCTGTGCGGCGTTGGCGATGCGGTTTAGCGGGGCGGCGATGGCCTGATAAACCGAACCGGGTCGGACGGTTGCCGGTCGCGCGTCCGGGCGCGGCGGCAGAACCGTTTCGCGATTGACCGACAGCGATGGAAACACCGCGTGCTCGGTTGAGATTGCACTCGGGCGGGGCGGCTTGATCCCGGCTGCATCTGCATAAAGCTCGGCATACGCCGCTGACATGACCGCAGCCTGTGTCAGCAGGCTTTCTTCGGTCTGTTGCACCAGTTGACTGTCGTAAAAACGGAACAGGATCAGCCCGGCAAAGGGCAGGCACAGGACAATGCCCAGCACCAGCAGAACGATGGTCCACAATCTGGGGCGCCATTTGCGGTTCAGCCGGGCGTGCATGCACCCATCCTGAGGCCGACACCGTGAATGGTCACGATCCCTTCGGCACAGCCGGCCTGGGCCAGCTTGGCACGGACATTGCGTATATGGCTGTCAATGGTGCGGTCCGAGACGTGGATGTTGTAGCCGTAAAGCGCATCGATCAGCTGCGCCCTTGACAGAACACGGTCGGGACGGGCCATCAGAGTTGCCAGCAGCCGAAATTCCGAACCGGTCAGCGTCACGGGCGTTGAAGCGAACCTGCACAGGTGACGCTCTGCATCCAGGTGCAGGCTGCCTTGCGACAACACCGGATCGGGCTGGGCAGGTGTCGGAGCGCTGCGTTTCAGAATGGCCTTGATCCGGGCCACCAATTCGCGTGGGGAAAAGGGTTTCGTCAGATAATCATCGGCGCCCAGCTCCAGCCCGACGATACGGTCGACCTCGTCATCGCGGGCGGTCAGGAACAGGATCGGCACGTCCGAGGATTTGCGGATGTCCCTGCATACTTCCAGACCATCCTTTTCGGGCAACCCGATATCCAGCACGATCAGATCGGGGCTTTCCTGACGGTTTGTATCAAGCGCGGTCAGGCCGTCGCTGGCCAGAAGTGGCGCATAGCCTGCCTTTTCAATCGCGAACCTTGTTACCTCAAGGATATCCGGATCATCGTCGACAACAAGAATGCGTGCAGGCATCAAATGGGGTCCTTCAACTCTGCTGCCGATAATAGGCTTGGATTCGCCATCTCCGAAAGCCCCATTCGCGCCAGTTGGTGATTGCATCCTTTTTCAGATCATATCGCATCCATACGTCACAGACTTGCTGTCCGGTTCTGGTTTCATGATCGCGGATAGCGGGGTAAGCATCAGCACCAAGGCTGCATATGTAACCGGTATCCTGTTGCGTCAGAGCGCTGCCGTGGCTCAGATTGTAGCTGGCAATGACTGATGCGAAATTCACAAAGTTGCAGATATACAAGACCACCAGAAGCGCTGCAAAACAACGCCGCAGAAGCCAGGTTGTACCAAAGCCGCGTTGGATTTGCACCACGATCAGCAGCAAACCGGTGAAAACCAGCGCCATCCATATGAAGGCGGCCACCCGCAAATAGGTAAGCGCATAGGCGTCGACGTAATGATGCAGCCGGATGGCAGCTGTCAGCACCAGGAACACGTTTTGCGCCAACCACATATAGATCAGAATGCGCAACGTCCGGTCCGCGCCGATCATGCTGTGAGTGACCAGAGTGAATACGCCCGCCATCAGGGCCGTCGCCACCAGCGGATAAGCGCCCCGATGGGCATAAGCGGCATAGCTCATCCCTTGAGGCAGGGATACACCGCCGGTCAGGATACCAAGGTCCATCACGGTTTGTACAAGGAACATCAGGTTGAACAGCAACAGCGAATTGCGCACCGATATTGGATTGATCAGAAATGCAGCCCGGCTTGGGCCTGTCTTCGGCATGGTGGCTGGGCGGGCAATGCCGCCCAGCCATGGATCGCTGAGGTTTAGGAACGGCCACAGCAGCGAGGCCATAACACCCCAGAACAGAAGCCGCAGCCAAAAGTACCCTTCGAACAGAAGACTTGGGTCCAGCTCTGCCAGAAGATCTTCCAGCACCGGATTGGCGGCGGCCAGTAAGGCAAGGAAGACCGTACCCAATAGCAGCGGCAAGGCCAGCGAGGCTGCGTGGCGGCGGCTGTCGGACCCAAGATCGGCGGCCACTGCGGTGCGACATGTGTCGCGCAGCAAAAGCGTCGCGCCGATGGAAGGCAGGCGCAGGGCGGAGCGCAGCAGCAGACGTTCGTTTACGGCCTGACCGAATAGCGCCCAGGTGGCCAGACTGACCAAACCAGCAAGGCTGAACAATAACGATAGAAGCTGCAAATCGATGGCCACCGGCAGGTTGGTGAACAAGGCAAATGCGGCGGCTATGAGCCATTCCGTTGCAGTCGCCCGCCGGGGTTTCATCGCCATGATCGCGGCGGACAAGACCAGCGCGAAGACTGAGACAGAAATGCCTAGCGGTTGTTCCCAAAACAACCAATCAGCAAGCGCTACCAGCGATGCAAGAAGCGGGATCGCATGGCGCATTTTCAGCGCGGACATCAGAGAGCCACTCTGCTGTCGTCTGTTGCCTCCCCATCGGGGGGCCTCGTCCATCTTTCCCAGCCACCACGCGTCCAGCACGATGCTGTCCGGCACGCCGCGAATTGTCAGTTCCTGCCTCATGTCCTGTCTCCTGCTTGCAGGTTTCCTTTCCCGGCAGATTGCCTGCGGCGCTTGCATCTTTGGCGCGACGTATCCGCAGCCTTCATGGGGCTTTCGTGCAGAAAATGTGCAGAGGCGGTGAAAGGCATTACCCACCACGGGTTCCGAGCTGCAACTCGCGCCGGGCAATAAAAGCGACGCGATCAGGCATTGAACTGCAAGCAAAAGCGCAGTGTGACACAGTTGAACCTTCCCCTAAGAAGCGGTTCGCCGTTATGGCTGGGGAAACGGAGGATCGAACATGGCTAACCCTCTCTATGATGATTTGTTTGGCATTCACGCCGACAAAGATACGGCTTTCCTGCACCTGACAGACGGGACGACCGTCACCTATCGAAACTTTCTGAGTACAGCCGCCCGGATCGCCCATGTGGCCACGCAACTGGGCCTAAAACCCGGGGACCGGGTTGCGGCTCAGGTCGATAAATCGCCTGAGGCGCTGGCGCTATACGCGGCATGCGCGCAGGCAGGCCTGGTTTTCCTGCCGCTGAACACCGCCTATACCGTGGACGAACTGACGTATTTCATCGAAAACAGCGGCGCGTCACTTGTTGTCTGCGATGGCCGAAGCAAAGACCAACTGACCCTGATTGCCGTGCGTTTTGGGGGCAGGGTGGAAACGCTGAATGCGGATGGCTCGGGCTCGCTGATGGATCTGGCGGTTGCAATGCCAGACAGCTTTGCGACCGTGGATCGGGACGGTGAGGATCTGGCGGCGTTTCTTTACACGTCGGGCACCACCGGACGTTCAAAAGGCGCGATGCTGACCCAGAACAACCTGTTGTCCAATGCGCGGACACTGGTCGAAGAGTGGCGGTTCACGTCGGAAGACGTTCTGTTGCACGCGCTGCCGATCTTTCACACGCATGGGCTGTTTGTGGCCACCAATATCATTCTGGCTGTCGGCGGAAGCATGATCTGGCTGCCAAAATTCGACCCGGATCAGATCATTAACAGAATGCCCGGAGCCACGTCGATGATGGGCGTTCCGACCTTCTATACGCGCCTACTGGCAGACGCGCGTTTTACCAGCGAGCTGACCGAACACATGCGCCTGTTCGTTTCGGGTTCGGCCCCATTGCTGGCGGATACCCATGCACAATTCCAGGAGCGTACCGGGCATCGTATCCTAGAACGCTATGGCATGACTGAAACCAATATGAACACCTCAAACCCCTATGACGGCGAACGTCGCGCGGGTACGGTCGGGTTTCCCTTGCCAGGGGTCGAACTGAAGATATGCGATGCAGACGGCAACCCTTTGCCGCAGGGTGAAGTCGGTGAGATCGAAGTGCGTGGCCCGAACGTGTTCAAGGGATATTGGCAGATGCCGGAAAAGACGGCTGCCGAGCTGCGCGAAAACGGGTTTTTCATCACCGGTGATCTGGGACGGGTCGACGAAGATGGGTATGTCCATATCGTCGGGCGCAACAAGGACCTGATCATCTCGGGTGGCTACAATATCTACCCCAAGGAAATTGAGCTGGTTTTGGACAGCCACCCCGGTGTTCTGGAGAGCGCAGTGATCGGCGTGCCGCATCCCGACTTCGGTGAAACCGTGCTGGGCCTGATTGTTGCCGAACCCGGGCAGTCTCCGGATCTCGACGCGGTCATGGAAGTAGTGCGCGACAGCCTGGCGCGGTTCAAACATCCCCGCACGCTTATTCAACTGGATGAATTGCCCCGCAATACAATGGGAAAAGTCCAAAAGAACATCTTGCGTGACCAGTTCAGGGACATGTTCAAAGCCGGGTCACAAGGCACATAATGGCAGAGCCTAGATAAGCGTCGGAAACTTGATATAGTCCTCAAAACCAATGGGGACAGAAGAATATGAACAATCGTTTGCGCAAAATCACCATCGTAGGTGGCGGCACGGCAGGCTGGATGACCGCGTTGATCCTGGACATGGTGTTTTCACGCACTTCAGCAACAAAAGACCGACCACATATCTGCCTGATCGAAAGCCCCAATATCTCGACTGTAGGTGTGGGTGAGGCTACGGTGCCGCGCATGCCGGTCACGCTCCGTCAGGCGGGCATTTCCGAACGGGATTTTTTCCGCGAGACAAACGCGTCCTTCAAGCTGGGTGTGAAGTTCTGCAACTGGAACAAAGACCCCAAAGGAAAACGCATCGATTACGTGAACCCCTTTGCCCATGGCCAGATGCTGGAAGGGTTGGACGCCGCCGAGTATTTCCTGCGCTTTGGCAATGGAGAGAGGGACTTTACACAGTCCATCTCGCCCCACGATCATCTGGGACGTCTGTGCAAAGGCGCGCGGCAGCTGGGTCAGCCCGAGTTTGAACAGCGTTTTGGCTATGCCTATCATCTGGATGCGGTGAAGTTTGCGGGTATGCTTACCACGGTCTGCAAAAAGCGCGGCGTCGAGCATATCCAGGACGAGGTACAGAAGGTCGAGCTGGATGAACAAGGCAACGTCAGCCATCTGATGCTGGAGCGGGCAGGACGTCATGACATCGAAATGGTCATCGATTGCACCGGGTTCCGCGGCCTGATCATCAATCAGGCACTGGGCGAGCCGTTTTTGGATTATTCGGACTATTTGCCCAATGACCGCGCCATGGCGTTGCAGGTCGAACACCGCAATCCCAATAAAATCGAAAGCCTCACGCGGTCGACCGCGCTGGGCGCAGGGTGGACGTGGCGGGTGCCGCTCTACAATCGTGTGGGTACAGGCTATGTGTTCTCCTCGGCGCATCGAACGGATGATCAGGCGGCCGACGAATATCTTGAATGGCTGGGTGACAGCGGCAAGGGTTTGACGCCGCGGATCATCCCGATGCGCGTCGGGCGCGTGCGCAATGCCTGGGTCAAGAATTGTGTGGCAATCGGTCTGTCAGGCGGGTTTATCGAGCCGTTGGAAAGTACCGCGATCCACATGATTGACCACGCAGTACGCTGGTTTGCAGAACACTTGCCGACGCGCGACGTCGCCCCTTCACTGCGGGCAAGATACAACCGGCAGATGGACAAGCTTTATAACGAGGTTCTGGAATTCATCTGCCTGCACTACCGATTGGGCAACCGAAAGGATGATCCCTATTGGATCGACGCGCGGACAGAGATGAAGATACCGGATCGGCTGGCCGAGAATCTGGAGTTGTGGCAGCACCGTCTGCCGATGGATCACGATGTGGAATTTGCCACGCTGTTTGACCATCGCGTTTATCAGACGGTTCTGTTGGGCAAACAGGTCTATGATACGGGTTACGGTTCCGGCATCCGAGATCGTTTGCGGCCGATGAAGAAGGTGATCTGGTTCCAGGGCATGCAGCGTGCGAAAGAGGATCTTGCGCAGATCGTCAAAGTGATGCCGGATCATAAAACGCTGCTGCGCGATATCCGGGGGGAGCTGGAAAAACCGGTCTTTGGAATGGCGAACGTGGCGAAACCGACGGTTGCGATGCCGGGCACGAAACCCGCACCTGTTACGATTCAGAACATGCCGAATTTTGCTGAAATCCAAAGCGGCGCGAAGGATTTGCAACTGTTCTAACGGTTCTCTGCCCTTACGAAGGAAATTTAAGAAACTGAAGGACGAGGCATTCAGCCCCGGCCTTTAGGGCGGTTTAACGCCAGCTCATACCCCGGTCAGACAAGTGCCTTTGAACCCGACCCGGATAATCAGAAACAATGGCATCCACACGCAGGTCGATCATCCTGGCAATATCTTCAGGGTCATTGACCGTCCAGACCGCAACGCAAAGGTCCAAATCCTTGGCCAGTTCGACGTTTTCAGCAGTTACATCCGCATAATACGGGCACCACAGTGAGCCACCCGCTTGCTTGACCAATCGCGGAATATCGCCTTCGCGGCCGCGAAAATCCGGGCAGACTGCCTTGGACGAATCCTCCCCTACATCCTCGGCGTTTTCGGGAAGCTGGGTCAGATAAGAAGATGGTATATCCGGCGCTTGCCGCTGACATTCTTCTAACAGATTCCAGTCGAAACTGTGCAGCACCACACGCGACGACAGGGCCTTGGAACGAACCTCTTGCAGGACAAGACTGACAAACTTCTCTCTGTAGCGCGCGTCATGGGCCAAATCGGGGTCCGATTTCAGCTCGAGCATCAGACAGGCATCGCTATGTTGGGGGTCACTCACCAGATCCAGCAGGTCAAGCAGTCTTGGAACGCGAACGCCATCTATTAGCGCCTGATCTGGAAATCGCCGACCATAGGCAGAATTCCCATCCAACCGCCCGATATCGAACTTCTGAATCTGCTCAAACGTCAGAGTTGAAACCTTCGGCTCTTCCCCGGTCAAAAACTGGCCGTCAGCATCGCGAAAACTGGGGGCGTGCAGCCGGTGATTATGGGTTATGACGGGGATGTCGTCAGCCGTGAGGACAACATCAAACTCCAGCAGCGGCACGCCAATGGACAGCGAAAAGTCAAAACCAATCATGCTGTTTTCAGGCAATACGCCTCGCGCACCCCGGTGGCCTACGATGCGGATCAGGTTGTCGCCCCCCCGGAAAGCCTCGACCTGTGGGAATGCCATCAGCCTTCCAGCCTTTCACCGGTGGATCGGTCAAACAGATGCATATGGTCTGAGGACACAGAAAACCGCATGTTCGGATGTCGGCCTTCGATCGGGTGCACACCCGGAAGGCTGATCGTGATCGGATCGCCCAAGCCGGTCAGTTGACCGTGCAACAGCGTGTTTGCCCCCAGTGGCTCTGCCATCTGAATCGTAGCCTCAATCGGGCCATTGTCATCCAGCAATAGATGCTCGGGTCGTACCCCCAGCTTGAAGGCAATATCAGGGCCCTGCGACGAACCAACCGCGACCCCACCAATCATGACGGTTCCGTTTTCGCGTTGGGCCTCAAAGACATTCATCGCGGGGCTGCCGATGAACTGCGCCGCAAACAGGGTTCTTGGTGTTTCGTATACCTCTAGCGGTGTGCCTACCTGTTCGGCGATACCGCCGTTCATGACGATCATCCTGTCGGCCATTGTCATGGCTTCAACCTGATCGTGGGTTACATAAAGCGACGTGATCCCCAGTTTTTCCTGAAGCTCACGAATCTCAAGCCGCATCTGCACGCGAAGCTTGGCATCCAGGTTCGAAAGAGGCTCGTCAAACAGGAACACAGCAGGTTCGCGGACAATCGCGCGACCCATAGCCACTCTCTGTCGTTGGCCGCCTGACAGTTGCCTGGGTTTGCGATCCAGCAATGGTTCAAGCTGCAATAGCCTGGCCGCCTCGGTCACTTTTTGATCGATCTGAGCCTTGGGCAACCCTGCGATCTTAAGGCCATAACCCATGTTCTGCCGGACCGACATATGCGGGTAGAGCGCATAGTTCTGGAACACCATGGCAATGTCGCGATCCATCGGCTCTTTTTCGTTGGCCCGTTCCGCACCAATCCGGATTTCACCCGCGGTCACGGTCTCAAGCCCTGCCACCATCCGCAACAGCGTGGATTTTCCGCAGCCCGAAGGGCCAACGATGACAATGAACTCGCCATCTTCGATGTGGATGTCGATGCCATGTATGACATCTGTCGGGCCAAAGCTCTTTTTGACATTCTCCAGGGTTACTGTTGCCATTTTCTATTTCTCGCTATCGACAAGGCCGCGGACAAAAAGCTTTTGCATCGACACCACCACGATGACCGGCGGGATCATCGCCAGAATGGAGGTTGCCATGATGACCGGCCAATCAGCTACATCATCGCCAGACGGGAACATCTGCTTGATGCCCATCACAATGGTGTTCATTTCAGGGTCGGTGGTGATAAGCAGCGGCCACAGATACTGGTTCCACCCATAGATAAACAGGATGACGAACAGTGCCGCGATGTTTGTCCGGCTCATCGGTACGACGATATCGATGAAAAACCGCATAGGCCGGGCACCATCCACACGCGCAGCTTCGGCAAGCTCGTCCGGGATTGTCAGAAAGAACTGACGGAACAGGAAGGTCGCCGTGGCCGAGGCGATCAGCGGAAAGATCAGCCCGTAATAGCTGTTGAGCATGCCGAACCCGGCCACGACCTCAAATGTCGGAACGATGCGCACTTCGACCGGCAACATAAGGGTCAGGAAGATCAGCCAAAAGAACGTTGTTCGACCGGGAAAGCGGAAATAGACGATTGCAAATGCCGACAGCAGTGAAATGACGATCTTGCCCACTGCGATCCCGATGGCCATCACAAGGCTGTTGAACAGCATCGTTGCGACGGGGACATTCACGCCGGAAAACAGGGCTGCCTTGTAGTTCTCCCAGAACTGATCACCCGGCAAAAGCGGCATGGGTGGTGATACAACTTCCGGCTGGGTAACGGTTGAGGCGACAAACGCCAGCCAAATCGGAAAGAAGATGACCAGGACGCCAAGGATCATCAGGGCATGTGTCAGCCAGATACCTGCTCCGCGCTTTTCGACCATTCCGTGCTGTTGGGCTGCCATCAGTAATGCACCCTCTTTTCCACGTACTTGAACTGAATGACGGTCAGCAGGCCGACGACAATCAGCAAAATGACCGATTGCGCCGAAGACGAGCCCAGATCCTGACCGACGAACCCGTCTGAAAAGACTTTGTAAACCAGAATGGTCGTGGCCTGCTGCGGACCGCCACCGGTGATTGTGTGGATTACGCCGAAAGTTTCAAAGAACGCATAGACCACATTCACTACAAGCAGGAAAAACGCTGTCGGTGACAGCAACGGCAGGACAATCGTGAAAAACCTGCGCCAGAACCGTGCGCCATCGATCGCTGCGGCCTCGATGACCGACCGCGGAACCGACTGGAGTGCGGCGAAGAAGAACAAAAAGTTATAACTGATGCGCCCCCAGGCCGAAGCGACGACCACAAGCCCCATCGCCTCGGTGCCATTCAAGACGTGGTTCCAGTCATAGCCCAGCTGTCCAAGATACCACGACACGACACCGACGCGCGTGTTGAACATGAACAGCCATAGCACACCCGCAACCGCCGGTGCGACTGCATAAGGCCAAATCAGCAGCGTCCGATAAGCTCCGGATCCTTTGATCAGCCGATCTGCAATGACTGCCAGAAACAGGGCCGGGATCATGGAGCAGAGCGTAACAAGCGTCGAAAACACGGCCGTGGTTACAAAGGATGCGCGATAAAACTTGTCGCTTAGCAGAAATTCAAAATTGCCCAGACCGACGAACTTGGACGACAACCCGAACGGATCTGGGATGAACAGCGACTGCCACACAGCTTGTGCAGCGGGATAAAAGAAGAATACGGCAGAAATGACGACCTGTGGGGCGATCAGCGCCAATGGCAACAGCCAGCCGCGGAATGTGACGCGTTTTTCCATCCTGATGACCCGCCGGGAAAAGTGGATGCGGGCTCTGCCGAGCCCGCACCGGATTTCAGAGGTTTATTGATTCGCCGATTCGAACCTGCGCAGAAGCGCGTCACCGCGTTCTTTTGCGCTGTCCATGGCTTCCTGGGCAGTTTTCTCACCGGACCAGATGGCCTCAAGCTCCTCATCGATTATACCGCGAATTTGATCGAACGATCCCAGACGCAGACCTTTCGAATTTGCTGTCGGCTCTTTCGCGGTCATCTGGATCACAGCGATATCGGTGCCCGGGTTTTCATCATAGAAACCGGCCGCACGAGTCGCTTCACCGGCTTCTGCGGTAATCGGAAGATAGCCGGTATTCTGGTGCCATGCCGCCTGAACGTCGGACGAGGACAAGAAGCTAAGGAACTCGCCAACGCCTTTGTATTCTTCGGGATCATGACCTTCCATCACCCATAGGGATGCACCGCCGATGATGGTGTTTTGAGGCTCGCTTGTGACCGCTTCCCAATACGGCAGCGGGCGCACATCAAAGTCGAACTCGGCCTCGGCTTTGATCCCGGCATACCCGGCCGAGCTTTCGGTGAACAAGGCACATTCTCCGGCCCTGAAGTTTGCGCCGCCTTCATTTCTGCGACCGGTATAGATGAATTTCCCATCCTTGGCCCAGTCACCCATGGCGCTCAGGTGCGCGACCTGTACCGGGCCGTTCAGCATCAGTTCTGTGTCCAGACCGGCAAAACCATTGTCCTGCGATGCAAACGGAACGTTGTGATAGGCTGACAGGTTTTCCAGGTGAATCCAGCTTTGCCATGCCGTCACCAGCGGGCAGTCCTCGCCTCCGGCTTTGAGTTGCTCCAGCACATCGCCGACTTTTTCCCAAGTTGACAGGTCAGTATCAGGATCAACACCTGCCGCCTGCATGGCGTCGCGGTTGACCCACAAGACCGGCGTGGACGAGTTGAACGGCAGCGACAACATATCACCGTCGGTGGTGGTGTAGTAACCCTTCACCGCGCCGATATAGGCATCGGGATCAAAAGACGCGCCACTTTCAGCCATGACTTCGTAGACCGGCTTGATCGCGCCTTTTGCTGACATCATCGTTGCGGTGCCAACCTCGAAAACCATCAGGATGTGTGGCTGTTCGCCAGCACGGAAAGCGGCAATGCCAGCGTTCAGGGTTTCTGAATAGTTGCCCTTGTGGCTTTCGACCACGACAAACTCATCCTGACCGGCGTTGAATTCTTCAACCTGCGCTTTGACAAGTTCGCCAAGGCGGCCGGTAAAGGCATGCCAGAATTGAACTTCGGTTTGTGCCATTGCCGCCAAGGGGGACAAGGCAGTTGTAACGGCAAGAGCGCCAAGCAAATTCTTTTTCATGATTCCTCCCATGCATCAGGTTTGATGCTTCGTTGAGTACCGACTGCAACGCGTATTCGACACACATGACGATTTCACGACGTTACCGTTACAGAAATATAATTCAAGCCCTACTTATTGGCAAAAAACATAATGCAATGTTATAGATCGTGAATGAAAAAGCGGAACTGGGTCTGCAATGAGACAAACTTTGAGAATTCGGCAATTGGAAGCACTCATGGCGGTGACCACCAATGGTTCGGTCACAGCAGCGGCCGCCGATTTGGGGGTGAGCCAACCAGCTGTCAGCAGGTTGCTGTCGGATCTTGAAAAATCGTTTGGATTTCAACTTTTTGATCGCCGCAAAGGGCGATTGGTGCCAACCCAGGAAGTTCGCTATCTGCAACCCAGCGTGGACCGTGTCCTGGAATTAATGAAGCAGATATCGGACGCGAGTCAGAATATCACACAGCGTAAAGCCGGGCATATCCGCGTCGCCTGCCTGCCCGGTTTCGCCACCAGCCATCTGCCGGATGTTGTGGCAAGTTTTCTGAAAGACCGGCCAGGTGTCACCATGACGATCGAACCGGACAGGCCGGAACGGATATTGGAATGGATGGTTGGCGAACAATACGACTTTGGAATCACCGATGGCTTCAACGGTCATCCGGGGGTCGAAAGCAGAAATGTCGATGTGCGCACGGTTTGCGTATTCCCGAAAAATCACGCGCTTGAGAACCTCTCGGAGGTGACGCCATCCGATCTTGCAGATGAGAACATCATACATACGCGGCGCGACAGCGACTTTTTCGGACGGCTATCGAAGGCATTTCAGCAGGCCAATGTTACACTCAACTCTCATATCGAAGTCCGGCAATTCACGGCGGCATGTGAATTGGCCATAAAAGGCGTTGGTGTCTCAATCGTCAGCGAACTGGACGCTGTCCATTACACAGACCGGGGGCTAAGCTACAGGCCATTCAAGCCGTTTTTGCCGCATACACTTTCGCTGGTACGCCCGGTTCTGAAGCAGCCGTCTTTGATAACACTGGAGTTCATCGAGCATTTCAGCGAAAGTCTGAATGCGTTCAGAACACTTGCGTGAGGCTGCGGTCACCGGGACGAAGGATACCTGCCCGCGTTTCCAGCCAACACTCTCCAGAAAAAGCAGGAGCCAAGGGATCGAATACGCCCAAAGTCGTCGTTATTGTGAGGCTCCGCGTATCTGTTCAATGGCTCGGGCGGCAAATCTACCCGACAAAGACCCGTCTGCGGCTGCTTCCAATGCAGGCAAAGCGGGGGATGCTTTCCCGCCGATTTCACCCAATGCGTTGGCGGCTTCTTTTCTGACAAAAACCGAAGGGCTGCCCAACAGCATGATCAGTTCCGGAACGGCTGGGGCTGCGTCAGCTCCAAAGAGCGCCAAAGACTGAGCCGCGTCACGTTGTTCCTTGGCATCTCCGCGCATCAGATCATCTTTGAGGCTCGCAACTGTCGTGCTCGGCGGAAGCGCGGCCAATTGAAGGCCGTTTTTCAAGCGATTGTTCAAATGCTGATGCTCGCCGATCCATCGCACGATAAAGAAATAATCGCGCACCGCTTCGCCCAGAACCTTCTCGTTTTTTCCATTCTGCCATTGTTCGATCATTGCACGCGCGCTGCTTCGATCGCCATTCAAGGCCAGAACCGACGCTGCAAATGGCATCAACTCAACTGCCTGCGGGTTTCGGTCCAGCTCAGACCTAATAACGGCCTCTGCACCTTTCAGATCATTCATCGCAAACAGCGCAGCACCTTGAAATAGCGCGTAGTGGCTGGGGTATTCCGGGTCGAGGCGCATTGCAGCCTGTACAAATGCCAGCCCTTCTTCTGGCTCGCCACCCGCGATCAAGGCCCATCCCATTGTCACATGCGCTTCAGGGTCGCTTGGTTGCAGGGCAATGGCTTTCGCGGCTTCTTGTCTCGCTTCTTCTGTTCCCCGACTTACACCCTCGGCGCTGTCCCAGTCCGGAAGGTTGAGAGCGACTATTGCCCTGATGACGTGGATAAGCGAGGTGTCCTGATGCGTCAGTTCACGGTAGTATTTATAGAACAGCCCGATATGCATCTGCTCTTCAGCATTCGCAAAGCCTGACCAGTGGTGGAAGATGTGCGGTCGCAAATGTACCATAGCTAACATCGCCCAGGCGCGCGCATAATTCGGGTCCAACTCGACAGCCCGCTCAAAATGCGGAATTGCGGCCAGATTGTCCTGTTCATTGAAGCGTGAATAAAGCGCCCACCCGCGCTGGAACGCTTCGCGCGCCTCGATCTTTTCAGTCTCTATGTTTTCGATAGCAATCCGGCTTTGCGTGTCGAGCGGGACATCCAACTCGCGCGCAATCGCCAGTACAATGTTGTTTTGCAGGTCGAAGATCTCATCGATTTCACCGTCGAAACGTTCCGCCCAGATCAATCTGCCGTTCAACGTGTCCGTCAGGCGGATGTTGACCCGAAAACCTTCTCCGCTACGTCTAAGGCTTCCATCAACGACATAGCGAACGCCCAGTTTCTCGGCAAAACCTGCCACATCAATGTCGCGGTCCTGAAATGCAAAGGATGTGTTTCCGGCGATGACAAATAACCCTGATATGCGGGACAAGTCCGTTATCAGATCCTCGGAAACGCCATCTATCAACATCTTGTTGGACGCGTCGCTGGTGAAATTCGTCAAGGGAAGCACGGCGATCGAGGGCAGGTCCGGCAGAGGGTAAGCCATCTGTGCTTCAGAAGCGCGCAACTGACCCTTTTCCCATGTCTTTGTCCCGATATACCCGGTCGCGCCCAACACGATCAGGATTGCAGCTAGCTTCATTAAACGCGGCGCTTTCTTCGTTTTTTGCTTTACCGCCGGGGTCAACGCATCTGTTTCGACGCGGAACGCCTCAATGGGGTCCGCGATATTCTTGACGGATTGCGGGCCAATTGGCGTAAAGGCGAAGGGCACCTTGTTGCGCGCGTATCCGACAATCGCCTGCGAGGCGATAATCCCCCCGGGTTCTGCCAGCGCCTCAAGCCGTGCGGCAACGTTGACACCATCACCCAGGATGTCATCGGCGTTCGAGACGACATCGCCGACATTCAAACCGATCCGAAAAACGATTGCGCGATCAGGTTCGGTATCCGAGTTTCTTTTCGACAGTTCGGCCTGTATCTCGACTGCAGCGCGAACCGCATCGACTGCGCTGGGGAATTCGATCAGAAAACTATCACCGGCTGTGTTCGCAATGCGCCCTGAATACCCGGCGATCAAGGGCTCGATAACTTCAGCGCGGATCCGGCGCAGCTTGTCGATGGTGCCTTCTTCATCCAAGCCAACCAATCTTGAATAGCCTGCGATATCGGCGGCTAAGATGGCTGCTAATCGACGATTTGGCCGGCTTTCCATAGTCTCGCAGCCTACCATTTAGCCATTTTTCTGGGAACCGGTTTTCAAGGTACCGGTTTTGCTCCGGTTTTTGAAATCCCCCGACCTGTTATCTGGATGGCAATGGAAGCCCGGACTGCTGGGTTTTTAGACAAAAGCGGTCTGGGCAATCTGTCGGCTCTGCGTGTTGTCGGATTTGCATGGCGTCGCGCGTCCTTGCACAATGCGACCAACGCATGGAGGCGAAAATGATCTACGCAATCACAATTTATGGGGAACCGGGCGTGTTCGAGGCATTGCCGAAAGATCGCCAGGACGAAGTGATGTCAGGCCATCGCGCCCTGCAAGCGGTTTTGTCGGAACGCGGAGAGTTTGTGTCGATAAAACTGATGCCGCCAACGTCAGCGGTAATGGTCGAACCGGCGGCGTCCGAAGGTGCTGCCCCCCTGATCACCGATGGCCCGTTTTCCGAGACCAAGGAAAACTTCCTTGGGTTTTACGCCGCTGATTTCAAAGATCTTGAAGAAGCGTTGGAACATGCAAAACTGATCTCTTCACCGGTCGCGCGGCTGGAAGTTCGGCCTGTGGCCTGGGCCGGGGGTGCCATATCGTCGGAATAGATCATGTCAGACTGGCTGGAGGCCACATTTGCTGAACAACGCCCGCGCGCCATTGCTGCCCTGACGCGGGCTTTTCGGGATCTGGACACCGCAGAGGAGGCCTTTGCCGACGCCTGCCTGAAAGCCTTGGCGGTTTGGCCTCAGGACGGGGCGCCTCGTGATCCATTGGCATGGCTTCTGGCCACGGCCCGGAATGCGGGTCTGGATGATTTACGCAAATCCCGGCGGCGCGCGGCAATCCTGTCGCGCCACGCAGAGGAGTTTCAACCGATGCCGGCGGAAACACCCGACCCTGACGAGATGCGGGATGATGTCCTGCGCTTGCTGTTCATCTGTTGTCACCCGGAACTGGACCGGCGGGATCAGATCGCCATCGCCTTGCGGGTGGTCGCGGGGCTGAGCGTCGATGAGATCGCCAGCGGATTTCTGGTCAAGTCCAAGACCATGGAACAGCGCATTACCCGCGCCAAAAAGAAAATAGCAAATAACCCGGTCGCCTTTGAAACGCCAAGCCCGGCTGAAAGACAAGCCCGGTTGGGCGAAGTCTCGACAATGGTTTATCTGATGTTCAGCGAAGGGTGGTCGACCTCGGCCGGGCCGCAGCAAATCAAGCTCACGCTGTGCAAAGAAGCGATCCGGCTTGCCCGCCTTCTTGCCGCATTGTTCCCTGCAATGGGCGAGCAGGCCGCATTGCTGGCGCTGTTGTTGTTTCAACACGCCCGGCGCCGGGCCCGGATTGACGCGGAAGGCAAGCTCGTCGCACTCGACGATCAGAACCGCGATCTTTGGGATCGCTCGAATATCGCTGAGGCTACATCCCTGTTGCAAAAAGCCCAGCGGATTGGCCACCGCGGGGTCTATGTCATCCAGGCTGCAATCGCCCAGGCACATGCCTGTTCAACCTCGTCCGAAGAAACCAACTGGGCGTTAATCGAAAGCCACTACGCCGCCCTTTACGCATTGCAGCCGACACCTGTGATCCGGCTCAACCAGATTGCCGCACAGGCCAAGCTACACGGCGCACAATATGCTTTGAAGGCAATGGATCCTCTGTCACAGGAGCTGTCCAACTATCGTTGGTTTCACGCGATGCGAGGTGGCCTTTTGCAAGAAGCGGGGGATCATAAAGACGCCATTTCCGCCTTTGAAACCGTGTTGGCGCTTTCTCCCACCGCGTTGGAATGCGACGTGATCAACGAAAAAATCAAAATTAGCAAAGAAGAATTGGAGGGCCTGTAGGAAAACACACTCCTCATACGTCCTTGGGTCAGACCCGTATGTGGCGGGCGTAACCAACGGAGGTACCCATGAGTATACTTGAGATGACGGCTGTCGGAAATTCAGGATGGATCGGGCATTCCGGGCCGGATCAGAGCAAGGCCAAATCCTTTTATCAGGATGTGCTGGGCTGGACGATCAGCGATATGCCGATGCAGGATGGGTCAAGTTATTCGGCCGCAGTTGTGGGCGAGACCGCTATCGGAGGCTTTTCACCAATGCCGGAAGAGCGTGGAAGCTGGACGATCTTCTTCACAGTGGCCGACCTGGATGCGAGTGTTGCAAAGGCCGAAGCCAAAGGCGCCACAGTTCTTCAACCCGCGATGGATATGCCGGGTGTCGGGCGCATGGCCACGCTGAACGACCCGCAAGGTGCCCGCTTTGCATTGATCACTTATGAAAGCATGAGACCCTGAGAACTGCCTGAAAGGAGGGCGCAGATGGAACAATATTCGCACATCGTGCAGGTTATTGCGGCGGTATTGGTCTGGGTAACCGTTCCACTGGCGACTGCTTTTGGCCTGCGTCGGTCCAGGGCGGGTATCCATCCGTTATGGGATGGGGGCAACAGGCTCTTGCGCGTAATGCGGTCACATGGAAACTTCGTCGAATATGTTTCGTTCACGCCGTCGATCCACCGGCAGCCTGAGGCATCCAGCTGATGCCGGTGGATGAAACCCTCAACGCACGCATTCGTGACGCTTTGGCCGCGCATGTGGGCATTTCAGAAAAGCGCATGATGGGTGGCAATTGCTTTTTCTTGAACGGCAACATGCTGTGCGGGGCGCGGCGGCATAACGACGGGCTGGGCCGTTTCATGTTCCGGGTGGGCAAGGACAACGAAAGCATTGCGCTGGCGGACCCTGCGGCTCAGGAAGTGATTCACGGTGCACGCAAACTGGGTGGTTTTATCCGCGTGGATGAGAGTGATTGCGATGACGCCGCTTTGCTGCGCTGGTTACACCTTTGTCTCGAACACGCCGCAGCCCTTCCCGCGAAAGACTGAACGGAGAAATCAATGGCCAAATTTGACAGTTTCTCACCCGCAGCGCTTGGTTTTCTCAGGCACTTGCGGGCCAATAACACGAAGGAATGGTTTGCAGCCAACAAAGCAATTTACGAGACCCATTTGAAGGAGGCCAGCAGGCACTTCGCGGATAACATGGCGGATGCATTGCTTGATCTGACTGGCCAGAACCACAGCAGCAAGATTTTTCGGATTCATCGGGATGTCCGATTTTCCAAGGACAAAACACCTTACAACGCACACCTGCATATTGCGTTTATCCCTGACGGGAATGCGGATCAGCCACCGATGTGGTTCTTTGGGCTCTCACCCGATGATCTGGCGCTTGGCTGCGGGGTGTTTCAGTACGAAAAGGAAGCGTTGGATGCCTTTCGAACAGAGATGGCAGGCCCCAAAGGGGCAGAGATGATACAGCTTGCCGCTGAGATGCGAAAGCGTGGATTCCGGGTCGGGGATCCTGAATTGAAACGTGTTCCCTCCGGTTTTGACAAAGATCATCCAAATGATGAAGCATTGCGCCGCAAAGGCTTTACCGTCTGGATGGATCTGGGAAATCCCGCCTTTGCAATCGAACCAAACCTCATTGAAAGAACTATAGAATTGTTCGACGACCTCTTACCTGTTTTTCTGCTGCTTTCTCGGGTCGAGTAACCCCATCTTTCCATATGCCGGGAACATAGGCTCGATGGATATCGCCAAGGTGCCGACCTTAATCGTTCAACGCTGTGTCTGAAAAGTGAGAGATAAGTATGCAGCTTCATTTTGGGTCGCACCTGTGTGCCACGCCGCTCCAGTGTTTGCCCTCTGTTTTTTTGTTTGGATATGGTGGAGCCTGCGGGAAACGCCGCCGAACGCCTGATACACTGATCGTAAATACTATTGTAGATTTCTTGTTTGCACTGTGGCTTCTCTTTAAGTCACACTTGATGTTGCACAACCCGCTACGGTGTACTGTGTACGTCCAAACCTTTACGAGGCCAGCTGTCTTTTACTGGTGGGGAAGGTTGCGGCTGGCCTGCATTTGCTGAACATCGTCGGGCCATGTGGAGCGTATGTAACCCAACACGTCCAAAATATCTTCGTTAGTCAGCGTGCCCTCGAAACCCGGCATACCAATGTTGAAGTCTTTAATGCCGCGTGCTGCCAATGCGTCTGCCCCACCTAGTCTGGTGTACTCGAACAGTAGCTGGTTGTCGTGGTGCCAAGTGTGCCCTGTCACGTCATGTGGTGGCGCGGGCAACACCCCGTCATCGTTGGGTGTTTGCCAGTCAGGTTGTCCTTCCAGATTCACTCCATGGCATGAGGCACAGTGCACTGCGTAGAGTTCCTGCCCATTCGCTAGGTCTCTATCTATCAACTCATGATCTGCAGCAAGGCTCGTACCAATGCTGCATATAGCCAGTGCGCAAAGGTGATTGTTCATCTCTACCTACCTTAACTCGGAAGCGTTAGTACGCTCGTGAGTGTCGCCGTTGTCGCCAGCACCACTAATACGATTATTGCCTCAACCTCGATGGATCGGGCGAGGCGTTGCGCTGCTATTGCCTCTCCACTTTGCATGGCCGGAACAAATCGGAGCTTGTTGGCAGCGGCGAGGATCAACAGCAGTGCCACAAGAAACACCTTGATCAACAGCGCCTGCCCGTAGCCAGTGAACAAGAGCCCTTGGAGATTGCCGACAAGCAACCAAGCCATCCACAGACCCGCCGCGACTAGCGTTGGCACAATAAGTGCAGCAGCCTGTCCAAACCTGTGCCCTAACACTGCTGCATCTGTCAGGTGTTCAGGCATGAGAGCCATACTCCGCAGCGGGCCAAATATACCCACCCAAAAGGCCACACACAGCAGGTGCAACAGCAGCAAGAGTTGGACGCCAACACTCTCCAGTTCCGGCACATGTCCGATCTGTGCAAAGGACCAAATGGCCAATGTGCCACCCAACAGCGCGATCCATAGACCAAAGCGAGGAACAGACAGTCCCACAAGGATCAAAACTGCGCCTGAAAGGCGATAAGCAAGTACGTCGCCTACGGAGGTCTGCCAAAGCAAGCCAAGCATCTCTGGATCGACCATGCCGTCAACTCCGCCCGTTAAGGCGGCTCCTCGGAGCATGAAACCAAATACCGTTGCTGCGAGGGAAAGCCACGCCAAGACCAAGGCTTGGCGCTTCATCGCAAGGCTTACCGGCGCGACTAGTTCGGAATAAAGGCACTTAACGGCGACAAGCCCGGTGGACCCAGCAAAGCCGATGTAGAGCACCAGCTTTGCGAGGATTGCGACAACTCCCCAAATGTCTGGCATGCTCATTCCACGGAAAAGGAAAACTCGCCCTGCATCGCATGGCCGTCTTTACCTAAACCACGCCACTCGATGACATAGGTGCCGGTTCCATTGCCCGGCAGTGGGATCGTGAACTCCTGACTAAAACTTGTCTGGTCCCCCAAATCTAGGCTTACTGCCGAGTGTTCTTCATGGGCCATCTCTATCCGCGTCAGCCGGATGTCCTTGGTGAAGCTGAGGCCAATTTCAGCGGGCACAGAGGTTACAGTCGCCCCATTGGCAGGTGTCGTTTCTTCGGCCTTGGAATGCGCCAGTACCCCGCTGGGAATAGCAGCCATGATTACGAGAGTTACGATCTTTTTCATGGTCCTGTCCTCAATTTATTCCGTTGGCACGTTGAATTTCACGAATGTACGCGATCACCATGGCAACGTCACCTCGCGTCAATCCCTCGACCGGCGGCATGTCACCAAACTGCCAATGATGGCTTCTTACACCTTGTGAAACCGCCCTCTGAAAGGCTTCGTCAGCGTGGTGGCTGGGCTCGTATATCTTGTGGATCAGAGGCGGTCCCGCGCCTTCTACACCGACCGCATTGACGCCGTGGCAAGCAGCGCAAGAGACATCAAAGACACGCTGACCGATTACTGCGTTGCCCTCGATTGGCGGCATCTGAATTGCGACTATGGCGCCGCCTGTGCCTGTCTCTGGCGATGTGGCCTCTTCGATTGGGCCGGGCCGAAGGGTTATGAAAGCGGCGACGGCTGCGACGGTGCCTGCGCCGATGAATAAGAGACTTTTTCTCATGAGTTGATCCTGACTTTTGGAAGCTGGTAGTGCTGCGATTCACTGCGAACAGCGGCACGCGCAGGTCGCAGATGTTCGCAAGGATTTACGCTGCTTCAAAGGTCAGGGGGCTTGTATGGGTTATCCGGTTCAATCGGCTTGGCTTGAGTTCCAATCTGAAACTCTGGATCAATTTCACGTTGATCCTGCGCGGCTTCTCCGTTCTGGGCGAGCAAAACAATGGCTTGGCAGATAGAGGGATTACACTCGCCGGTTCCTGAACTGTCCGGGTCATGGTGGCTGTTTGGGGACGACTTATCGATGCTATTTTTAGCCACGGAAGCGTGTTCTGTTGATTGCATGTGGCTTTCACAGTGAAGGCCGATGCAGCCATCTGATAGCGCATGAACAACGGTGCCAAAACCGGTCAGGGTGACCAGAACGCTGACTAGTAGCACAATTGAGTATCGTCGGATGACCATGGTTCAGGACGCTACTGCAGCAGACCAAGCATGACAACGCCAGCCCTTTGGTTTTTCGGATCACGACCAGTTTTTTGTTCGGACAATTGATTGAAGCTTCCCCTTTTCCTAGACAGCAACACGAGAAGGTCCTTCGTACTAAACCCCTAACTGCAGTGATTTGGGCGACGCTGTGGTTGAGTGTTGACATGTGTCAAAGCGTAGTTTGCCAAGTTGTTGGCAAAGTGCTTCGCAAATGGGTCAGAGCTTCAGCATAAAAGCAACCCGGGGAACGGTGGCGTTTTTGGCTATACTCATAGCTATGGCCGCATGCACGGACAGGCATCACCACGGTGACTGGCATGGCCATGGTGCAGAGGGTTGCTATGGACCTCACCATGACGCTATCGGCGAAGCTCGTTGTGGGGGGTTTGAGTAAGCTACTTAGCAAAGGCGCACTCGCAAACAACCAGTTTAGCCAGTTTATGTTTGGTGATCACGAGGCCGCTGTTGATAGTGAACAGCCTCATCTGACTGGTCCAGTTTGATTGTTAGTGCATCGTCGGCCTCTGATCCGTTGGAATGATGTTTTCCGGGGCTGGTGGGCGACAGATCAATGCACTGCCCGACATTTGGTGCTTGGTCTTGTGTCGGGCAAGGGCCAACGGAAGTAGTAGATGCCGTGTCGGGACAGAGAGAGATATGCATACAGCTTCATTTTGTGTCACACCTGTGTGTCACACCGCTCTAATGCTTGCTATCTGGTTGTATTGTTAGGTTTTGGTGGAGCCTAGGGGAGTCGAACCCCTGACCTCTTGCATGCCATGCAAGCGCTCTCCCAACTGAGCTAAGGCCCCATCATTGTACCATCGGTACGGTGGACGGACGTTTAGGAGACAGCGGCAGCGAGTGCAAGTCCAAAGTTTGAATCGGGCGCGAATTTTCACCCGGGCTGCTCCTCAGGTGAAAAAGGCGACCCTGGGGATCGCCTTTTACTTGGTCAGTTGTCGTCGTCTGATGACATGTCGGTGATGTCGTCCAGAGAAACATCATCATTGTCGTCATCATCATCGTCCAGCAGATCGTCATCCAAATCCACGTCGACGTTGTCATCATCGTCCAGAACCAGATCGTCATCCGCCGTGTTTTCACGTGCTTTGACCGAAGCTGCGTCTTCTGCATCCGCCGAGATCATACGGCTTTTGGATGTTTCAAGCTCCACGATCTCGCCAGTGTAGGGGCTGATGATCGGGTCCTTGTTCAGGTCGTAAAACCGCTTACCGGTTGTCGGGCAAACACGCTTTACGCCCCATTCTTCCTTGGGCATGTCAAATCCCCTTGATATCAGGTGAGTCGTCTAAATGATTCAGCTCACCTGCCACAGGCAGAGGGCACTGTCAAAGTCTTTGCGCAAGAGAGGTCGCGATATGGGAGAGCACGCATTGCCAGGGACACCGCCGGTGCCACTGAGATTGCGCAAATCGGCCCGGGCGCGGCGTATCAGCCTGCGAATCTCCCAGCTGGATGGGCGCGTCACGTTGACTTACCCGAATGGCGTGCCGGAATCTGAGGCCTTGAGTTTTGCGCGCACCAAAGAAGGGTGGATCCGGCAGCATCTTCAGGGTCGGCCCGATATGACCACCGTGCAGTTTGGGCAAGTGATCCCGATCGAAGGGAAAGCGCGCCGAATCGTTCCTGCAACCGGGCGGCGGGTTCTGCTGAATGCAGATGAGGTTGCCGTGCCCACAGGAGCCGAGGCCCGCAGGTTGGGCCGGTTCCTGAAGGAACTGGCGCGGGACCGGTTGACCGGAGCCTGTGATGATTATGCAGCCATGCTGGGGCGTTCGTACACGACACTCAGCCTGCGTGACACGCGGTCGCGTTGGGGGTCGTGCAGCTCGCATGGCGGATTGATGTTTTCGTGGCGCCTTATTCTGGCGCCTCCTGATGTGTTGCACTATGTTGCGGCGCATGAGGTGGCACATCTTGCCGAGATGAACCACTCACCTGCCTTCTGGGCGCAGGTCGAAAAGATATTTGGCCCGTATAAGCCGCCCCGCCGCTGGTTGCGCGACAACGGGTCCGAGTTGCATCGCTACAGATTTGATACCGAGCCGAGTTGACGTGGCGCCTTTTTGTGATCACATGAGCATATGTTGACCGCGCGCCCTTCCGAAACCCAGACCGCAACACATGACCGGGTGTACCGGGCACTGCGATCCCGGATCATGCATGGTGAGATGGCACCGGGGCAGGCCCTGACCCTGCGGGGCATCGGCAAGGAGTTCGGCGTCTCAATGACCCCGGCGCGAGAGGCGGTGCGCCGCCTGGCCGCAGAAGGGGCATTGTTCCTGTCTACATCGGGCCGGGTATCGACCCCGGAGCTGACGAATGACCGGATTGAGGAACTGGCTGCCTTGCGCGCCTTGCTTGAGGTCGAACTGGCAAGCCGGGCCTTGCCCAGGGCACACATGGCCCTGATCGATAGGTTGCAGAGCATCAACATGACAGTTGCCGAGATGGTGACCAAACGGGATGCGGTTGGCTATATCCGTTCGAACCTGGAATTTCACAGAACCCTGTATCTGCGCGCTCAGGCTCCTGCGATGCTGGCCATTGCCGAAACTGTCTGGCTGCAGCTTGGGCCGACGATGCGGGCTCTTTACGGACGCCTCAGACGCGCAGAGCCGCCACATTACCACAAGCTGATCATCGCCGCGCTTAAGGCCGGGGACGAGCCGGGATTGCGGCTGGCAGTGCGCTCGGATGTGACACAAGGGCTGCGTTTGCTGGTCAGCTGAGCGGCTTCCTGCCGACATCGTCAAAGCGCCCTTCCAAGGTGTCACTGTTCTGGCCTGTGCAACCCGGCTGGGTTACTCTTGCGGCAAATCACAAACAAGAGCAGACCCAAACCATGATCACTCGCCGGACCTTTTCCATTTGCCTCGGATCAACGCTTTTGGCCGCCTGCACGGGCGGTGCCGCTCCGTCCGGCACGCCTGCAACCCGGATGCGGGCTGTTCCCAATGCCGGGTGGGATGCCTGGGTTGCCGGTTTCAAGGGCAGGGCAGTGTCGCAGGGGATTTCCCGGACAACCGTTGACCGCGCCTTTCAGGGGGCCGGGTATTTGCCCGACGTAATCGAACGCGATCGAAATCAGGTCGAATTCAAGCGCAGCCTCGAAGATTACCTAGCCATCGCGGCGTCGGACGAGCGGATCAGCACCGGCCAGCAGATGCTGCGGCAACATAACGGCACTCTGTCGCGGATCGAGGCGCAATATGGCGTTGATAAGGAAATCGTCGTGGCCGTCTGGGGGCTGGAAAGCCGCTATGGCGCGCGCCGCGGTGATGTGCCCGTTGTATCGGCGCTGTCTACGCTGGCTTATGATGGCCGGCGCGGGCAGTTCTTTGAAAGCCAGCTGATCGCGGCGATGAAGATCCTCCAGAACGGCGATACCACGCCTGCCAACATGACCGGCAGTTGGGCCGGGGCGATGGGGCACACGCAGTTCATTCCGACCTCGTATCTTGCCTATGCCGTGGATTTCACCGGCGACGGGCGGCGCGACATCTGGTCAGATGATCCGACAGATTCGCTGGCTTCGACCGCTGCTTATCTTTCGCGTGCAGGTTGGGTGCGGGGCCAACCCTGGGGCGGAGAGGCCGGAACCGTTTCCGGTACTTCGGTGGCCGTATTGCAGCCGCAAAAACCTGGCCCCCGCATCGCCGTGTTCCGCAATTTCCAGGTGATCAAACGCTACAACAACTCGGACAGCTACGCGATTGGTGTCGGTCATCTGGCGGACAGGATCGCGGGCGGCGCGCCGTTTCAGGCCTCGTTTGGGCCGGACGCAAGTGGGCTGACGCTGGACGACCGCAAGGAATTGCAGCGCCGCCTGACATCTGCGGGGTATGACACGCAAGGCGCAGATGGCGTGATCGGAAACAACACCACCACAGCCATCAGCGCTTATCAAAGCGCCAACGGTCTGCCCGTGACAGGTGAGCCTTCGGTTGCTTTGCTGCGCAGGTTGGGTGGCTGACGGTTACGCCGCCAGCCCTTTCGACCCGATATCAAGGAATTTCTGACGGCGGTCTTTTATCAGGGCCGCCCCATCCTTGCCGTCCAATTCCGCCAACATGGCGGTGATGGCCGCGCGCACCGACTCAACCGTAGACGGGCGATCGCGATGTGCGCCACCCTTGGGTTCCGGGATGATCCGGTCACATACGCCCAGCTTGTGTAAATCCTGAGCGGTTAAACGCAGCGCCTCGGCCGCTTCACGCATCTTTTCGGCATCTTTCCACAGGATCGATGCGCAGCCTTCTGGCGAGATCACCGAATAGACCGAATGCTCCAGCATCGCCACACGGTTAGCGGTCGCAAACGCCACAGCGCCGCCCGAGCCGCCTTCGCCGATGATGACCGAAACCAGCGGCACGCCGATTTTCAGGCACATCTCGGTCGACCGGGCAATCGCCTCGGATTGACCGCGCTCCTCGGCTCCTTTGCCAGGATAGGCACCAGCGGTGTCGATCAGGGTAATGACGGGCAGGCCAAAACGCCCCGCCATCTCCATCAGGCGCACGGCCTTGCGATAGCCCTCGGGGCGGGCCATCCCGAAATTGCGTTCGATCCGCGACTTGGTATCGCTGCCCTTTTCGTGGCCGATCACCATCACCGGCTGATCGTTAAAGCGCGCAAGACCACCGATAACGGCCAGATCGTCGGCAAAGTTCCGGTCACCAGCCAGCGGTGTGAACTCGGTGAACAATGCGTCCACGTAATCCTTGCAATGCGGGCGTTCCGGGTGACGCGCCACCTGGCACTTCCGCCAGGGTGTCAGGTCGCGATAGAGTTCATCCAGCAGCTTGGAGGCTTTGGCATCCAGCGCGGCGGCTTCTTCGGCCACATCCATTTCTTCGTTGGCACGGGCCAGCGCGCGCAGCTCTTCAGCTTTGCCTTCGATCTCGGCCAGCGGTTTTTCGAAATCCAGATACTGGGTCATGACGCCTCATCTGCGTGAATTTTCCTAGCTATATGCCGCTGGCTGGCCTCAGATGCAACTAGATGACACGGAAGCGGCATCTTTCATGTCAAAAGCCGTTGATCAGATTAAGAGATTCGTTTGCTTGCCAGCACATTCCCGACATGCCCAGCAAAACAATCACTGAAATCGACCATTGAGGAAACTCACCCCGGCCAAAGCACGGGATAGAGCGAAACCACAAGCAGCACAGCCATTGTCCAGTTGAATACGACCAATCGGCGCGGGTTCGTCAGCATCCGGGCCATCTGCTGTCCCAGAACGGTCCATGTGCTGACGGACGGTAAGTTGACGGCTCCGAAGACAAACGCAACGATGGCAATCGCATACATCGTCCGATCTGGTGTATAGGCCGTGGTGGCGGTCAGGGCCATGGCCCAGGCTTTTGGGTTTACCCATTGAAACGCTGCGGCTTGCAGAAATGTCATGGGCACGCCGGTGGCTTCGGCGCTGTTTGCCGGCGCGGCATGCGCGATCTTCCAGGCCAGATAGAGCAGATAGATCACCGACAGGACTTTCAACACCGTATAGCTGACGGGATACCGGTCAAAGACCTGCACCAGACCGGCCCCGACAAGCAGCACCATGAAGGTAAAGCCAAGCCCAATGCCCAACATATGCGGGATCGAGCGTCGGAAGCCGAAATTCGCCCCCGAAGCCATCAGCATCAGGTTGTTCGGCCCCGGTGTGATCGAGGTTACGAAGGCAAAGGCGATCAGGGCCATCAGGATGTCATAAGTCATGGAGCGAAGTATTGTCCGCGCTGCGGCAAATGAAATTGCTTTTTTGTGCGTGTTTCCTGTAATTGTGCAATCAATGATGAAGAATGACCGGATAAACCGCCAGATATTGCAAGAGCTATCTCGCGACGGACGGATCAGCAATCTGGATCTGGCCGAGCGTGTGGGCCTTTCCCCTTCTGCTTGTCTGCGCCGCGTGCAAGAGCTTGAAAAGACCGGGGTGATCACGGGGTATCGCGCAGTTCTGGACCCGGCGGCGATGGGTATCGGCTTTGTCGCCTACATCGGTGTAGGGCTGGGCGAGCATACGAAGGCCGCGCAGGAGGGGTTTGAACGCGCGCTCCAACAAGCGCCGGAAGTTGTTGAGTGCCACAACATCACGGGAACAATCGAATACTTGCTGCGGGTCGAATGTGCAGACCTGCCGTCTTACAAGACCTTCCATACCGAGGTGTTGGGAACGCTGCCGCATGTCACCTCGATCACATCCTATGTGGTTATGGGTTCGCCCAAGAATTTACGGGCGTGACGTCTTGAATTGTGAAGGCACACTCACTTGCAGGGCGAAAACTCACGGCCTAATGTCGTGGAAATGACGTTGCCAGTGGATATGCACAGCCATAACGGCACGCAAACAGGGAGATTACGATGAAACGCGTTCGAACAGTGGCGGCCGCAGTTGCCTTGTCAGTGGTTGCCGGGGCCGCCTTGTCTGCCCCGCTGAAACTGCAACCTGCCAACCCGCAGCCTTCTCCGAAGGCGGGGCTGAATGTGAAATACATTGGCACGGGCAATCAACACAAGAAGATCCGCGATCTGAGTCAGGCAAAAAGCATGCTGTCCAAAGCACAGCCTGGGCAACCGTTGCAGGGATTGGATTACAGGGACACCAATCAGGGTGACAATGTCATGACATTCGACGGAGCTTACAATGTTGCCGCCGAGATTACGGGATATATGCGGTTCGACTCGCCTGGGGTTTACGAGTTGGAAACCTGGTCGAATGACGGGATAGAAGCATTCGTCGGAGGCCAGAATATCGGCTATGTCACGGGTATTCAGGGCTGCGAGGCCAACCAGCGGACCGAAGTCGAAGTGCCCAAGGCCGGGTGGTACCCGCTCAAGATCATCTATTTCCAGAAGCTTGGAACATCCTGCCTGATGATGAAGTCGGGTAAAAAGGGCGAAAGGTTCACCTGGACGCCGAATGCTGTCTTTGGGCGGTGACGCCAGAAAACACCTGAAAAAGGCGCCAGGGCAGGCGCCTTTTTTTGGTTCTCAGCCGTTGGCCGCGATCAGTTCGGCCTGTGCCACGATTACCTCGGCCTGCTTGATCGACGCGATGTCGACCAGACGTCCTTTGTAAACTGTCGCACCTTCGCCATTGGCTTTGGCCTGTTCCATCGCGGTGAGAATTTCTCGGGCCTCTGACACGGCTTCTTCTGATGGGGTGAACACCTGATTGGCCAGCGCGATCTGCTTGGGGTGGATCGCCCATTTACCGACCATGCCCAGCGTGGCCGAGCGTTTGGCCTGCGCAATGTACCCCTCGTCATCGCTGAAATCACCGAAGGGCCCGTCGACTGGCAGCACGCCATGGGTGCGGCACGCGGCAACGATGGCGGCCTGTGCCCAATGCCATGGGTCGGACCAGTGTTTCGCACCCGCGTGCAGCATATAGTAATTTTCCTGCGTGCCACCGATGCCGGTTGTCTGCATCCCCATCGAGGCAGCAAAATCCGCAGCTCCCAGGCTCATAGCCTGCAAACGGGGCGAGGAGGCCGCGATTTCTTCGACATGGGCGATGCCAGCTGCGGATTCGATGATAACCTCGAAGCTGATCGGTTTGGCACGACCTTTGGCGCGTTCAATGGCAGTGACCAGTGCGTCTACCGCATAGACATCCGCCGCGCAGCCGACTTTGGGGATCATGATCTGATCCAGACGGTCGCCCGCCTGTTCCAGTACATCGACAACGTCGCGATACCAGTACGGGGTGTCCAATCCGTTGATGCGAACGGACATGTATTTGTTGCCCCAATCCACGGTGTTCAGTGCTTCGATGACATTGGCGCGGGCCGCATCCTTGTCCGAAGGTGCAACCGAGTCTTCAAGATCGAGGTTGATCACATCTGCGGCGGATGCTGCCATCTTCTGGAACAGTTTGGTGTTCGATCCCGGGCCAAACAGCTGACAGCGATTGGGGCGCGCCGGTGCGGCAGGTTGGATGCGAAAGCTCATCTGGACCTCGTCTGAGTAATGAAATTACGATTTTTCTGCTCAATGAGGTATTAAATTGCGTGGTGCGGCGCAAGAGCGATTGTGCATCTGCGGCAATGCGGTTGCAGAAAGCGGCTTCAAAACTGCCCGACCGGGGCGATTAAAGTTTAATCATTTTGAAAACTTCGAAGATTTTTGCGCATATTGCGAATATTGCACAAGAAACTCGCGCATAGGTCGTGGTTGACGGGCCAAAACGCGAAGCGCTCGTTTTGCCGCTTCTCTAGCCTGCCCCGGAATCAAAGGAGTGACCGCAATGATCGAGACACCGTACCTGCTGTTCCTGGGCGATGCGCCCGACCAATTAGCGGCCAAAGTGGCTGTTGGGATCAAGGACTGGCGTCCGGAAAACGCCGTGGGCCAGTATCGAATGGATGGCTGCAAGGCCGATCTGGGCCTGACTGACATGACCCTGACCGAAGCGAAAGAAGCCGGAGCCAAGACGCTGGTGATCGGCGTGGCAAACCGCGGCGGTGTGATCAGCCAGGACTGGAAAAAGGTTCTGGTTATGGCGCTTGAGGAAGGGTTCGACCTGGCCTCGGGGTTGCATAATCTGCTGCGGGATGAGCCCGACCTGGTAGCGGTTGCCGAAGCAACAGGACGAAAACTGCACGATGTACGGGTGCCCGAGATCGATTACCCGATCGCAAACGGGATCAAACGCAAGGGCAAGCGGTGTCTGGCCGTCGGAACAGACTGTTCGGTTGGCAAGATGTACACCGCGCTGGCGATGGACGCCGAGATGCGTGAGCGCGGGATGAAATCGACCTTCCGCGCGACCGGCCAGACCGGCATCCTGATCACCGGTGACGGTGTGCCGCTGGACGCAGTCATTGCCGATTTCATGGCTGGTTCGGTCGAATGGCTGACACCGGACAATGACGAGGATCACTGGGATCTGATCGAAGGGCAGGGATCATTGTTCCACGTATCCTATTCCGGCGTGACCATGGCACTGATCCATGGCGGCCAGCCGGACGCCCTGATCCTGAGCCATGAACCGACCCGTGCGCATATGCGCGGCTTGCCAACCTATCAACTGCCGACATTGGAAGCCCTGCGCGACACCGCGCTGGCACTGGCCAAAGTGGCAAACCCGGATTGTCAGGTTGTTGGCGTTTCGGTCAACACGCAGCACATGTCCGAGGCTGAGGCGACCGCCTACCTGGCCAAGATCGAAGCGGATATGGGCCTGCCTGCGACCGACCCGTTCCGCTTTGGTTCGGGCAAGCTGGTGGACGCGCTGGCCGCAATGTGATCTGAACAACGCGCCGGTGGCGGGGCTGTTTCACCTCCGGCGTGAGTATTTGGGAAAAGATGAAGGAACGGGTGCGTGCAGATTGAGGTTTCTCGCGATGTGTTCCGGCTGGCGCAGGTCTTCACCATCTCGCGCGGGTCGCGGACCGAAGCAAAGGTGCTGACGGTTCGGGTGTCGGACGGAACTCATCAGGGCTGGGGCGAATGCGTTCCTTATGCGCGTTATGACGAAACGCTGGAGTCCGTTGAGGCCGAGATTGCCGGTCTGCCCGCGGATGTCACCCGCCGGTCGCTGATGGATCTGCTGCCAGCAGGTGCCGCGCGGAACGCCGTGGATTGCGCCCTGTGGGATCTGGAGTGCAAACGAACCGGCAAACGCGCCTGGGACCTGGCAGGTCTGCCCAAGCCCGGCCCCGAGATCACCGCCTACACATTGTCGTTGGACACCCCCGAGGCAATGCAGGCGCAGGCCGCCGGGAACGCGCATCGCCCGCTTCTGAAGATCAAGCTGGGCACACCTGATGATATGCCCCGGCTTGAGGCAGTGCGAGCCGGTGCTCCGGTCTCCAAGATCATTGTGGATGCAAACGAAGGCTGGTCGGCCGAAGTTTACGCCGACCTCGCCCCGCATCTGGTGCGGCTGGGCGTGGCGTTGGTGGAACAGCCATTGCCCGCAGGAGATGACGACGCATTGATCGGTATGAAGCGCCCGGTGCCAGTCTGTGCTGACGAATCCTGCCATGACCGCGCCAGCCTGCCCAAGTTGAAGGGCAAATATGATGTCATCAACATCAAACTCGACAAGACCGGAGGCCTGACCGAGGCGCTGGAGTTGCGCAAGGCGGCGATTGCCGAAGGCTATGACATTATGGTGGGATGTATGGTCGGCAGCTCGCTTGCCATGGCACCTGCGACATTGCTGGCGCAGGGTGCGATGGTAACGGACCTTGACGGCCCGCTTCTGTTGGCCGAAGACCGCGACACCCCGCTGGATTTTGACGACGCCGGAGTGCACCCGCCTGCGGCCGCACTTTGGGGTTGAGGAGACGAACATGACCCGCACCGTTTACGTAAATGGCGAATATCTGCCGGAGACCGAGGCCAAGGTTTCCATTTTTGACCGTGGCTTCCTGTTTGCGGACGCGGTCTACGAAGTCACCAGTGTGCTGGACGGCAAGCTGATCGACTTCGAAGGTCACTCAGTCCGTCTGAAGCGCTCGCTGGACGAGCTGGAGATGGCCGAGCCCTGCACCAAGGATGAACTGTTGGAAATCCACCGTAAGCTGATTGAGCTGAACGGTATCGAGGAAGGTTTGGTCTATCTGCAGGTTTCGCGCGGCAGCGATGGCGACCGGGATTTTGTGTTTCCGTCGGCAGATACCCAGCCCAGCCTCGTTCTGTTCACGCAGAACAAGCCGGGGCTGGCTGACAGCCCGGCGGCAAGGAAAGGCGCCAAGATCATCTCGATCGAAGACATCCGCTGGGGCCGCCGCGACATCAAAACGGTGCAATTGCTCTACCCGTCGATGGGCAAGATGATGGCCAAGAAGGCAGGTTGCGACGACGCATGGCTGGTCGAGGAAGGCTTTGTGACCGAGGGCACCAGCAACAACGCCTATTTCGTCAAAAACGGCAAGATTGTCACCCGCCCGCTGTCCAACGATATCCTGCACGGCATCACCCGAAAGGCCGTGCTGCGCATGGCGGCTGAGGCGCAGATGGAAATCGAAGAGCGTCTGTTCACCATCGACGAAGCCAAAGAGGCGGACGAAGCATTCACCACCTCGGCCAGTGCCTTTGTAATGCCGGTGGTTGAAATCGACGGAGTTGCGCTGGGTGACGGTACGCCGGGGCCGATTGCAAAACGCTTGCGCGAGATTTATCTGGACGAAAGCCGCAAGGCGGCGATCTAAAGAAAAAGGCCCGCCAATCTGGCGGGCCTTTTTCGTATTGGGCCTAGCCCTTTTTCGTTACATTCTCTTCAAACGCGACCTTGAAGGCGGCCTGTTTTTCAGCGCTGGCCTCGGTTTGATAATTGGCTTTCCATTCATCCATGGTCATGCCGTAGAAAAGTTCTCGGGCCTCGTCCTTGCCCATCTCGATGCCTTTTTCAATGGCCGCTTCCTGATACCACCGTGACAGGCAGTTTCGGCAGAACCCGGCCAGATTCATCATGTCGATGTTCTGCACATCGGTGCGGTCTTCCATCAGGTGCTTTTGCAGCCGACGAAAGGCGGCAGCCTGAAGTTCGATTTCGGTTTGCTTGTCCATCTTGTGGCTCCGGAAGGCAGTGTGTGTTGCGTCTGACCTAACAATCCTGCCGTGTCGTTACAACAACGGCGCTTGTGGTCAGCGCTACCTACATCAGTTTCAAGGCCAGCCAGGGCACGATGCAAAAGATCAGTGTCAGGATCTTGTAGTTGGCAAGGTATCTGAAATAGGCACGTTTCACGTCGGCGCGATCCATCTGAAACATCCTGCCGTGAATGCCAGCGATCCAGTCCTGCAAAAGCAGAATCATGACGGTGGTGAACAGCAAAACCGCGATATTAAGCGTGGCCATCCAACCGAAAAACGTTGTCAGAAACTCATGTGTCATGACGATCCCCTTTCCCGCATTATATGGGGATCAGAGGCATTGCTCACAATGGCGTGAGGGGTGGAACGTCCCTGAAAACCTTGCGGTCAAAGGTCGCTGGCGTCCAGCGCTTCTTGCAGGATTACCGCCAGCCGCTCGGCCCAATGCCGTTGTCCGGCATGATCGGCGATCAGATCATTGCGTAGCTCGATCAATGCATTGGGACGGCCAAAAGCGGTGCAGTGCTTGTCAATCGCATCACCCGGCAAAACGCCGGTATAGGGTTCATTAACACCAACGCACAGGTCATCTTCCTGTTGCAGCCGTTCGATCAAAGGACGCGAGAACCGCTCGTCCGGCGTGTGCAGCACACCAATGTGCCACGGACGCGGATCACGTCCGCGCAGCTGACGCGTGAAGGAATGCATCGAAACAATTACCGCATGTGGCAGTGCTGCCATCTCGGACAACGCTGTGTGGTAGGGGCGATAACACATGTTCAGGCGGTGTTCGCGCTCGGCGGCATCGGCATGGCGGTTGCCGGGAATGATCGACCCGTCATACAGTTTCATCAACAACGTGGGGTCATCTTCCCCTCGGTTCGGGTCAATTACGAGGCGCGAGAAATTGGCGGCAATCACTGGCGCGTTCAGAATCTCGCCCAGATGTTTTGATACCTCATACGCGCCGACATCATAGGCGATATGGCGCTCCATATCCTCGCGCGGCAGGCCAAGGTCTCCGTCATTGACCTCGGGGGGGACGATGTTGGTTGCGTGGTCGCATGTGATCAGCCATCGGGACGGGCGATCCGCGCCGTGAACAAAAAACGGGGTGTAAGTCATAAGCCTGTCATCTAGTTTGTCGCAGGTGTAGGGCAGTTGCTTTAAAAAGGGAATTGCGCAATAAGCGCCACAGCAGTGTTTGCGGTAACATTTTGCAAAAGCTGATCTGCGCAATCTGAACCGGCATGAGGAGGTCAAGACCAATGCGACGCCTGAGGAATGTAAAAATCGTGGCGACGCTGGGACCGGCGTCCAGTGACTATGACACCATTCGCGCCCTGCACGAGGCCGGGGCGGATGTGTTCCGTCTGAACATGAGCCACGGCAGCCATGACGAGATACGTGAACGCCACAAGATCATTCGGCAGGTTGAAAAGGATCTGGACAGCCCGATTGCCATTCTGGCTGACCTTCAGGGTCCCAAGCTGCGGGTTGGTGTTTTTGCAAATGATGCGGAGGATCTGGAAGAGGGCGCGGCGTTCCGTCTGGACCTTGATCCAGCTCCCGGCGACACCACCCGCGTGTGCCTGCCGCACCCCGAGATCTTCGCGGCCCTTGAACCGGGCGCGCGCCTTCTGGTCAATGATGGCAAGATCCGTCTGATCGTTCAAGATTGTGGTCAGGACTTTGCCAATTGCACAGTTGAGGTCGGCGGTGCGATCTCGAACCGCAAGGGTGTGAACGTCCCGGATGTGGTACTGCCGCTTGCGGCCTTGTCGGAGAAGGACCGTGGTGATCTTGAGTTTGTCTGCCAGTTGGGCGTTGACTGGCTGGCGCTGAGTTTCGTGCAACGCGCCAAGGATGTGTTCGAGGCCAGGGCGCTGGCTGATGGACGCGCTGCGATCCTGTCGAAGATCGAAAAGCCGGCGGCGGTCGAGGCGTTCGACGACATCCTTGATGCGTCGGACGGGATTATGGTGGCGCGGGGCGATCTGGGTGTGGAACTGCCGGTATCTGCGGTGCCGCCCATTCAAAAGAGGCTGGTCCGCAAGTGCCGTAGTGCCGCCAAGCCGGTCATTGTCGCCACCCAGATGCTGGAAAGCATGATCGAAAGCCCGATGCCCACCCGCGCCGAAGTGTCGGATGTGGCCACCGCGATCTATGAGGGCACGGACGCCATTATGCTCAGCGCGGAATCGGCGGCAGGTGCTTATCCGGTTGAGGCTGTGCAGACCATGAATAAGGTCGCCATCGAGGTCGAGGCCGACCCGACCTATTCCCAGATTATCGCCGCGTCCCGCACGGCAAAAGGAAGCACTGTGGCCGATGCCATTGTTGCGGCTGCCCGCGAGATTGCTGAAAAGACCGATATCAAGGCCATCTGCTGCTTTACGCAAAGTGGAACCACCGCCTCATTGACAGCCCGTGAACGTCCCGGTGTTCCGATCATTGCGATGACATCGCTGATGGGAACTGCGCGAAGGCTTTGCCTGAGCTGGGGTTGCAATTGCGTCATGACGCCAGAACTCCAGCGGTTCAAAAGCGCCGTGGTCAACGCGGCCCGCGCGGCGCGGGCAGGGGGGTTTGCAACCGAAACCGATCAGATCGTGGTTACGGCCGGTGTCCCGTTCAACGTACCGGGCACGACTAACATTCTGCGCGTGGCCCCGTGTGATGAACGGCTGATCTACAGCACGGATCCGGAATAACCGAAGGCCGACACTCGGGCCCGAGTGTCGTGTCAGCCAACCGGCTCTTTTACAATCTCCATAACTGTAAAAGAGCTGGTCTGGTGTATGCCCGGCAGCTTGTTGATCTTCTCGCCCAGCACCAGCCGGAAATGCGCAATATCGCGCGTTCGAACGGTCAGAAGATAATCAAACGAGCCCGCCACCATCAGGCAGCTTTCGATTTCCTGAACACTCCGAACGGCTTCATTGAATTTCACAAGGGATTGTTCCGCAGTTGCGACCAAGGATACCTGCACCACGGTCAGCAGTGCCAGCCCCATTCTTTCTTTGTCGACAACGGCTCTGTACCCTTTGATATAGCCATTCTTCTCAAGTCGTTTTACACGCTCGGAACAGGGCGTATTGGTCAGGTTCACACGCGCCGCCAACTCAACTATCGAGAGCCTGCCATTGGCCTCCAGCTCGTGCAGGATGCGTTGATCGATATTGTCTAAATCTCTGCTAATCAGTAAAATTCCCTGTATTTTTGGCGTAATACGATAAATTACACTGAAATTGGCCCAAAAAAATCTCCAATTCCTAGTGAAATTTCCTAATACTTACCAAAGGGCGGTCTTGTTGAAAAGTTCCAAGTTCCGGCCGCCCTGCCGGGGGCGTGGGCCCCGGCCTTAACAACAAAAACGGAGGAACGAAATGACAACAAAGATTGTCATAGGACTCGACGGGACTGAAACCGGCGAGCGTGCGATTGCCTTTGCCAAGGATTTGGCAAAGCTGATCGGAACGTGCGATTTGCTGGTCGCTTATGTGATCGAATGGTCACCTTACACATTCCAGACACCTGAAGAAAACGCCCAGCGCCACAAGCGCCGCGAAGAAGAGGTTGATCTGGCAATGTCGCGTGTCGTGACACCTGCTGTTGAGGCCCTCAGGGCTGCGGGATTCGAAGCGCAGGGCATTGTGCGCCATGGCGATGTTGCGGAAACGCTGAACGCCATCACGGTCGAAAACGGAGGCTCGCAAATCGTCGTGGGTCGGGCATCTGCGGACGGGATCAAGAAACGCCTGTTCGGCAGTTCGACGCAATATCTGGTAATGCATGCCGACGTTCCGGTTACGGTCGTGAACTGAGGGGAGGGCTAAAATGAGAACGCTAAAAACACTTGGCGCCGTAACGGCCGCCACCATTGCCGCCAGCCCTGCCCTTGCACAAGAGGCGCCGGGACTGGATGAAAAAATCAATCAGGCCTTTGCGAACCTGACCGGACCGTTTGTCAGCTTCATCTTTGCGCCGCTGCCCGGAACCAGCTTTCCGTGGATCGTTATGTGGCTGGTGATCGCTGCAACGGTTTTCACGTTGTATTTTGCCTTTGTGCAGATGCGGTTCTTTAGCCACGCGATCAGCCTTGTCAAAGGTGATTACTCCGATCCCAACGATGCGGGCGAGGTCAGCCACTTTCAGGCATTGGCCACGGCGCTGTCCGGAACTGTGGGCTTGGGGAATATCGCGGGCGTGGCCGTTGCCGTTGGCATCGGCGGCCCGGGCGCAACCTTCTGGATGATCCTTGCGGGCCTTCTTGGCATGGCGTCGAAATTCACCGAATGTACGCTGGGCGTGAAGTACCGCAATGAATACGAAGACGGTACAGTATCCGGTGGCCCGATGTATTACATGTCCAAGGGCTTTGACGAGCTGGGCCTGCCGGGCGGCAAGATCCTGGCGGTACTGTTCTCGATCTTCTGTATTCTGGGCGCATTGGGCGGCGGGAACATGTTCCAGGCCAACCAGGCACATCAACAGATCGCGGGTATCGTTGGCGACTATCCGGGCTGGATTACCGGCATTGTTTTTGCTGGTGTCGTGTTCATGGTCATTGTTGGCGGCCTGAAATCCATTGCACGGGTGACCGAAAAGGTCGTGCCGTTCATGGGTGTGCTGTATGTCGCCACCGCACTGGTCATCATCGCGATGAATGCGGACATGATCGGCTGGGCCTTTGGTCAGATCTTTGCCGGTGCCTTCACGGGGCTGGGTGTTGCAGGGGGCATGGTCGGTGCGCTGATCCAAGGCTTCAAGCGCGCGGCATTCTCGAACGAGGCGGGCGTGGGCTCTGCAGCTATCGCGCACTCGGCGGTTCGGACCAAGGAGCCGATCACCGAGGGTTTTGTATCGCTGCTTGAACCCTTCATCGATACCGTCGTGATCTGTACCATGACGGCGCTGGTGATCATCATCACGCAACAGCTGATCATCGATCCTGAAACCGGCAACTACATGCTGAACGAAGCGGGTTCCGCCATCGCAACAGTGGATGGAAATTCCGGTGTCAGCCTGACTTCTGCCGCGTTTGGCAGCGCGTTCAGCTGGTTCCCGTACATCCTTGCGATTGCGGTGATCCTGTTTGCCTTCTCGACCATGATCAGCTGGTCCTACTATGGCCTCAAGGCCTGGACCTACCTGTTCGGAGAAGGACACACAAAAGAGCTGATCTTCAAGGTCATCTTCTGTGTCTTCGTGGTGATCGGCGCTGCGGCCAACCTCGGCCCCGTTATCGACTTCTCGGATGCGGCGATCTTTGCGATGGCGGTTGTGAACGTCTTTGCTCTCTACTTCCTGATGAAAGTGGTGCGGCAGGAACTGGCGTCCTACTCCGCAAGGCTGAAGAGCGGTGAAATCCGCAAATTCGAACACTAAATCCAATCACCGGGGCGGCTTGTGTCGCCCCGGTGCCTGACCAGGCTGCAAAAAGCACAGATTCTGGTCCAAACCCCCTTGCCAGTATGACCGAACTTGCGTAAACGGCGCTTCTGATCGCGTGACCGGCCGAGATGGCATGCCGAGTCGCGTCTGAAACCGAACCCGAAAAAGGAGACGGAAATGCCTAAGATGAAGACCAAATCAAGCGCCAAGAAGCGCTTCAAGGTGACTGCGACCGGTAAGGTCCTTGCTGGCCAGGCCGGCAAACGGCACGGCATGATCAAGCGGACCAAGAAATTCATCCGCGACGCCCGTGGCAACACCACCCTGTCCGCCCCCGACGCAAAGATCGTCAAGGGCTACATGCCCTACGACCGCTAAGAGGAGATGTAAGAGATGTCCCGCGTTAAAGGTGGAACCGTAACTCACGCCCGTCACAAGAAGATCATCAAGGCCGCAAAAGGCTATTATGGTCGTCGCAAGAGCAACTTCAAAGTCGCAACTCAGGCCGTCGACAAGGCCAACCAGTACGCGACCCGTGACCGCAAGAACCGCAAGCGCAACTTCCGCGCGCTGTGGATCCAGCGGATCAACGCTGCTGTGCGCAGCCATGACGAGGCTCTGACATATTCCCGCTTCATCAACGGTCTGAACCTGGCCGGTATCGAAGTGGACCGCAAAGTTCTGGCCGACCTGGCCGTGCACGAACCGGAAGCGTTCGGCGCGATCGTCGCCAAAGCTCAGGCTGCTCTGGCTGCCTGAACCTCTGAAAAGAGACAGTGAAAGAAAGGCCGTCCCTTTGGGGCGGTCTTTTTTGTTGCAACATGCGGTGCATTCCAAGCGCTTCTTGGATCAGGGCATCCATCCCTTCTGCATTGGGATGACGCCAACCAGTTTCAGGCATGACCGGTTTGATCTAGATCATGTAACAGCCCTCGGATCATATTATATATGATTTTATGAATATAAATGAAAAGGGTGAAATCATGACACTAAACTGGAAAGTTGGAGGTGTTTTGCTAGGGCTCGTGTTCTTCGGGGCGGTTCTTCTGGTGAAGCCGATCGGTGTTTCGACCCAATTCGTCATCCTTGACGGAATTATCGCGGACACCGTCAATTCAGAATTCGTAACGCAGACGGATGACGGTTACAGTTCAACCAACGCATACATGGCGAAATCCAATGGCAAATACGCCAAATACGTATCCAATCCGTTGAACTACAGCTTTGTCTTCGTTTTGGCTATGGCCGCGGGCGCGTACTTGTCGGTCAAGGCGCGAGGTGGTCTGGAACGCGGCGAGGGCAAGCTGCCCATGATCTGGCGCGAAAACTATGGCGATACGCCCTTGGCCCGAAACCTGGTCGCGCTATTGGGCGGCTTTGTCGTCCTCTATGGCGCCAGGTTGGCAGGTGGGTGCACATCCGGTCACATGATGTCCGGTATGATGCAGACTGCCCTGTCAGGCTACATCTTTGCAGCCGGGGCATTTGCAGCGGCAATTCCTACGGCAATGCTGATCTACCGGAAAGGATAAGGCGATGGAAATCATTCTTGCGATCATCATTGGCGCCGCTTTCGGAGCCGTACTTGACCGGATTGGCGCAGCGAATCCAAATTGGATTGTGGGCATGCTGACACTGCGTCGACTCCAGCTGATGAAAACGATCCTCCTGGCAATCGGAACCGGTTCGATCCTCATGTTCGGCGGGCAGATGCTGGGGTTTGTGGATGTCGGCCATATGTCGGTGAAATCGGCCTATGTTGGTGTCTTCATTGGCGGATTGTTACTGGGTGCGGGCTGGGCTGCATCGGGCTACTGTCCGGGAACAGGGGTCTGCGCCGCTGCGTCCGGTCGCCGTGACGCCTTGTTCTTCATCGTCGGCGGTTTGTTAGGCGCTGCGGCCTATATGGCGACATATCCGGCCTGGAAGGCCACGGGCCTGCTCGATGAAATTGCTGGCGGCAAAGTCACCTTGGGTACAGTTCCGGGATCCACTTACGAAGGTGTTTTGTCACTGTCCGGCGATATCCTCGGTATCGCACTGGGTGCCGTCTTTGTTCTGGTTGCATTCGTTCTTCCGGACAGCCTGATCGCAACTGGCGAAAAGGTTGGTGTTGCGGCCGAATAATCACGGCTGAGCGTACACATTCACGACCGGCATCCCGACAAAAAAACCGGCGCAACACGCGCCGGTTTCTTTTTAGCCAATATCGGTGATCTTACCCGAACACACGCCCCAGCGCGCCGTCAACCGCGTCGGTGATCTGGTCGATGTCGTCGGCCGTAGCGATCAGCGCAGGCGAGAAGCACAGCGTGTTGTTGCGACCGGGGATCGAGCGGTTGGTCACGCCGATGATCACGCCCTGCGCCATACAGTCGGCGGTAACGGCCTGCGCCAGTTTCTCGTCCACCGGCTCTTTGGTGCCACGATCCACAACCAGTTCGGCCCCCAGGAACAGGCCTTTGCCGCGCACATCGCCGATGACCTTGTGCTTGTCCATCAGCGCCAGAAGGTTGTTCGTCATACGCGCGCCCATGTCCGTGCAGTTCTGCAACAGGTTTTCATCCTGAATGATGCGCATGTTCTCGATGGCCGCTGCCGGACCAGCGGTGCACCCACCAAAGGTCGAGATATCGCGGAAATAGTTCATCGGGTCCGCGGCATCGTCTTTGAACAAGTCAAAGACTTCCTCGGTGGTAACCATGCAGGCAATCGCGGCATAACCCGATGCAACGCCCTTGGCCATGGTCACGAAATCGGGTTTGATACCGTATTGCTGGTACCCGAACCATGTGCCGGTGCGGCCCACGCCACAGACAACCTCGTCGATATGCAGCAGCACATCGTATTTCTTGCAGATCTCCTGCACGCGCTGCCAGTATCCTTCAGGCGCTTCGATTACACCACCACCCGCTGTTACAGGCTCAAGGCACAGCGCACCTACGGTATCGGGGCCTTCGCGCAGGATGACGGCTTCAATCTGATCTGCGGCCCATTCGCCGAAATTCTCTTCGGGTGCGCCATCCAGCTCATGCTTGCGATATTCCATGCAATGCGGCACGCGCACGAAATCAGGTGCGAAGGGGCCGTATTGCGCCGTGCGCTCGTCCTGACCGCCTGCCGACATGGTCGCCAGCGTCGAGCCGTGATAGTCCCGATCGCGGTACAGGATCTTGGTTTTCTTGCCGCCATATTTCTTGTGCGCGATCTGGCGCACCATCTTGAACGCCTTCTCGTTCGCCTCGGAACCTGAGTTGGTGTAATAGACCCGGCTCATGCCCGGCATCTTGTCGATCAGTTGCTCGGCAAACAGCGCACCCGGGATCGAACCGGCCGAATTGGCGAAATAGCACAGCTTCATCAGTTGGTCGTAAACCGCCTTGCAGATCGATTCGCGGCCATAGCCGACGTTGACGGTCCAGACGCCGCCGGAAACCGCATCCAGATGCTCTTTGCCTTTCTGGTCCCAGACACGCATGCCCTTGCCCTCGACAATGATGCGTGGGTCATTGGTTTCAAAGGGTTTATGCTGGATCAGATGGTGCCAGATATGGGCGCGGTCGGCCTCGACCACGCGGGAAAGATCGTTTTCGTTGAACGTGCCGTCCATGACATGTCCTTTCAGTGAGGAAGCGGTGCACGGGATATGGAAATGCCTCATCCCGGCATGTGTTTAAGATGCTTCAGATCACCGCGAAAGCCCGGATGTAGATAGGGCCAGATCGTATCATCCCGTATCGCCAGTCAGTTTTGCCGCCGTATTTCTACGGGTTTGTCAGAACGCGAACTTTGTGCTCAATTCGCCCAAACTGCGTTTCGGGAGGACAGCGGATGGCAGCGACACATATCTACGAGCGTCATTTGGACAAATGCCGGGCAAATTACACACCCCTGTCGCCCCTTACGTTCATTGAACGGACGGCGCAGGTCTACCCGGATTATCCATCCGTGGTTTATGGGGATCGCCGGTATTCCTGGGCTGAAACCTATGCCCGTTGCCGGCGTCTGGCGAGTGCGTTGACAGCGCGTGGGATTGGACGGGGCGATACCGTTTCGATAATCGCGGCCAACATCCCGGAAATGTACGAGGCGCATTTTGGCGTGCCCATGACGGGCGCTGTTCTGAACGCAATCAACACACGGCTGGATGCGCCGATTGTCGCATTCATCCTGAGCCATGCCGAAGCCAAGGCGCTGCTGGTCGACCCCGAGTTTTCGGATGTGGTGAAAGATGCGCTGCAACAGGTCGATCATGACATTCTGGTCATCGATATCGAAGACCCCACCTTCGACGGCGGTGAAAAGCTGGGCCGCCTGACCTATGATGCCCTGCTGGCCGAAGGCGACCCCGCGTTTGACTGGTCACTGCCAGCGGACGAATGGGACGCGATCACCCTGAATTATACCTCGGGCACCACGGGCAACCCCAAGGGCGTGGTTTACCACCATCGCGGCGCGACCCTGAATGCGCAGTCCGATTTGCTGGACTGGGATATGCCCAAGCATTCGGTCTATTTGTGGACCCTGCCGATGTTCCACTGCAACGGCTGGTGCTTCCCGTGGGCCATGGCAGCCAATGCAGGTGTTTCCGTTTGCTTGCGCGCGGTGCGAGCCGAACCGATCTATGCTGCTTTCCGGGACGAGAAAGTGACCCATTTCTGCGGTGCGCCGATCGTTCTGAACATGCTGGCCCACGCTCCGGATGAGTTGAAGGACTTTGACCACCAGATCAAGGTGATGACGGCAGGTGCCCCGCCGCCTGCGGCCGTGATCGAAGCGATGGAGGCGATGGGTGTCGAGGTCACGCATGTCTATGGCCTGACCGAAACCTATGGGCCTTCGGTTGTCTGCGCATGGAAAGACGAATGGAACAGCAAAGGACCTGAAGACCGCGCCGCGCTTAAGGTGCGGCAAGGCGTGCGCTATACCGCGTTGTCCGGACTGATGGTGGCCGACCCGGAAACTCTGGAACCGGTTCCGGCGGATGGCGAAACCATGGGTGAGATATTCATGCAGGGCAACGTGGTGATGAAAGGATACCTCAAGAATCCCGAGGCCACCAACAAGGCCTTTCACGGCGGCTGGTTCGCGTCCGGTGATCTGGGTGTCATGCACCCCGATGGCTATATCGCGCTCAAGGATCGTTCAAAGGACATCATCATCTCGGGCGGCGAGAATATTTCATCTGTCGAGGTCGAAGGCATCCTCTACAAGCATCCGGCGGTGATGGAGGCTGCTGTGGTGGCCCGTCCCGATGAGAAATGGGGCGAAACGCCCTGCGCCTTTGTCGAGTTGAAACCCGGCGCGGCCGTAACCGAGGCAGAGCTTATCGCCTTCTGTCGCGACCGGATGGCCCATTTCAAGGCACCCAAAACGGTTGTGTTCGGCACTCTGCCCAAGACATCTACCGGCAAGGTGCAGAAATTCGTTCTGCGGGATCAGGCACGGGCGCTGGGTTAAAGATTGTCGAAGATCGACAGGTCCAACGCCAGCATCTCACCCATCCAGAGCGCGCGGTCGCGGTGATCCTCCAGATGTTCACCGGTTTCCGGGTGCGTGAAGACCGTCAGGCCCTGCCGGTTCAGCATCAGCCATGGGATGACTTGGTCGAATGCGCTTGCAGCAAAGCCCAGCTGGCAGCTCCAGCGCGAATGGGGGCCGACGTTTCGGGCGTGCATCCGGCCCATTTGAACAGGGAACAGGCGGGCCGCCTCTTCACAGACCTGTCGCGCGGTGTCCTGCGTGTCGGCGTCGAAATAGACATGGGCGTGATAGCCGGTGATCTCGGGCATAGGAACCTCGTCTGCTTTGTTGGCTCAAAGCTAAGGCCTAAAAGGAAAAAAACCTAGCTGCGCATGCACACAGGGTCTGTGCAATGTTAACCCTGCGCATGTGCGTCGGGATGTGCCGCGACAAAGGCCGGGTGATTGGCGCAGGCCTCTTCAACCCGCAGCAGGCGGGGCATATCCGACAAATCAACCTGCCACCGGCGCGCGTTATAGATCTGCGGGATCAGGCAGAGGTCGGCGAGACCGGGCTTTGACCCAACACAGTAGGGGGCCTGTTCGAAATCACCCAACATGGTTTCGAACGCCTGCAACCCGGGTTTGATGAAATTCCGCATCCAGTCGCCGGGCATGTCGGGGGCGTTATGGCTCAGGGTCGTGGCATAGCGCGCAACCGACAGGTTGCAGACTGGGTGGATGTCGACGGCGATCGCATAAGCCAGCGCCTGAACACGCGCGCGTTCCGCCGGATCATCAGGCAGAAGGTTCAACTGCCGGGTCCGGTCCAGATAGTCGAGGATGGCCAGCGATTGCGTCAACCGCAGCCCGTCAATATCCAGAACCGGCACAAAGCCCTGCGGGTTTCGCGCGATATGTTCATCGCCCTTTTGTGCGCCGCCCACCAGATCGACAACAACCGGGCGATACGCGATCCCGGCCAGATTCAGGGCGATCCGCACCCGGTAACTGGCCGAGGATCGCCAATAGTCATAAAGGACGACGTCGCTCACGTCCGGGCCTGTCAACTGTCAGTCAAAGCGGCAGCGCGAAGGGCGTCCGTCAGCACCGTACTGTCACCGATGTGGTTGGCCAACACCAGTACCAGCCGCGCATTCAGCGCGTCGCTGTCTGCTTTTTCCAGGCCTTCATGCGCGGCCAGAAGTTCGGCATAGAAGTCATCGGCGTTTTTGATGTTCGGGGTTAGGATCAGGTCTGACATGGGGCTTACTCCTTACCGCAGGCTCTGCGGATCGCGTGCCGGAAGGTGTTTTCTTCGTAACTGTCACGCCGGGCGGCCACATGCTGGTCCGGGCGGATCAGGTAGACTGCGCTGGTCGCGTCGCCCAGATAGCGGCGTTTGAGGGCCAGCGTCATATCATCCTTGACCGACAGCGCCAGTCGCGTGACCTCGATCCCATCTTCTTCCAGGGTATCTGGGGCGTCTGCATCGATAGTCAAAAGCGTGAACTTGCCTGCAAGCTTGGGCAGCAGAAACTCGTCACCAAGCGGAGCGTCTGGACAGGCCGAACCCGGGCGCGTTCCGGCGGGGCCGTTCAGCGCGTCCGCAGAATTCAGCGAAGATCCATCATAGGTGCAGGGCTGGCTCAGGCGGCCAGAATTCACCAGCGGGCGCGCGAAGTCATAATGCTCGCTCAGGTCCAGTACCGCATCGCGCAGGATCCGCGACATCTCGGATTTCGGGGTGATGAAATCGGTCGACCGGCTGGAATTCAGGATGTTCTCGTCCGCCCCGTACACGCGTTCGGCGTTGTAGCTGTCCAGCAGAGTTTCAGGTGCTTTCCCGTCCAGAACCAGCTTCAGTTTCCAACACAGGTTGTCGGTGTCCTGAAGGCCGGAATTGGCCCCGCGCGCGCCAAAGGGGCTGACCTGATGCGCGCTGTCGCCCGCAAACAGGACACGGCCCTTGCGGAAGCTTTCCATGCGACGGCACTGGAACGTATAGATCGAGACCCATTCCAGCTCAAATTCGACATCATCCCCAAGCATCGCCTTGAGGCGGGGGATCACGTTCTCGGGGCGCTTTTCGCGTTCCTTGTCGATGTCCCAACCCAGCTGCAAGTCGATGCGCCACACATTGTCGGGCTGTTTGTGCAACAACGCGGATTGCCCGCGATTGAACGGCGGATCGAACCAGAACCAGCGTTCAGACGGAAAATCCGCATCCATGATCACGTCTGCAATCAGGAAGTTGTCTTCAAATATCCGTCCTTCGAAATCAATGCCCAACATCCGCCGGGCAGGGGATGTCGCGCCATCACAGGCAATCAGCCATTCGGCTTCGATTGTGTAAGGTCCTTCTGGTGTCTCGACCTCCAGCCGCACGTGATCGTCATGCGTGCCAATCGCCTCGACCTTGTTGCGCCCGCGTATCTCAATCGGTGCGCCTTCTGCCTGCAACTCGCGGACCCGTTCAACGAAATAGTTCTCAAAATGGTATTGCTGAAGGTTGATGAAGGCAGGGTTGGCATAACCTTCATCCGGTTGCAGGTTGAAGTCATAGACCTGCCGATCATCGAAGAAGACCTTGCCCCGGTCCCACAGGACGCCCTTGTCGACCAGTCGGCCCCCGCATCCCAGCCGGTCGGCAATTTCCAGCGTGCGTTGCGAGAAACAGATGGCGCGGCTGCCGAAACTGACCTTGTCATTCTCGTCCAGAACCACGACGTCGACCCCTTGCTGCGCCAGATCAATCGCCGCGGCCAGACCAACCGGGCCCGCGCCGATCACGATAACCTTGCGCCGAACTGGCGTCGGGCTGTCCTGATCCGGACTGCGTTCATAGCCGTAAAGCGGAGTTTCAAAGATCTTGTTCATGGGCTTCCCCCCAAGCAGATGGGCCAAAGTGCTGCATGTCCTGTGCTCCGGCAACATGTGCCGAAGCCTTTGGCATATGGTTTCATTGAATCCCGCCGCCTAAAACGATCTGGATCAAACTGGGTCGTTTTTCCTTACCCCTGCAGGGCCTCCCACATCTCAAGATCGCGCTGGGCGGTCCAGATGCGAGGCGTGTCGATACCACGGGCTTCGTCGTAGGCGCGGGCGACGTTGAACGGCAGGCAGTGTTCGTAGATCGCGTAATTGGCGAATTTCGGGTCACATTCGGCGCGGACTGCATCCCATGCCTCTTTCAGGCTGCCACCGCGCGCCGCAACCCTGGCCGCCGGGCGGTAGGTGCTTTCGACGAAATCGCGAGTGTTTTCGATGGCGGCATTGACCATGTCCTTGCCAACCAGCGCATCGCCGCGTCCCGGTGCGATGGCGTCGACATCGAACCACTTGATCTCGTCCAGCGTGTCGCCCCAGTCGTTGAAATGCCCGTCACCGCAATAGCAGGCCGAGTGATATTCGACGATGTCGCCGGTGAACATCACGTTCTGGTCTGGCACGTGGATGACGATATCGCCGGCGGTATGGGCGCGCCCCAGATGCATCAGGTCGATCCGGCGATTGCCCAGATAAACGGTCATCGTGTCGCTGAATGTGGTGGTGGGCCAGGTCAGGCCGGGGATGCTTTCATGCCCTTCGAACAGGCGCGGGAAGCGCTGGAATTCGCTGTCCCAGTCTTCCTGACCGCGTTCCACCACCATGGCGCGGGCCATGTCGGACATCAGGATCTGTTGCGCGCCAAAAGCGCTGGCACCCAAAACCCGCACTGCGTGGTAATGGGTCAGCGCCACATGGGTGATCGGCTTGTCGGTCACAGACCGCACGCATTCGATCACCTTGTTGGCCAGGCGCGGGGTCGCCTGTGCCTCGACGATCATCACGCTGTCATCGCCAATGATCACGCCCGAGTTCGGGTCACCCTCGGCGGTGAAAGCATAAAGCCCTTCGCCCACTTCAGTGAACGAGATTTTCTTTTCCGACATGTCCCCCTGGGACGCGAATGCTTTGGCCATCTTGGTTTTGTCCTTTTGCGGTTGCGCGGAAGGCAGAGGTTGGATGCCTCCGGCGGGAGTATTTGGAAAAAGATGAAGCTCAGTGCGTCATCGCCCGAATGGGGAATTGAGTGCAGGCAGAACGGTGCCGGTGCAATCGCCAAAGCCAATGGTATAGCCATCGCCCCTGGCAGCGCCGGTCAGGGTCATTGTGTCGCCGTCTTCGATAAAGCTGCGGGTCTCGCCGGTCTCAAGCGTAAATGGCTCGCGCCCGGCCCAGCTGAGTTCCATAAGCGAGCCGAATTCGCTGCGTTCCGGCCCCGAGATGGTGCCCGAGCCCAACAGATCGCCCGGGTTCATCGCGCAGCCGCCAATGGCGTGATGGCACAGCTGCTCAGCCGCCGAATAATACATGCGGTTATAGTTGGTCCTGGCGATGACCGAGGCGCGGTCGGCGCCTTCGGGCTGCATCAGAACCTCAAGCTCGATGTCGTATAGCCCGTCCTTGCTGCCCTTGAGATAGGGCAAAAGCTCTTTCTCACGCGGGGGGGTGGGCGCGCGGAACGGCTCCAACGCGGCAGCCGTCACGATCCACGGAGAGATCGAGGTGCCGAATGCCTTGCCCTGGAACGGCCCCAGCGGTTGATACTCCCAGCCCTGGATATCGCGCGCCGACCAGTCGTTCAGCAGCACATAGCCAAAGATCATCGCATCGGCCTCGTCCACCGTGATCGGCTGGCCGAACTCCGACCCGGTGCCGACGATGGCGCCCATCTCCAGCTCGATATCGAGCCGTTTCGAGGGGCCAAAGGACGGCATCTCGGCATCGGGGGCCTTGGTCTGGCCATTGGGGCGGTGGATCGGCGTGCCCGACACCACGACCGAGGAGGCTCGTCCATTGTACCCGATCGGGATATGCAGCCAGTTTGCCGGCAGATCGGGCGAGCCGCGCAGGATGGCGCCCATGTTCTGGGCGTGTTGCTTGCCGGCGTAAAAGTCTGTGTATTCGCTGACAACCAGCGGCATATGCAGCGTGGCTTTGGCCATCGGCACCAGCAGCGGTTCAACAGTCTCCTGCTCTTTCGACCCTTTGGACAGAAGCGCGGTCAGCCGCTCGCGCAGGGCGGCCCAGACGGCGGGGCCTTCTTCCATCAGATCGTTCCAATAGGGCACGTCGAACAGCGGATAGTCGTTCAGCGCGACAAGACCCTCGGCCTCGGCCGCGGCCATGTCGAGGATCATGTCGCCAATGGCCACGCCGCAGCGCGGATCATCTCCTTCGGTCGAGAAAACACCGTAAGGCAGGTTATTCAGTGGAAACGGATGCGCCGCGTCGTTGGCCGAGGCCACCCAGGATTTCATCAAAGGCATATTTTGCCCCTATATTGTTGTATTTGGTACGTGGTTCGAAACGATCATAACCCCGAATAGACAGGCGCCAAAGCCCAGAGCGGGCGCGGTTGCAGCAGGTTGGCTGCCGAGGCTCCGTCTTTGTTTTCCGGTTGCAGCGACGGTACGCCTGCAACCGGAATGGGAATGCTTATCGCCATCAGGACGGGTGCCGTCTGGGGAGCCCAGTCTGAGGGTCATTTCTTGCCCGGTGTGCCGTCGAACTTCTTCTCAAGCGATGTCCAGCAGTCGATATAGTCGTCCTGCAACGGTGCCTCATTGGCGGCAAACGGTGTCAGGTGCTGGGGGAACCGGGTTTCGAACATGAACGACATCGTCTGGTCCAGCTTTTCCGGCCCCAAATTGGAATAGGACGCCTTGTCAAAGGCTTCCCTATCGGGGCCATGCGGGATCATCATGTTGTGCAGACTGGTGCCACCGGGAACGAAGCCCTGCGGTTTCGCATCGTATTGACCGTAGATGTTGCCCATCAGTTCCGACATGATGTTCTTGTGATACCACGGTGGGCGGAACGTGTCTTCCATCACCATCCAGCGTTCGCGGAACAGGACAAAGTCAATATTTGCAGTACCAGGCTGGCCGGAAGGCGCCGTCAGAACGGTAAAGATCGACGGGTCGGGATGGTCAAACAGGATGGCGCCGACCGGGCAATAATTGCGCAGATCGTATTTGTAGGGTGCATAATTGCCGTGCCACGCCACCACATCCAGCGGGCTGTGTCCGATTTTCGTGGTGTGAAACTGGCCACACCATTTGATCGTCACGGTCGACGGGGTTTCACGATCCTCATAGGCAGCGACCGGAGCCTTGAAATCGCGCGGGTTGGCCATGCAGTTGGCCCCGATCGGACCACGACCCGGCAGTTCGAATTTCTGGCCGTAATTCTCGCACACAAAGCCACGTGCCGGGCCTTCCAGAACTTCAACCCGGTAGAGCAGTCCACGCGGGATGATCGCGATTTCCTTGGGCTCAAGGTCAATGATTCCCAGTTCAGTCGCAAAGCGCAGGCGCCCTTCCTGTGGCACCACCAGCAACTCGGAATCGGCCGAGAAGAAATAGTCGTCGACCATGGATTCGGTGACCAGATAGATATGGCAGGCCATGCCAACCTGGGTGTTCACGTCCCCCGCCGTCGTCATGGTCCGCATCCCGGTCATCCAGTTAAGACCTTCGTCGGAATGCGGCACCGGATCCCAGCGATACTGACCCAGGCTGATCACATCCGGGTCGATGCAGGGGGCCGATTTCCAATAGGGCAGGTCGATTTTTTCGTAACGGTGCGAATGCTTTACCGACGGGCGAATACGATAGCACCAGGTGCGTTCAGGCGGGTTGGCGGTAAAGGCCGTGCCGCTCAGCTGTTCACCGTAAAGCCCGTAGTTGCACCTTTGCGGGCTGTTCATCCCCTGCGGCAGCGCATCGGGCAGCGCCTCGGTTTCAAAGTCGTTGCCAAAGCCGGGCATGTAACCGGCGTGGGTACCAACAGGCGTTGCTGCTTGCGTCAATGAATGCGGATCCGTCGGACGGTTCATTACGTATTCCTCCGTTTGCTGCTTGTCGGTTAATAGTTGATTTTGTAACTAACAAGCATGACACATGACGAATCTGAAAAAAATGATGACTTTTTCCTGCAGAATTTTCTGCCGTTCCTGCTGAACCAGGCGGCCGAGCGCGCCTCGTTGGAATTTCAGGCTGTCTACAAGGGGCGGTACGGAATGCTCAGAACCGAATGGCGAGTGCTGTTCCATCTGGGGCTGTTTGGCGAAATGACCGCCAAGGAAATTGGTGAACGGGCCAGAATGCACAAGACCAAGATCAGCCGTGCAGTTGCCAAGCTCGAGGAGCGCCGATACCTGAAACGCACACGGGACGAGGCTGATCGTCGGGCGGAATGGCTGACACTGACACCCGCCGGGCAAGCCGTGTATCGTGACTTGTACGGGGTGGCTGCAAGCTATGACGCAAGGCTGTCGGACCTGTTCAGCGAAAAAGAGGCCGCCTTGCTGCGCCAGATGTTGCGACGGTTGGCTGGCGTGGATTGACCACTGGTAATTAGCACCTGCCGTCCCCAGATGTGTTTCATGCTTGATACGGAATTTGAAATGACGTCATTCGAACCTGCCAAGGTATCCACACACACCCTGATTGACTGGTTGGTCCAGAAGGGGCTTGAGGGTGCCGGGCAGGAAGAGTTGCTGGAAGGCTTCTGCACCAGCCTGGTCGATATGGGCATTCCGCTGATGCGGTTTCATGCGGCGCAGTCGACCTTGCACCCGGTTTATGGCGGAACCGGATATAGCTGGTACAAAAGCACCGGCGGTGAGTCCGAGAAGTTTGAAAACACGGATACGCCCAGCCCGATGTGGCAACAAAGCCCGCTCTATGCGCTGCTGAACGAGGATCTGGATGAAATCCGGGTCAAACTGGTGGACCATAATGAACCCAGCCGATTTCCGTTGTTGAACGACCTGAGAGAGGTTGGGGCGACCGATTATTATGCCACCGGCATCTCGTATGAGGGGTCGGGGAAGATGCACCCCGACGGTACCAAAAAAGTCAGTGATGGCGTCCTGATGTCCTGGGCCAGCGATGCGCCGTCCGGGTTTGATGACAGCGATCTCAGGCACATTCATGCGGTATTGCCGCATCTGGGGCTGGCGCTTAAATCCGCCAAGAACCAGAACCTGACCGAAGACCTGATGCGGGTCTATCTGGGTCGTGATGCCGGGCGCCGCGTCCTGTCGGGTGAGATTCGTCGCGGATCATTGCAGCAGATCGATGCGGTGATCTGGAATTTCGACCTGGAAGGGTTCACCAACCTGTCAGAAGACCTGCCGGGTCACGAAATCATCGACATGCTCAATGATTACCTGGCCGTGGCCGTGGGCGTTGTGCACGACAAGGGTGGGAATATCCTGAAATTCATGGGCGATGGGCTGATGGCCATGTTCGATGTCGGCGAAATCGACGAGGACGCCCGTGCCGCGCTCAGCGCGGTGCCCTTGCTGCAAGCCCGTATGGATGAATTGAACGCCAGACGTCAGGCGCAGGGGCTGCCGGTTGCGAATTTCACGCTGGCCCTGCATTCCGGCGAAATCCTGTATGGCAATATCGGGTCCGAAACACGGCTGGATTTCACGGTGATCGGCCCCGCCGTCAATCAGGCCGCCCGCATCGCGGGAATGCACCGGTCGCTGGGTCAGAGAATCCTGATCTCGGACGACGTCGCGGTCGCGGCACGCCCCTGCGCGCAAGACCTCATCTCGGTCGGGCGTTACATGCTGCGCGGGGTGAACGAACCCAAAGAGCTGTTCACGGTATACAGTTCCGGCGGGCCATCAGATTCCGGGTGAAACCGAGGCTATTCTGTTCAGCGATTCCGAAACTGAAAGTCGTGAAGGAACACCTTTGTTTAGCTGGGTACGAGCGGCGGGTTGGAGCGAATGTTCGAGAATGGTGAGGATTTGAACGAATAACTGGTTTGAGGCCATTGCCGACAATGCGGTTTTAAGCAGGGTAATCAGGGAAACCTTCATATTGACCTGATCCGGCGTCCTGTATTTGCATTGAGCTCGAATTGGAGTGCGGCCTTTGAAAAACAACTACATACTAATCGACTTTGAAAATGTTCAACCCAAGAACCTCGAACTCCTTCGGGGACATGTTTGCACCTTGATTGTTTTCGTAGGAGCCAATCAAAAAAGCATACCTTATGACTTTGCACAAGCACTGCAAAGCTTGGGAGAAAATGCTGTTTATCAGAAGATAGCAGGGAATGGCTCGAACGCCTTGGACTTTCATATTGCGTTCTACTTAGGAGAACTCTCTGCTAAAGACGCCAATGCGTACTTCCATGTTATTTCTCGTGACAAAGGCTTCGACCCATTGATTGCACATCTGCGACAAAGGAAGCTCCCCGCTTTCCGTCATGCAGACCTATCCGAGATTCCATTCGTCAAAATCTCGAATGCAAGCTCGCTGGATCAAAAAATTGATGCGATTGTTGACAGCTTGAAGTCTAGAGGAACTTCGCGTCCTAGGAAGATCAAAACCCTTAAGGGAACGATGAACGCCCTTTTTTTAAAGACCTTGGAGCAGGAAGAGCTGGAAAGGCTGGTTGATGAGTTGAAAAGACGTGGTCACGTAGTCTTTTCGGACCAATCAGTCAGTTATGGCCCCGACATTACCCAGCACTGACTGGCTTAGGGGCTGAGAGTTTCGCGTTTTGAATTGCCCGTTTTCCCCTCAGACCTGCCTCCAATACAACTGATCAGAAATCGACTTCGACACCCGGCAGGTTCAGCTCTCGCATCATGTCGCGCAGTTCCTGCCGTGCTGCGATGTTCGAGATGTTCAGCTGTTTGACGCCAATATCCTTGAGGTCCAGCAGGGTCAGGCCGCGCGGAAACAGTTCGCGAAAGATCACCCGTTCGGAAAAGCCCGAAGCGACGCGGAAGCCGATGCGCTGCGACAGCATTTCGATCGCGCGCTGCATCTTTTCCTTGTTGACCATGCGCTGGGTACCGACGCGGTTGCGCACAACGACCCAGTCGATGGGCTTCAGCCCGGCCTGTGCCCGCAATTGCCGGGCGTTCCAGACCATCTCGGAATAGACGGACGGGCCAAGGATTTTCTCACCCTTTGAATCAATCCGCGCCAGCAGGTCAAAATCGATGAAACTGTCGTTCAAAGGGGTGATCAGCGTGTCGGCCAGCGAATGGGCCACCTGGCTCAGCCGGGTATGAGAGCCGGGGCAGTCGATCAGGATAAAGTCACTGTCGCTTTCCAGTTGCGACACGGCAGCAGACAGGCGGTGGTCATAGATATTCTCGCCCGGCTTCAGCGTGCTGGCATCGATCTCGGGCAGGTCGTGATGGCGGGGGCCGGGCAGCGTCAGGCCTGCGCTTTTCAGAAAGTTGTTCCGGTTCTCGAAATACCGTCCAAGGCTGCGTTGCCGCAGATCCAGATCAAGCGTGCTGACCTTGTGCCCCAGTCGGGCCAATGCGGTTGCCACATGCATCGACACGGTCGATTTGCCAGCGCCGCCTTTTTCGTTCCCGACCACAATGATATGTGCCATGCTTGTATTCCCAAGTCTTGCCGTGTTTGACTACACGTTGTTGGCACCCACTATATGTTGTGTCGCCTGCGATGAAAAGAACCTCAAGCGGCGCTTTTGGGCATTATCGGACTCTATTTTGGAAAACACAGCGCCCTGCGCGGGTTACGCGAAGGTGCCTGTCTGGTGATCTGCCACGATCTGCCATCTGATCACGGGTTTGGCAGCGAAATCGCCGCGTCAGTGCGTGTTTCCGAACGCATACACCAACCGCTGCCTGCAACGATCCGCGTCGGAATCAATCGCGCCTTTAGCCTGATTCATACACGCACAGATCGCCCGCCCAATGGGTCCTTTCGCGGTAGCGCCGGTTGGGCCGGATCGTGAAAACTATGCGGGGGACGGAAAATTTGATTAAATACCAAACAGATTTACATCGAACGGTCTTGCAGGTTTTGCAGGGGTCCTCTTCGGTTCATCTTCAAGGCAGGTGAAAGGGGCATTGGCATGCCGGACACTGCTGCGGAAAGTTCAGGCGGTTCACGCGTTGTTCTTGCAATGACGGCCATTTGCATGATGGTCGTTGGCTTCAACACAACCGCTGTTGCGACCATCCTTCCATATCTGAAGGCCGAGTTCGACCTGACACCTTCGGGCCTGCAATGGGTGATGGCGATCTATACGGTGGCCAGCGCGGCCCTTGTGACGATTGTAAGTCGGCTTGGGGATATCACGGGCAAGATGGGTGTCTTTTTCTTTGGCATGATCGTGTTTGCCTGCGGCTCTGCTTCTGTGTTGTTTTCACAGAATGCGTCGATGCTGCTGATTGGGCGTGGCGCGCAAGGGGCAGGGGCTGCGGCCCTGTTCGGCACCTCATTGTCCCTGCTGACCGCCGCAACGCCCGAGGAAGAACGGGCCAGCGTGACCGGTATGTGGGGCGCGATCGTGGGCCTTGCGATAGGCGTCGGGCCCATAGTCGGAGGAAGCTTTGCCAATTTCCTAAGCTGGCGCGGGGTATTCGCCACAGACCTTGTGTTACTTGCCATTGCGTTTGTGATCGGCCTGCAGGTCAGCAGGAAGAACTATGTCCCGGATACGCGCCTTCGGGGTGCGAAATTCGATACCGCAGGGGCGATAGCCATTGTCTTGCTTCTGGGTCCATTGTCATTCGCACTCAGCAACGGTGAAGCGCGCGGATGGGACAATGCCCTGACCATTGTTCCTTTGGGGGTCGCCGCTTTGGCGGCTGTCGGTCTGGTTTATACCTCGCGGCGCAGCGACGATCCGCTGGTCGAGTTCCGCTATTTCCGGCACCCGCGCTACCTTATGGCGGCAACAGGGATGTTCTTTGTGGGATTTGCGTTGTTTTGTTTCTTTATCTATTTCAACGTGTTCGTCCAATCCCCGGACGCGTTCGGCTATTCACCGGTTGAGGCAGGCGTCGCGATACTGCCGCTAAGCCTGAGCATGTTTGTCATTTCCGTCACCGCTCCGCGCCTGCTTGCGCCATACAGTTTTCAATGGCCGGTGACCGTCGCAATGGGATTGATGGCCAGCGGCTTCCTGCTTTTGACAACAACCTCGAACATCGACAGCTATGCTGAAGTCTGGTGGAAGCTGATCATTGTGGGGGTTGGCATCGGCATTTGTTTTTCGTTGCTGCCCCGTCTCGGGCTTCGGTTGCTGCCCGACGAACATGTCGGACAGGGGTCCGGGGTGATCAACACATTCCTGTATTTCGGGGCCACGATGGGATCGGTTGTCGGCGGTCTGGCCGCATCCCTGACCATCCGCTCCGGCCTGTCCGAAGTCATCGCGGCGCTACCCGACGGGTCGGCACAGCGCGGCGACCTTGCGCGCGCCCTGACGCATGGCACGGCAACACAGGTGGAACAGTTGATTGCCGGACTTGACCCGTCAACAGGCTCAACACTGGCCAAAGCACTGCGTGACCTGCAGGATAATGCATTTGATGCGGCGATGCTCATGGCTGCTATCGCGGCCTGTATCGGGCTGGTGATCGCGCTGCTGTTGCTGCGCGGTCCGGTTCCGCCATTGCACGACGCGGCCGAACTCACGAAACCCAAGGATCAGATACCGGGGAAAGCAAGGGCCTGAAACGAAAGAAGGCCGCCCGCTGGCGACCTTCCTTTGAAAGACTGTGGCAAAGGTTTAGAAACCCAGGCCTTCGTATTTCTTCTTGAACTTCGACACGCGGCCGCCAGCGTCCAACAGGCGCGACGAACCACCGGTCCATGCAGGGTGAACCGAAGGGTCGATTTCCAGTGCCAGCTGGTCGCCTTCGCTGCCCCAGGTGGATTTCATCTGAACGACGGTGCCATCGGTCATCTTGACGTCGATGACGTGATAATCGGGATGGATGTCTTTTTTCATCTTTCCGCTCCTTACGCTTCGGCGCCAGCTTTAGGCTTGTAGTTGGTGACCTCTGCGATACGTGCGGATTTACCGCGACGCGAGCGCAGATAGTACAGTTTGGCGCGGCGAACGCGACCACGGCGGACAACGGTGATGCTGTCGATATTGGTCGAATACAGCGGGAACACACGCTCCACGCCTTCGCCAAACGAGATTTTGCGAACGGTGAACGAACCGGCAATGCCGCTGCCGTTGTTGCGCGCGATGCAGACGCCTTCGTAGTTCTGCACACGGGTGCGCGACCCTTCGGTCACCTTATAGCCGACACGGATAGTGTCACCGGCTTTGAAATCGGGGATGTCTTTCCCCAGGGCGGCAATCTGTTCCGCCTCAAGCTGTGCGATCAGGTCCATCGCAGTTTCTCCTATCTGCTCGTGGTTGGTCCACGAAGTTGGGCACGGCCTGAGAGCTCTTGGTCTTCACCGGGTCCTGCGTACAGCCCGCCAGAGGTCAGATCGAATGTTCCTTTGGTCTGGCCTGACCCGACGCATCCCTGCCGAAGAAAGCGGGACGTCACGCCATGGTGCAAACCAAAACACCGGAGTCGCAAAACGCGGCACCGGATTGCGGTCGTTTAAGGGTATTGCAGGCAGGGATCAAGGGAAAAACGCCCTGTCTTGCCCAACGGGCCGGTAGGAATCCGCCAGCCTTAAACTAAGGCGTTGCCAAGCGACCCAGATCAGGCATTCTGAGGCAAATAATATGAGCAGATATTTCAGACAGGACCCTATGATGCGATTGGCATTCATGCTGGCCATAACGGCCGTTGCGCTGATGTCTTGCGGGCGCGGCGGCCCAAAACCTCAGACCGTTGAACCCGTTCCGGGCGTGGACAGGACAGCACCGCTTGTGATCTACCCCGATTTCGGCGACGCGGATCCCCATGACTGGGAAGGGCGTCACCCCGGACAATACCCGATCCATGGCCTTGACGTGTCACGCTGGCAAGGGCCGATTGACTGGCGCACGGCCCGGGCATCAGGTGTCAGCTTTGTGTTTCTGAAAGCGACCGAAGGCGGCGACGTGGCCGATCCCCTGTTCGACGATCACCGCCGCGGCGCGCAGTCGGCCGGTGTGCCCTGGGGCGCCTATCACTATTATTATTTCTGCCGGTCGGCCCGGGAACAGGCCCGCTGGTTCATCCAGAACGTGCCCAAAGGGGCAGACCTGCCGCATGTGCTGGATATGGAATGGACACCGCATTCCAAGACCTGCACGCTGCGCCCCGATGGCAGAACCGTCCGCGCCGAGGCGCAGCGTTTCCTGGACATTCTCGAACGACACTATGGCCGCCGCCCGATCGTCTATACCACGGTGGATTTCTATGAAGACACCGATATCGGACGCCTGCCCAAGACCGAGTTCTGGCTGAGGTCGGTTGCAGGCCATCCCCGCAATGTCTATCCCCGCGCGGTCTGGCGGTTCTGGCAATATACCGGCACCGGTCTGGTTCCGGGCGTTCAGGGCCGGGTGGACATCAACACCTTCAACGGCACGCCAGACGTCTGGGCCAGATGGAAGGCCGGAGGTTAGGTCTTTGGTGCGCCGTAGGTTTCAATGGTGCCGCCGCCAACCTGATGGTCCAACCGGCGCTCCCGCTCTTCCCCAAAGGCGTTGCGCACCCAGAACGATTCACCTGCGCTCAGTTCCCGGCGTTCGAAGCCGCGCTCTTGCAGGCAACGGTCCACCTGATCGATTTCGCCCTGCGTGCGCAGTTCGTCCTGGATCGGGGCGGTAATCGCAGGGCCGATGAGGATACCCCACAGCAGGATATTCGTTGCATATCCCCCGATGACGGCGCTGTTTCCACCTTCGTCAGCTTCCTGAGAGCAGGAATCGACCGCAACCCGCGCCGAATGCAGATTGTGACCGGCTTGCGTTGGAACGGACATCCCCAGTGGTTTGGTCGTGCAGGCAGAGGCAACCAGAAAAGCGCCAAGCAATAACTTCTTCATTATGCAATTAGTCTTTCGTTTTAAGGTCCTGAAAACGCAGGGCTTTCAAACGTGCATATTTTGGAGGACGATCAACTGCAAATAGAATTCCGGCAAACACAGAACCTAAGGCATGTCTGCAACATTCGGGCGTTCTAATCAGACGAATCCGATCGGGATTTTGCATAGTCGGCCCAGATATCCGGGCGCCGCTCGCGGGTAATGTCCTCAGCCATCTTGTGACGCCATTCGGCGATGCGGCCGTGGTGGCCCGACATCAGAACCTCGGGTATCGGGCGGCCTTTCCAATCCGCAGGGCGGGTGTATTGCGGATGCTCCAGCAAGCCCGAGGAAAAGCTTTCCTCTTCGGTCGAGGCCTGATTGCCCAGAACGCCGGGGATCAGGCGCACTGTGGCATCGATCAGGGCCTGTGCCGCAATCTCACCACCGGTCATCACGAAATCACCCAAAGAGACCTCCTGCACACCGTAATGCTCCAGCACGCGCTCATCCACGCCTTCGAACCGCCCACACAACAGGGTCATGCCATCGCAGCGCGCAAGGGTCTGCATCATGCGCTGGTCCATGCGCCGCCCGCGCGGGCTGAGGTAAATCAGTGGCCAGTTGCCCTGAATGCCCGCCATGGTGTGCTCAATGGCTTCGCCCAACACATCGGGCCGCAAAACCATACCCGCGCCGCCCCCGGCAGGCGTGTCATCCACGTTGCGATGCCTGCCGACGCCGAATTGCCGCAAGTCCACGGTTTCCAGCTGCCACAACCCTTCCTGCAGCGCCTTGCCGGTCAGGCTTTCTCCCAGAACGCCCGGAAAAGCGGTTGGAAACAGGGTGATGATCTTCGCCTTCCAGACGCCGTGCAGGTCCGGGGTGGGTGTCATCAGCTCACGCGGTTTCAGCGTGGCCCGGATCGCCTTGCGACCATGGGATTTGCCGGGTTTGTCAGTCATTTCTGGCGGGCCAGTTCATGTTGGGCGGTTCGAATCAGGACCTTTTTCTGAGTGATCAATGCCGCTTCGTCCAGCGATGATCGATTCAGAGCCAGCAGTTCTCTCAGGACGTCGTCGGAAAGCTGTGGGCTTTCATGCGCGGGCTTCACAAGCTGCGCAGATTTCCCGGGTGGCAGATCGAGAAATTCGGCAAATGGTGCGCCCAATCCAAGGTGGTGGCCTTTCAGCGCTTCCATCCACGCGGTCTGTACCGTGACAGTTGGCAACCGGTCTCTGATCCGGTCTGCCGTATCCTGTAGCGATGGCAGATGCGCAAGATCGGCGCTAAATCCGTCCAGGTCCTGAACCATGCGCGACAGTTGCAGATCATGCGCCCAAAGGCTGCGCAGCCACGCATCGCGATTGCGCAACGACAGGTAGACGGTGATGTCGGTTTCCTCGCCCATCAGACGGCGGCGCAGCACGCTGACGACCGTTTCCGCCAGTTCGGGTGCCGCCCCGTATCCTTCGCTTTTGTTCCTGCTGGGGCGCAGGCCCAGAAAATTCTCTTCGCTCAGGATCAATCCCCGGCGTACTCCGAAATCCAGACCGTCGAAAAAACTGTGCAACTGACCGCCAAAACCCGCCAGCGTGTCATCCAGTCGATAGATCGAATGGCGCGTGGCCGCTTCGTTCAACCCGGCCTTGCGGGTCTTATACGGAAGAACCAGAGCGAAATGCGGCCAGATCAGCTCGCGGTTTTCGTGCAGAAAGGACTGTGCTGCCGTCATGCCGGTCTTGTGAAAACCCAGATGCAGCAGAACACGTCGCATCAGATCAGGCCTTCGGGCGGGTCGGCCACGATGCGGCCCTGTTCCAGATCGACGGTTGGCACCACCTGCATCGTGAACGGCAGAAGAACCGTCGCCTTCAGGCCCGGCCCGTGTAGTTCCAGCAGGTCCGTGGCCCCGTGGTTCTGCACGGATTTGACCTTGCCCAGAAGGGTGCCGCCGGTGTCATAGACCTCAAGCCCAATCAGGTCTGTGTGGTAGAACTCGTCATCGGGCAACGAGGGCAACTGATCGCGCCGCGCAAACAGGCGCAAACCGTTCAGGGCATCTGCCTGTTCCTTGGTTTCGACCCCGCCAAGACGGGCGGCAAAACCGTTCTTGATCGTACGCGTCAGAACCACCGGATAACGTTCCTTGCCGGTTTCATCCGTCAGTGGCGAATACGTCTCGATATCTTCGGGAACGGCGCAGAAGCTTTTCAGGCGCACTTCACCGCGTACACCATAAGACCCCGCGACGCTGCCGACGCAGATCAGATCATTCATTGGCAGCCCCCGTCGTCAAACAGATCCCGTTTCTCCACTCGCCAAGCCCTTCGCAGGCTTCGCGCTGATTGTTGCGCTCAAAGAACACGCCCACAATAAAGGCGATCAGCAGCAGAATGGGAAGGCGTATCAATCCGAACATGCGGCCCTACCTTGTTTCGATCTTCAGGCTGTCGGCCCGGTTTTCCCAGCCAACCTGCTCAAGTTCGGGGGTGTCAGATATCTGTTCCGGCCATCCGACACAGAAATACCCGATCAGACGCCAGTTGCCCGGCACATCCAGATCGCGCGCCATCTGTTCGGGGTCCAGAATGGATACCCAGCCCAGCCCCAGCCCCTCGGCCCGCAGGGCCAGCCAGAACAGGGTGATGGCAGAGACCACGGAATAGCGCCGCATCTCGGGCATCGAGCCCGCGCCAAGACCCAATCCCTTGCCGGTGCTGTCGTCGCAGAAGATGGCCAGTTGCACCGGCGCTTCCTGCATTCCCGACAGTTTCAGGCGGCTGTAAAGCTGCGCCCTGTCGCCGGAATAGCCCGCCAGGGCGTCATCGTTCGCGGTTTGGAAATTCCTTAGCGCCGCAGCCCGGGCCGCTGCGCTTTCGACGCGGATCACGCGCCAGGGTTCGCTCAGCCCCACGGACGGGGCCAGCCGAAACGCGTCGAGGCAGCGCGCAAGCACTGCCTCGTCTACCGCGTCGCCGCGGAACCGGCGCACATCGCGCCGGAGCCGCAACAACAGATCGAACTGCGTGCGAAATGCGTCAGTAAAGGTCTGATCCCGCACGCTTCGGCCTGCTTATTCTTCTGCAGCCGCTTCTTCAGCCGGTGCAGCAGCCGCTTCGGCAGCTTCCGCAGCCTTTGCAGCTTTCTCTTCCGCGCGTTCCTGAGCTTTCTTGCCCGGGGTACCCTTGTTGGGGTTGTTGCGCTCGGCCTTGTCACGGGTGCCGGCAGCTTCCAGCATACGTGCGATACGGTCGGTGGGTTGGGCGCCCTGATCCAGCCAGTGCTGAACGCGTTCCATGTCCATTTTCACACGCTCTTCGCTGTCTTTCGGCAGCAGCGGGTTGTAGGTGCCCAGTTTCTCGATGAAACGGCCGTCGCGCGGCATCCGGCTGTCAGCCGCCACGATGCGGTAAAACGGACGTTTTTTCGAGCCTGCGCGGGCGAGACGAATTTTCATTGCCATGGTGGTATCTCCTTTGAATGGCATCACGCCGGAGGCGTGTATTTGATTGGCCGGTGTCTTTTCCGGTTAATTCTGGTGTTTGTTGAACCTCTGGTTCACTTCTAACTTGCTGAACCTCTGGTTCACCCTTGGTGTTTCCTGTGGTGTCGGATGACTTCCTGAATGATGAAATTCAGAAAAGCCTTGGCGAAATCGGGGTCCAGATCGGCCTCTTTCGCCAGGTCTTCAAGCCGTGCGATCTGCGTGGCCTCACGCGAGGGATCGGACGGGGGAAGGTTGTGTTCGGCCTTGAGCTTGCCAACGGCCTGTGTGTGTTTGAACCGCTCGCCCAGCGTATAGACAAGGATCGCATCCAGCCGGTCGATGCTTTCGCGATGCTCTTTCAGCAATGCAGCCGCGCGTGTCACGGGGTTGTTCATTGGCCGGTCCTTTCGGCTGTCGAAACGTCAATCTTGGGGTGCCGCCACACCTGGCAGGACTGGCCCAGCAGTTCGGCATTGTCACGCTCCAGCGTTGCACCCAACCGCTCGGCCAAAGCGCGCGAACGGTCGTTTTTGTGGGCGATATACGAAATCACCCCGTTCAGGCCCTGATGCCGCGCCGCATAGGACCGGGCGGCAAGCGCCGCCTCGTAGGCAAAGCCTTTGCCTTCGAAATCTTCCATCACGGTCCAGCCCAGTTCAGGCTCGTCCCAGCCGGGGGCGTCAATCAGGCCGACGTTGCCTGCGAACCGACCGCTGGATTTCTCGGTCAGGTGCCAAAGGCCAAATCCTTTCAACGCCCAGTGCCCAAGGCGTCTGGCCAACATGCCCCAGCTTTCCAGCGCGTCCCGGGGGCCGCCTACCATATGGCTGCGCTCGGTTGCAAAGAATGCGGTCAGCGCAGGCAGATCATCCAGATGCGGGGCACGCAGGATCAGACGTTCGGTTTCAACGGTGGGGATGGTGAACGCGGTCATGCGTAGGCCTCCATCCCGCCATTCACCAGATCGGCAGGCGCGGGGTGCCGCCAGATTTCGGACCTGCCGAATTTGGGGTGGTCATAGTGATACTCGAACTGCGCGCCCAGCCGTTTCGCCACCGCCTTGCTGGCATGATTGTCCAGATCAATCAGCGAGATCGCCGTCTCCCACCCCAGAACATCATACGCATAAGACCGCGCGGCCAGTGCCGCCTCGGTCGCGTACCCCTTGCCGGTGGCATGGTTCATCAGCGTCCAGCCGATCTCGGGTTCGGGCCAGCCTTCGGGGCACCAAAGCCCGATCCGCCCGACATAAGTGCCCGAGGCTTTTTCCTCAGCGCTCCAGAACCCGTAACCGCGCAGGGACCAGTGGCCCAGCAGCGAAGCGATCAGTCGCCAGACCTCATCCCGGCGCAGTGGCCCGCCGACGAATTTTGCCGCATCGCTGGCAAAGAACGCGGTATCGGCGTCCAGATCAGCCTCGGACGGCGCGCGCAGGATCAGGCGCTCGGTTTCAAGCCGGGGGATATGTTGGGCGACGGCGTTCATTACTTCTTCTTGCCAAACCCGCTCAGGCCCTGAGGCAGCCCCATGCCGCCGCCCAGGCCGGGCAGTCCGCCGGGCATTTTGCCGCCCATTGCCTTGGCCGCCTGTTCCAGTGCCTTGGGGTCCATGCCGGCTGCCATGTCTTCGGGGCTGGGGCCGCCTTTGCCGAACATGCCCTTCATGGCCTGTTTCAGCATCTTGCCTTTGCCCATCTTGCCCATCTTCTTCATCATGTCCGACATCTGCCGGTGCATCTTGAGCAGCTTGTTGAGGTCGCTGACCTCCATCCCCGAACCGGCTGCAATCCGTTTCTTGCGGCTGGCTTGCAGCAGCTGCGGGTTGGCGCGCTCGCGTTTGGTCATGGACTGGATCAAGGCGATCTGCTGGCGCAGGATCTTGTCGTCCAGACCGGCCTGATCCATCTGCTTGGCCATTTTGCCCATGCCCGGCATCATGCCCATCATGCCCTGCATGCCACCCATCTGGATCATCTGTTCCAGCTGCATTTTCAGGTCGTTCATGTTGAACTGACCTTTGACCATGCGCTTCATCATGCGCTCGGTCTGTTCCATCTCCATCGTTTCCTGGGCCTTTTCGACCAGGGCAACGATGTCGCCCATGCCCAGAATACGTCCGGCGATCCGGTCCGGCTCGAAGGTCTCCAGCGCGTCCATCTTCTCGCCCAGACCGACAAAGCGAATGGGCTTGCCAGTCACTGCGCGCATCGACAGCGCCGCACCACCGCGCCCGTCCCCGTCCATCCGGGTCAGGACCACGCCCGAGATACCGACCTTGGCGTCGAATTCTTCGGCCACTTCAACGGCGACCTGACCGGTCAGGCCGTCAACAACCAGCAGGGTCTCGCGCGGGTCAACCGCATTGCGGACCTGCTCGACCTCGTCCATCAGCACTTCGTCGATATGCAGGCGACCGGCGGTATCCAGCATATAGACGTCATAGCCGCCCAATGTGGCTTGCTGCTTGGCGCGCTTGGCGATGTCGACGGGTTTCTGGCCCGGTACAATCGGCAGCGTATCAACGCCGACCTGCGCGCCCAGAACCGCCAGCTGGTCCATCGCCGCCGGGCGATAAACGTCGAGCGAGGCCATCAGGACCTTCTTGCCCTCTTTCTCTTTCAGGCGCTTGGCCAGTTTACCAGTGGTGGTGGTCTTACCCGAACCCTGCAAACCGACCATCAGGATCGGGGCAGGCGGGTTGTCGATCTTCAGCTTGCCGGGGTCTTCCTCGCCACGCAGGGTATCGACCAGCGCGTCATGCACGATCTTGACGACCTGCTGGCCGGGGGTGATCGACTTGGTCACCGCCTGACCGGTTGCCTGGTCCTGCACCTTCTTGACGAATTCACGCGCCACCGGCAGCGAGACGTCGGCCTCAAGCAGGGCAACACGGACCTCGCGCAGGGCGGTCTTGACGTCTTCTTCAGACAGAGCACCCTGTTTGGTCAACCGGTCAAAGACGCCGGAAAGGCGTTCGGATAGATTTTCAAACATGCCTTCGGCCTCCTTAGCCGGTTATCTGATGGCGCGCCCTAGATAGGATGCGTCGGTTAAATGCACAAACGCCCCCACGGGCGAAACTCGCTGGTGGGGGGCGATCCCTGAACGACTCAAGGGACCGGAAGATCAAGACGCTTCCGGATGTTTGGCGGTCATCTACGCCTCTGGGCTCTGCGAGTCAAGGCAAACGCTTTGAGCATCTGGCCACTTGGTGTAGCGTCCAAAGGTCGGGGTCAGTTTTGGAGTTTGGTCATGAGTCAACCATTGCCGCAGCGCACCAAGGATTATGTCGGTGAAGTCACGAATACCGATATCTGGTCCGACTTCGTAATCCGTCCCGACGACATCTTTGTCTGCACGCCTCCCAAATGCGGCACCACGTGGACACAGACGCTGGTACGAATGCTGATCACCAAAACCGCGGATCCAGTCGTGTACAACAACGCGGTCTCCCCCTGGCTCGATTGCGGGTTCAGAGATCGTGAGGAGCAGGACAGAATACTTGCCGCACAGACGCACAGACGGTGCATCAAGACCCACACGCCATTGGACGGGATCACCTATTCCCCGGATGCGACCTATCTGGTGGTGCATCGCCATCCGGTTGACGTGCATTTCTCGCTGCGCCGCCATGTGGAAAACATGAAAGACGACTGGCTGGACTACCTGTTTCCCGATGATCTTTCCGAAGCCTTCGCGATGTTTCTGGACCGGCCCGCCTCGTCAAAGGGCACTGACGATCTGACGCTGGCCTCATACGTCCACCATTACCGTTCATTCCGCGCGTTCCGGCATCTGCCAAACATCCATTTCCTGCATTACGCCGAACTCAGCCGCGATTTGCCGGGACAGGTGGCGCGGATCGCAAACATCTTGGGGACCGAGATCGCACCAGAAATGATCGACGATATCGCTGAGGCCGCAAGCTTTGGTTCAATGAAGGAAAACGCCCGGCGCGCTTCGCAGCAGCCTGGTTTCAAAAGCGCGTTTCAGGACTACGCGCAGTTCTTCTCGTCCGGGACCAGCAACAAATGGGAGGGCAAGCTGACCGCCGATGACATGGCCCGATACGACGCGCGCCTGTCCGAAATGGTCACACCGGCTGACCGAGCCTGGCTGGAGCACGGACAAGTCCTGTAATCGTCAGGCCTGTTCCTTCGTGTCTTCCTGCTGCGCGGGCAGCCATGCGTTGACCGCGTCAACCAGTTTATGCGCGCCGCGCCCGTTCGAGTACGCATCGACAATCGGATGACGCCCTTCGCTCATTCCCTTGTCCAGCACAAGAACCGGGCGATACAGCGTCGAACTGCTGCTGTCGCTGCGGAAAGTCGAGCTTTCAACTTCGGCATGGGACAGGCTGGACAGCTGATGCTCGACCGCTTCATAGCCAAAGACAGACTGCCTGCGGATCAGAATGCGGTTCTTTGTGCGGTCCAGAATGACCTGAACCCGCCGCACGAAAACGCAGAACGCTCCGACACCTAGCCCGCCGCCGATTAGTGCAAAGAACAGCCCGAACCAGATATTCTCGCCGCCGTCACTGACCATGACCAGCCCTGCGCCGACAAAGGTCAATATGAAAAAGACCAGCATGATTCCAATGAACCAGGGCGTGTCGGCAAGGATCAGTTGGGTCGGAGTGTTTCGTGTGACTTTCATGGCGGCACGCTAGCACCGTTTTCTGCTCTGCCCCAGCTTGAATTCGCTGCCATGTTGCGCGATGAGCGCTACAAACAGGAGGGCCTCATGGACGCATCATCCACATTTCAGGATACATTGCCGCTCAGTTCTGACGTGCTGTTGGCGCAGCTGGATGATTGGGGGCTGCCCTACCGCCTGCATACCCATGTTCCCTTGCGCACGGTCGAGGACTCCAAGGCCGTAGAAGGCCAGTTCATGGTGCCGGGCGAGAACGCGTTGCGGGTCAAGAACCTGTATCTGCGCGACAAGAAAAAGCGCAACTACCTGGTGACGCTGGAACAAAGCCGCGAGATTGACCTCAAGGCGCTGGGCGCAGAACTGGGTGTCGGCGCCCTGTCCTTTGGGTCGGCAGACCGGCTGTTGCAGAACCTAGGTATTCGCCCCGGCGCGGTCAGCCCGCTGGCGATGATCAACGGTGTGCAGAACGATGTGCAGTTCTTCATGGACGCCGCCGCCCAAGGGGCCGAGATGATTTATATGCACCCGTTGGTCAATGACCGTACCGTTCTGATGAATCAATCCGACGTGATGGCGTTCTTCGATCGCATCGGTTGCACCGTTATGTGGCTGCCCTGATCACTCTAGCGCCAGTTTCAGCGCGGCGGCGACATGCGCGGCGGACGGGTTGATGAACAGGTGCCCGTCGGCCTCGAATACCGGGTCATCCAGATGCTTTGGAAAGGCAAGCGGCAGTTCGGTACAGGCCAGCAGGATGGCGGTTCCGGGACGGGCATGTTTGTTGCAAAAGGCCAGCAGTCTTGCGCGCGCCGCATCAGAGGCACCACCGTAGAAATCACTGTCGATCATCGCCTGCATCTCGGAAATCTCGGGGTCGGGCAGCCGCGCATTTGCGGTGATGCCCTCGGCCGCCAGACGATCCGCATAGTTGGTGGCCTGCATTGTCACGGTTGTTCCCAGCACCAATGCGTTTGACACGCCTGTGCTGGCCGTGGCCTCTGCCGTTGCATCGAAAATGCTGAGGATGGGCATGGAAACACCCTGTCTGATCGCGTGCAGCCGCGCGTGCGGGGTGTTGGACGCTATGATGCCAAAATCGCATCCTGCGCGCTCCAGCGTCAGCAGCGCGTCGCGAAACACCGCATCAAACGCCGCCCAGCTGGCTTCGTCCCCGGCGACACCCCGCAAGGCGCGGGTCTTGGCCTGTGTGACGGACTCGATGGTCATGGCAGGGATCGGCAGGGGCGCGCCGTGGCCGCGCGCCGCAAAGTGACGCCCGGCACCCTCGGCAATGGCACGGTAATAGTCCACGGTCGAGGCCCAACCCACACCGCCCAGAATTCCGATCTTTTTCATGCGCGCCATCCAGTCCGCCAGTTCCATCTGACCAGCAGACTGGACGTTTCAGGGCTCAATGACCAGAGGCGATCAGGCCGCCAGTTCTGTCACCGCCTTTTTGGCGCTTTCCAACGCGGCTTCGGGGTTCACCGCCATCTGATCCGCAGCGATGACCGCTACATCATGGATGCCGATAAAGCCCAGAACGTGACGCACATAGTTGGTGGCAAAGTCGATCTCGGATCCGACGGCAGTACCGCCCGACGCGATTGCCAGAATGGCGCGTTTCCCCTCCAGCAACCCTTTTGGGCCGTTCTCCGAATAGGAAAAGGTCAGGCCCGCGCGGGCGACCAGGTCGATCCAGGCCTTGAATGCAGCGGGGACCGAGAAGTTGTAGATCGGCAGGCCGATAACGATGGTATCGGCCTCTTGCAATTCGGTCACCAGCGCGTCCGAAAGGGCCAGCCGGTCGCGCTGCAGGTCGTCGCGCTGCTCGGCAGGGGTAAAGTTGGCGGCGATCCAGTCTTCGGTCAGCAGGGGCAGGGGGGTAGCCAGGTCGCGGCGGATGATGCGGTCCGCACCCAACTGCCGGACGATGCTGTCAGACAGGTCGCGGGTGGTCGAAGCAACGCGGCGGGCAGAGGCGTCGATATGCAGGATGGTTTTAGCCATTTTCTGGGTCCTTAAGGTCAGGGTAATCTTGTTCTGATCCCAATATGGCTGTTGCGTTTGCGAACAAAACTCGGATACATCAACAGTTATTGTTGGAAATTGCACAGAACGGTGTGACGATGGACAATTGGGATGAGGTGAGGACCGCCTATCAGGTGGCACGCATGGGAACCGTCAGCGGTGCGGCCGAGGTTCTGGGCGTGCACCACGCCACGGTGATCCGCCACATCGACGCGATCGAGGCCCGGTTGGGTGTCAAACTGTTCCAGCGCCACGCGCGGGGATACACCCCGACCGAAGCGGGCGACGATTTGCTGCGCGTGGCGCAGGCTACCGAAGACCAGTTCAACCAGCTTGTCGGCCGGATGAAGGGGCGCGGTGACGATGTATCGGGCGAACTGGTGGTGACGTCGCTGGGCTCCATCGCGCCATTGGTGGTGCCGACGCTGACCGAATTTCAAAAGATGCACCCCGAGCTGATCGTGCGCTACCTGACCGGAGACCGCCTGTTCCGGCTGGAATATGGCGAGGCGCATGTTGCAATCCGTGCGGGATCGGCCCCGGATCAGCCCGACAACGTTGTGCAACCTTTCCGGCAGGAAGAAGTCGGCCTCTATGCCAGTACTTCGTATATCGAACGGCACGGCAAACCTTCGGGCATCGAGGATTTCGGAAACCACCACTTCGTCAGCTCTGACGATGAAAGCAGCCGTGCGCCGTTCACCCGGTGGCTGCGCAACACGGTATCCGCCGACCGCATCACCTTTCGCTGCACCAACAATTTCTGTATGCGCGAGGCCGTTCTGGCCGGGGCCGGTATCGGCTTTATGGCCCGTTGGGAGGCCGCCCGTCATGACACTCTGGTCGAAGTGATCGACCCGCTTCCGGAATGGTTCGGCAACCTGTGGCTGGTGACCCATGTGGACCTGCACCGAACGACCAAGGTGCAAGCGTTCCTGAGTTTTCTGAAAGAAGCCTCCAAAGGCTGGTGTCCATGAACCCGCAGATGCGTGGCCATCTGGCCATGCTGGCCTTTTCGGCCCTTGTCGCAGGCAGCTTCTCGCTTGGGTCGATGATTGCCAACGAAATTGCTCCGGCGGCCTTGAATGCGGTGCGCTTTGCCATTGCGGCTGTGGTGATTGGTGTGGCGGCATTGGCGACAACCGGTCTGCCCCGCAGTGCCGCGCAGGCGCCCTGGAGGTATCTGGTGCTGGGCGGGTTGTTCGCCACCTATTTCGTCCTGATGTTTTACGGGCTGAAAACCGCCCCGCCGGTCAGCGCTGCCGCGGTTTTCACCCTGACCCCCGTTGTCTCGGCCATTGCGGGCTGGGTCCTGCTGCGCCAGATCACCACGCTGCGCATGGCAATGGCCCTGTCCATCGGTGCGATTGGGGCGCTGTGGGTGATCTTTCGGGCCGACTGGCAGATGTTCCGCGCCTTCCAGATCGGCGGGGGCGAGATCATCTATTTCTGGGGATGCGTCGCGCACGCGATCTACACCCCCATGATCCGCAGGCTGAACCGCGGAGAACCTGCCGTCGTGTTCACGTTCGGAACGCTGGTTGCCGGGTGCCTGTTATTGGTCCTGTTCGGCTGGTCCGACCTGAAAGCGACCGAATGGGCAGCCCTTCCCGCCATCGTCTGGATCGGGTTGTTCTATATCTCATTCTTCGCAACAGCAGCCAGTTTTGTTCTGGTGCAATTCTCCTCGCTCCGGCTGCCGTCGGCCAAGGTCATGGCCTATACCTATCTGGTGCCAAGCTGGGTGATCCTGTGGGAAATCGCGCTGGGCAAACCTGTCCCGACGGGATTGATCCTGGGCGGTGTGGCGCTGACGGTCATTGCCCTGCTGATGCTGCTGAAGGAAGAAGCCCCGCGCAACAGCCCCCAACGCCGGGCAGCTGAATAAAGCCACTCCCGGTCTGAAACCGGTACAGATTGCCCACGAATTCCAAAAGCAGAATCTGTTGAGCCAGATCAAGGTAGGCCCTTGGTCTCAGGACTACCTTGGAAAGCGGACAAAAGGAGGAGATTATGTTCAAACATATCATGCTGCCGATTGACCGCCATCTGCCGCCCGAGGTTCGCAAGGCCGCAGATGTCGCCGCGCAGGTGGCGAAATGGCAAGGCGCCAAGATCACTCTGGTCAGTGTCAGCGGGGCCCATATGGGTGCATCCTCGGAAACCGAGGCCGAGATAGACAAGCAACTGGCCGACTTCACCGAACAGCTTGCATCAGAAGGCGCGGCCGAAGTTGCGGTGCGCAAGATACACTCGGTCGATGTTGCTGCCGAAGTGGACAGCGATCTGACCCGCGCGGCAGAAGAGATCGGTGCAGACCTGATCATCGTGGGCACCCATGCGCCCCGGATCACCGATTACATCTTTTCCAGCCACGCCGGATATCTGGCCAAACATGCCAGCATGTCGGTCTTTGTGGTGCGCTAGGTCTCGTCCGAGGTCGGAAGCTCGACTTCCAGAAACCGTTCGAACGCATCCAGGTTGATGGGTTCGAACTGACCGAACCCCTGCATCCAGACCGAAGCGGTGCGCAGCGCGTCGGGTTCCAGCTTGCACCATTTCACCCGGCCGCGCTTTTCCTGTGATATCAGCCCGGCCTTGGTCAGGATGACCAGATGTTTCGAGATCGCCGCCAGCGACATCTCGAACGGCTCGGCCACATCAGTCACGGCCATATCGTCCTCTAGCAGCATCGCCAGAATAGCGCGGCGGGTGGGGTCGGCAAGGGCTGCAAACACGGTGTCGAGATCGTTGGACATGGGTCTTTCCTAATGGGCGAGAACCCGTTTGACAATTTCCCCCATCACGTCACTGTGCAGCGGTGATGCGCAAAGGGGGCGGCTATGGCGCTGAAATACTGGCTGGTGATCTGCGTCCTTGGCATCGGGTGGGGCATGTCTTTCATGTTCAACGCCATATTGCTGCGCGAACTTGGACCGCTATCCGTGTCATTGGGGCGTGTTGCATTTGGGGCGCTGGGCTGTTGGATCTATGTGATTGCCGCCCGCATGCCGGTTCACCTGACACTCGGGCGCGCCATCGGTCTGCTGGGGTTCGGGGCGCTCAGCTATGCCGCACCATTTGCGTTCTATGCGCTTGGGCAGCAGCATATCGCGTCCGGCGTGGCGGGGATCGTGAATGCGACAACACCGGCCTTTGCCGTCATCGTTTCGCATTTCTGGCCGGGAAGCGAGCGTGCGACGCTGTTGAAATCCCTTGGCGTGTTGTGCGGCTTCATTGGGATTGTCGTGTTGTCCGTTCCGATTTTGCGTAATGGCGAAACCTCTCAGTTCTGGGCGGTTCTGCTGACCCTGTGCGCGCCGATCTGTTACGCGTTTTCCGTCAACATTGCGCGGGCCTTCCGTGACATGCAGCCGGTGGTGCTGGTCGCCCTGGCCCTGACGGGGGCGGCCTTGGCAATATTACCCCTGGCGCTTTGGCGTGAAGGCCTGCCGATGATCGAGCACACTGAAACCTGGCTTTCGTTGCTGATGATCGGTTTTGTGCTGACCTCGGCCGCTTTCATTGCCTTCTACTGGTTGCTGCCCAGAGTCGGGCCAACCAACATTTCGACAGTCACGCTGATCGCGCCGGTTTCCGCCCTGATACTTGGAACCTGGGTTCTGGGGGAAACTCTGCAACCCGAACATTTGATGGGCATGGCGGCGATTTTTGCCGGGCTCTTGCTGATCGACGGACGCCTTGTTCGACGCCTTTGGCCTCAGCGCACGCACAAAGATCAACCAAAAGGTTGAATATGGGTTTTTGGGAGATTGTTGCCGTTCAGGGCATGGGCAAGCAATCTGGCTGGACGAGTTAACCAGTAATAACAGTTTAAAAACAACACACTAGCCTGCGTCATTTCACGCCATCAACGCCGTTGACTCTGCGCCTTTCGCGCCTTAGCACCATGCGCAAGACAGCGCGAGGATTCCGTCCGTGACCGATGACGACCAAAAGCAGCGTATGGCGCAGCTTGAGGCCAAGATCGACGCGGCGAAAAAGGCCAGACAACCGGCTGCCCGCGCTGACAGTGACATATCCGGGGGCGAGCTTGCCTGGAGGATGGTCATCGAAATGGTTTCCGGTCTTGGGATCGGATTTGGCATCGGATACGGGCTGGACAGCCTGCTCGGGACGATCCCGATCTTTCTGGTGTTGTTCACATTGCTGGGCCTTGTCGCGGGCGTGAAGGTTATGTTCCGCAGCGCGAAAGAGGTTCAAGATAAACAAGCGGCCCATATGCAGGCCGAAAAGGACGAGAGGGACTGAACGTGGCAAGCGAGACCACCGCAGCACACGGCGCCGAAGGCGCAGACCACGCAGCAGAAGCCAGCAGCCTGGTGTTTCACCCGATGGACCAGTTCATCGTCAAGCCGCTGTTCGGTGGCGAGATTGCCTGGTACACCCCCACCAACGTGACCCTGTGGCTGTTCCTGGCCATCGTGGCGATCTTTGGCCTGCTGGTTCTCAGCACAACAAAGCGCGCGATCGTCCCGACCCGGATGCAGTCGATTGCGGAACTGGCCTATGGCTTCATCTACAAGATGCTGGAAGACATCTGCGGCAAGGACGGCGTCAAGTTCTTCCCCTATGTCATGACCCTGTTCATGTTCATTGTGACCGCGAATTTCCTGGGCCTGATCCCGACCTCGTTCACCACCACATCACATTTCGCCGTGACCATCCCGCTGGCGCTGGCCGTGTTCCTGACCGTGACCATTCTGGGTTTCGTCAAGAACGGTGCCGCGTTCCTGGGCCTGTTTTGGGTCTCCAGCGCGCCGCTGGCGCTGCGCCCGATCCTGGCGATCATCGAACTGATCTCGTACTTCGTACGCCCGGTCAGCCACTCCATTCGTCTTGCCGGTAACGTCATGGCTGGCCACGCGGTGATCAAGGTGTTTGCAGGCTTTGCCGCAATTTCCCTGATTTCGCCCGTGTCGGTTCTGGCGATCACCGCAATGTACGGTCTCGAGGTCCTGGTGGCCTTCATTCAGGCCTACGTATTCACCATTCTGACCTGTGTTTATCTGAAAGATGCGCTGCATCCTTCGCACTAAGGTCCGATAACCCAACATCGAAACTTCCAATTCGTAAGGAGATACATCATGGAAGGCGATCTCGCACACATCGGCGCAGGCCTGGCAGCAATCGGTTCCGGCGCAGCCGCAATCGGGGTGGGCAACGTTGCAGGCAACTTCCTGGCCGGCGCCCTGCGCAACCCTTCGGCGGCTGCTTCGCAGACCGCAACCCTGTTCATCGGTATCGCATTCGCAGAAGCCCTGGGGATCTTCGCATTCCTGGTCTCGCTGCTGCTGATGTTCGCCGTCTAATCTGCGGAACCTGATCCTTACGCGCAGGTGGGTCCAAGCCATAGCGGCCCACCTGTTGTAAAGACAACGTTTCGACGGAGGACATCATGGCGACTGAACCCATTAGCGAAGAAGTAGTTGGCGCGTGCGTTGACTCGCATGGCTCTGCCATCGGGATGCCGCAGCTCTGCTTCGATTGGTTCCCCAACCAGATTTTCTGGCTGGTCATTACGCTGGTCGTCATCTTTCTGGTCCTGTCTCGCGTGGCTCTGCCCCGCATCGCGGCAATCCTGGCCGAGCGCCGGGGGACCATTACAAATGACCTGGCTGCGGCCGAAGATCTGAAGGCCAAAGCGGTCGAGGCCGAAGAGGCCTATAACAAGGCGCTGGCCGATGCCCGTGCCGAAGCGCAGCGTATCGCGGCAGAAGCACGCGCAGAAATCCAGGCTGGTCTGGATGATGCGATTGCCAGAGCGGACGCGGAAATCGCTGCAAAGGCGGCTGAATCGGAAAAGGCAATTGCCGAAATCCGTGCCGGTGCGCTGGAAAGCATTCAAGTGGTCGCCAAGGATACGGCGGCTGAACTGGTCACCGCGCTGGGCGGCGAGGCGGATGCCAAAGCCATCGACAGTGCCATTGACGCGCAGATGAAAGGATAAGTGACATGCGGAACACTCTTGCCCTTATCCTGACCGTTGGTGCCGCCAGCCCCGCGCTGGCTGCAAGCGGCCCGTTCTTCTCGCTTGGCAACACCGACTTTGTCGTCCTTCTGGGCTTCATCGTTTTCATCGCGGTCCTGTTCTACTTCAAGGTGCCGGGCATGATCGGCGGTGCGTTGGACAACCGTGCCGAAGGCATCAAGGCCGAGCTGGACGAAGCCCGCGCCCTGCATGAAGAAGCACGCAGCCTGCTGGCCTCGTACGAGCGCAAGCAGCGTGAAGTGCAGGCACAGGCTGATGCGATTGTCGAGGCGGCCAAACAGGACGCGGTTCTGGCTGCGGACCAGGCGAAAGTCGATCTCGAAAAGTCGATCGAACGCCGTCTGGCTGCTGCGCAGGACCAGATTGCCTCGGCCGAAGCCTCGGCTGTGAAAGACGTGCGCGATCAGGCCGTTTCGGTTGCGATTGCCGCTGCCAGCTCGGTTCTGGCCAAGCAAATGACAGCCGCGCAGGCGAACAAGCTGATCGAGGCCTCGATCGCAGATGTGGGCGCCAAGCTGCACTGACGGGGACACCGACAGGTAAAAAACGCAGATGACCCGAGAGCATTGCGCTGTCGGGTCTTTTGTTTTGGTGACGGGGCTGATTGTATTAACCGCAACATCGCCCGGATTCTGTACCCTTCTGAGGGTCTGAAGGTCCCCTTCGGGATCCACGGGTGCAAAAAGAGCAGGGAAAGACGGGCCGTGGCAGGCGAAGACGTTTCGATGAATATTGTTGGAGTGGTCAGGAACGGCGGGGCCGCGCTGATCGAAAGCATCAACAGGATCGAAGACCTGACCACCCGCTTGCACCGCTATTCCGTGACCATCGCGACAAACGACAACACTGATCGCACAGATCGGGTTCTGTCCGAATTCACGCGCCGCGACCCGAATGTGGACCTTGTCCGCATGGATGGTCTGGCCTCCAGACTGCCAGCCCGGGTCGAGCGGATCACGGCGGCCAGAAACGCTGTCCTCAACAGGCTGGAAGAACGCGACAGCGGTCACGACCTGACATTGGTGCTAGATCTGAACGGGCCGAATGTCTGTCTGGACGTTCAGACGGTTCTGACGGCCGCACATCGGTCTGTACCACGCTGGGAAGGTGTCTTCGCGAATTCCCAACCGGCCTATTACGATATTTACGCCCTGCGTTGCGCGGGCTGGTGTGACGAAGACGTCTGGCAAAGAATTCGGACAACGCGCAAGCCCCTGTTCGGGCGCCGTAAGTGGCGGAAAGTTCTGCTGAAATCGGCGGTTTTTGACCGCCAGTACCACATTCCGTCCGATATGCCCCTGATACCGGTCGACAGCGCCTTTGGCGGCGCAGGATTGTACAAGACCCGCGCCTTGCGTGGCCTGCGCTATTCTTGCCGGGATGAAAAGGGCGACCTCGTGTGCGAGCATGTGATGCTGCATAAACACCTCAGGGACCGGGGCGCGCGGCTGTTCATCGACCCGGCCCTGACAACCATCGCCCCGAATGACGATCTGGGCGAAGGCAGCGGCGCACCTTTCCCGTCCCATCTGATCCAGCCCGAGACCGGGGCCGCCTGATCCCTGAGGGCACTTGGAAAGCGCTAGGCCTGACGGGTTTCGTGCTGCAACCTTTGCTGCGCAACAGCCTCGTTCCGCTCGGCCTTCTGCTGATCGATCATGCAGCGTTCGACAAAGCTCAGATGCGTTTCGACGGCCTGACGTGCGGCTGCCGGATCGCGGGCCTGAAGGGCTGCGTTGATAGTGCTGTGCTGGTCCAGAATGGCCTCGCGGGTCGCGCGCTGCCGGAACATTGTCCGCCGGTTATAGAACACACCCTGCACCAGCAGGTCATACATTGACCGCATCATATGCAGCATCACCACATTGTGGCTGGCTTCGATGATGGCCATATGAAACTCGGCATCCAGCTGCGCCTCTTGGTCCGCAGCGTTCCGGTCATGGGCCGCCCGCATCTTGTCATAGATCGCCTGAACAACCTTCAGGTCGCTTTCTGATCCCAGCCGCGCGGCCCGTTCCGCCGCCAGCCCCTCCATGTCGCGGCGAAAGGACAGGTAATCGAATACGGCTTCGTCATGGCTGCTGAACAACCGGATCAGCGCAGGTGAAAAGGCCGAGCCCAAAACCTCGGCCACATAGATCCCGGAGCCGGCTTTTGTTGTCAGCAACCCCTGTTCCTGAAGCTCGGACACCGCATCGCGCAGGGACGGGCGCGACACACCCATCCGTTCGGCCAACTCACGCTCGGGCGGCAGGCGCTCCCCGGGGCGCAGGATGCCGCGCAGGATCAACAGCTCGATCTGGCGAACGACCGCAAGTGACAGTTTTTCCGTCTGAACTTTCTGAAATGGCATGGTCCGTTCCGAAATTGGTCAACTCATTTGACCATGGACAGGGGGGCTGTTCAAGAATACCCGGTCACATCCGCTGAAATATTAGGTCAGAAGTGTTGACTTTAATTTGAGAAAGCATAGGCTGCGCCGAAATGAGATCGGAGGAGCCTCATGTCCCAACACCCTTTGTTTGCCACCCGGGCCTCCCGGATGAAGGCATCAGAAATCCGCGAGCTGCTGAAACTGCTCGATCAGCCCGGTATCATTTCCTTTGCAGGTGGCATTCCGGACCCCGCGCTTTTCCCGGCTGAGGCTTTCGCTCAGGCGTTTCAGCAGGCATTGGGGCCGGACATGCAGGCGCAGGCGCTGCAATATTCCGTCAGCGAAGGCTATGCGCCCCTGCGCCGGTGGCTGGTGCAGCACATGCGCGAAATCGGGGTGGAATGTGACATGGACAACGTCCTGATCACCTCGGGCTCGCAGCAGGCGCTGGATTATCTGGGCAAGCTGTTCCTGTCCCCCGGCGACACGGCTTTGGTCGGGTGGCCCACCTATCTGGGCGCGCTTGCCGCGTTCAACGCGTATGAGCCGCGCTTTGACCGGCTCAATGGCAACAAGGGGGCCGATGAATTCAGGGTTGCGGCAGGGGATGGCGCTGTGAAATTCGCCTATCTGTCGCCCGATTTTGCCAATCCGACAGGCGAAACCCTGACCCGCCCGGGTCGTGAGGCATTGCTGGACCTGACCGACGAACTGGACTGCGCGTTGATCGAAGACGGCGCCTATCAGGCACTGCGCTATGACGGTGATCCGATCCCGCCAATCCTGGCTCTGGAACAGGAGCGCAAGGGATCGATCGAAAACTGCCGGACGATCTACTGTGGCAGCTTCTCGAAAACCCTGTCACCGGGTCTGCGCATGGGGTGGGTTGTTGCGGCCAAGCCGATCATCTCGCAGATGGTTCTGCTGAAACAGGCGGCGGATCTGCATTCGGCGACCATCAACCAGATGGCCGTGCATCAGGTGGCGGAAGCGTGCTTTGACACCCATATCCCGAAAGTGCGCGACACTTACCGCGCGCGCCGTGATGCGATGCTGGGTGCGCTGCAACAGCACATGCCCGACGGGGTGGCTTGGACGCGCCCCGAAGGCGGCATGTTCGTCTGGGTGACACTCCCGTCGGGAATCAGCGGGTCTGACCTGCTGGCGCAGGCGCTGGATACGGTGAAAGTGGCCTTTGTGCCGGGGCAGGCGTTTTTCCCCGACGGCAGCGGGGCGAACACGATCCGGCTCAGCTTCTCGAACTCGGACGAGGCGACGATCCGCGAAGGTATCCGCCGGTTAGGCGAAGTTCTGCGCGCCTGACGTCCAGAAAGGTTCTGTTAACCAAATTGCTGCAACTCTGCGGCATGATCCGGTTTCTCGCTCCGCTCCTGCTGGCCGCCTGCGCCGCCGGGACCCCGCATTTCCGCGACGTTCCGGCCACCCGCGTGGCGGTGAACGGTAGTGTGTTCGACGTGCGCGTGCGCGGCGATCTGGCCGAGGCGGTGCGGATCAACGCGCAATACGCCCCGCGGCTTGGCCCTGTTCGGGATCGCGCCGCGCTGGCCATGGCGCAGGTTTCAGGCTGCCCGATCCTCGACGTGCTGGGTGACGCGGCTGTCACGGTTGGTGTACTGGGGTGTGACCGCGAGGCGGGGGAACGGCTGTTGCTGACCGCTGTCTCGACGCCCCGGTATGAATGTATCGACTATGGTATCTATGAAAATGTCGGGGGCGACAGCGGCTATCAGGTCTTCGAATGCAGCCCATACTGACATACGCGTGTTCCTGCGCATTTCGGCAAGATGTTGTGGATAACTTGCACTGATCTCCCATATCCTGCGCAACTGCGTTGACTCGGACCCCATCCCTTGCGCAGACTTTCAATTCATAGGAATCACGGGACACGCGGCCATTGCGTTTCAGCAAGCTCAAACTGACCGGCTTCAAAAGCTTTGTTGATCCGACCGATCTGATCATCGCGGACGGGTTGACCGGTGTGGTGGGTCCGAACGGCTGTGGCAAGTCCAACCTTCTGGAAGCCTTGCGCTGGGTGATGGGTGAAAACCGCCCCAAATCCATGCGCGGCGGCGCGATGGAGGATGTGATCTTTGCCGGTGCCGCCACACGGCCCGCCCGCAATTTCGCCGAAGTTGTCTTGACCATGGACAATTCCGAACGTCTGGCGCCTGCGGGGTTCAACGACACCGACCAGCTTGAAATCGTGCGCCGGATCACCCGCGATGTCGGCAGCGCCTACAAGACCAACGGCAAGGATGTGCGCGCGCGCGATGTGCAGATGCTGTTCGCGGATGCCTCGACCGGTGCCCATTCCCCGGCGCTTGTAGGGCAGAACCGCATCGCCGAGCTGATCAGCGCCAAACCCCGCGCCCGCCGCCGCATTCTGGAAGAGGCCGCCGGGATTTCGGGGCTGTACCAACGCCGGCATGAGGCCGAGCTGAAGCTGAAAGCGACCGAGTCCAACCTGACCCGCGTCGATGACGTGCTCGAGCAGTTGGGCGGGCAGCTTGCGCAACTGGCCCGTCAGGCCCGTCAGGCCGCACGCTATCGCGAAATCGGCGAACAGCTGCGTCAGGCCGAGGGGATGCTGCTCTATCGCCGCTGGAAAGAGGCCGACATGGCCCGCCAGCAGGCCGAAGACAAGCTGAGGGACCGGATTTCCGAGGCCTCCCGCGCCGAGGCCGAAGCCCGCGCCGCCGCAGCAAAAAGGGCCGGGATCGAAGAAACCCTGCCCCCCCTGCGCGAGGAAGAGGCCATCGCCGCCGCTGTCCTGCAACGCCAGCAGGTGCAGCGCGATCAACTGACCGATCAGGAAACCCGCGCGCGCCAGACCATTGAGACGCTGACCAGCCGCATCCATCAGCTCGGCAAGGATATCGAACGGGAAACCGGCCTGAACCGCGATGCGGGCCAGATGATCGAACGGCTGGAATGGGAAGCCCGCGAACTGGCCAAGGCTGCAGAAGGGCATGACGCGAAGGTGGCGGAAGCCGCAGAAATTGCCCGCGAAGCGGCTTCGATCCTTCAGGACCGCGAAGACCACCTGTCGCAGCAGACCGAAGATATGGCGCGTCTTGTCGCCCGTCACCAGTCGGCGCAGCGTCTGGTCGAAGACAGCCGCAAGACACTGGCGCGCTCTGAGGGGGAAGAGGAAAAAGCCCGGCTGGCCGTGGATGAGGCCAAAACAGCCCTGACCCGCGCCAGCGAGGCGTTTGAAACCGCGCAGGAGGGTGAGGAAGAAGCCCGCGAAGCCGCCGAGGCCGCCGAAGAGGCGCTGGCCGCCGCAGATGAGCTGCGCAATGAAACGCAGGCCCGCGAAGCCGAGGCACGCGCGCAACGGTCCGAGGCCGAAGGTGAATTGGGTGCAATCCGCGCCGAAACCACCGCGCTTGCCAAGCTGGTGGAACGCGACACGGCCGAAGGCGGGCAGGTGATGGACCTGCTGCGCGTGGAACCGGGTTTTGAGAAGGCTCTGGGTGCTGCGCTTGCCGATGACCTCCGTGCACCGCTGGTCGAAGGTGACGGCCCGTCCGGCTGGGTTCATGTTGCAGGTTATGACAGCGATCAGCCCTTGCCCGATGGGGTCGACCCGCTGGCGCTGCACGTGTCGGGGCCGGACAGGCTCAGCCGTCGCATCGCGCAGATCGGGCTGGTCGATGCGGATCAGGGCGCGCGGCTGCAGGCGTCGTTGAAGCCGGGCCAGCGTCTTGTGTCCCGCTCGGGCGACCTGTGGCGCTGGGACGGGTTCCGCGCCTGGGCCGAGGATGCGCCAAGTGCGGCGGCGCTGCGGCTGGAGCAGCTCAATAAACTTGAGGCGCTGAAACAGGAACTGGCCCGCACCGAGGCGCAGGCCGATGGCGCCCGCGCCGCGCATGAAACCCTGTCGCAGCAACTGGCGGACGTGACCGAGGCCGACCGCCGCGCGCGCGAAGCCCGCCGCGCCGCTGATCAGCGCATGGCCGAAACCGCACGCCAGCTCAGCCGCGCCGAGGCGGATCGCAACCTCGCGCAGGGCAAGCTGGAAACCCTGACCCTTGCCGTGGACCGTCACAAGGAAGACGCCATGTCCGCCCGCGTGCAGCTGCGCGAGGCCGAGGCGGCGCTGAACGATCTGGGTGACCTCGACAGCGCCCGCGCTGAGGTTGAGGACATCAAACAGACAGTCGAGGCGGCGCGGATCACCATGCTGACCCACCGCTCGACCCATGATGAGCTGCGCCGTGAAGGCGACGCCCGCACCCGCCGCACGCAGGAGGTCACCAAGGACCTGAGTGGCTGGCGGCACCGTCTGGAAACGGCCGAGAAACGGATTTCGGAACTGGCCGAGCGCAAGGAAAGCTCGGAAGAGGAACTGACCGAGGCCATGGCCGTCCCCGGCGAAATCGCCGAGGCGCGGGAAGAGTTGAACGAGTTGATCGAAGCCGCCGAAGCCCGTCGGGCCGACGCCGCCGACAAGCTGGCCGAAGCAGAAACACAGTTGCGCGACGTGGTGATGGCCGAGCGTGAGGCGGAACGCCTGGCCTCGGAAGCCCGCGAAAACCGCGCCGCAGCCGAGGCGCGCTGTGACGCGGCAAAGGAAAGCGTGCTTGCGGCAGCAGAACGAATTGCCGAAGACCAGCAACTGACCCCGAACCAGTTGCTGAACCAGCTGGACGTAAACCCCGACCAGATGCCCGCTGCGGATGCGCTAGAGGCCGAAGTGAACCGTCACAAACGCCAGCGTGACGCCATGGGCGCGGTGAACCTGCGGGCCGAGGAAGACAGCAAGGACGTTCAGGAAGAATTCGACACGCTCAGCAGTGAAAAGGCCGATCTGGAAGAAGCGATCAAAGCCTTGCGCAGCGGCATCTCCAGCCTCAACCGCGAAGGGCGCGAGCGTCTGCTGACCGCGTTTGAACAGGTGAATTCAAACTTCGCGATGCTGTTCAAGCACCTCTTTGGCGGGGGTGAGGCCAATCTGGTCATGGTCGAAAGCGATGACCCGCTGGATGCGGGATTGGAAATCATGTGCCAGCCGCCGGGCAAGAAACTGTCGACCCTCAGCCTGCTGTCGGGCGGTGAACAGACGCTGACCGCGACCGCGCTGATCTTTGGCGTTTTCCTGGCCAACCCGGCCCCGATCTGTGTGCTGGACGAGGTTGACGCGCCGCTGGACGATGCAAACGTGACGCGTTTTTGTGACCTGCTGGACGAGATGTGCCGCCAGACCGACACCCGTTTCCTGATCATCACCCACCACGCGGTGACCATGGCGCGCATGGATCGTCTGTTCGGCGTCACCATGCAGGAACAGGGCGTCAGCCAGCTGGTTTCGGTCGACCTGAAGAAGGCCGAGCAGATGGTGGCCTGACCGCTCACTGCAACGTTATGAAGATTGCAGGCATAACGCGCTACCTTGGCCTCATGACGCGTTTCCTGATCCCCGCCCTCATCGCCGCCACTCCGGTTGTCGCCGCCGACTGGCCCGTCAAACCCGGCGATGTCCCGCTGACAGTGGCCGAGCTTGACGCCCTCGCGGGCCAGACGCTGACCTTCTACGATAATGGTCAGGCCAAGTTTTCGGCGGGGGGCGCCTATTCCTATACCTACGCGGGCGGAGATTCTGCATTCGGAACCTACGCCATCGCCGATGACGGTTCCGTCTGCATCGCGTACCGCAACGGGTTCAGCCGCTGCGACCTGTATGTCCACAGTGGCGAGCGGCTGATCCTGATCGATCAGAAAGGGGATCGGTACCCGGTGCGGCCCGAATAAGGGAGTCACAAGTTCAGGCCGGTCCCTTTGGCAATGGACCAACCCGCGCAGCAAACTGAACCTGCGGCAGACATCAAAGGCCATGCCGGGAACACCAGCCCAAATATACGCGCCCGGAGACGGGCCAGAACCAAACTGTGGGCACCCCGACACAACGCACTGGCGCAAAGCAGGGTAAGTCGCGCCAAAACCGCCGCTGCGGTTGACGAGCCACGCACCGCTTCGTTAGTGCAGCAGCGATCCCGTTTCGGCTTTGGGCAAGAGGTGCTGTTTTGGATTTTCAAGTTGCAAGTTTCTGGTTTGGCTCGCCGTTATCTTGCGTTGAAAGAGTATGCATTCAGTCCTTTCTGGATCATGGCTATGTTTTCCACCTGTACGTGCTGGATCTGAACATAGATGTTCCCGAAGGGGTCGTTGTTCATGATGCCCGCGAAATCTATACAGATGAAACCACCGAAAACCTGACCGGTGGCCGGAGACGGATGGCGGTCTATTCAGACATCTTCCGGATCCACATGCTGCAAAAAACCGACTATGTGTGGGTTGATCTGGATATCTACTGCATCCGGCCGCTGGATGTTCCACCGGACTATCTGTTTGGTGTCGTCTGGCGCAATAAGGCGATGAACAATTGCGTATTGCGTCTTCCCAAAAATTCTCTGGCACTGAAGCTGATCCTGAATTTCCTTGAATCAGAAGTCCCGATCCCGTTTTGGTTGGGCAGTGATCACATTGAAAAACTGGTCAAACGCTATGAGGCGGGCGAGACACTCACGCTTTACGACCTTCCGTGGACGACAACCGGCCCAAGCGTGACCCGCTGGGCGCTGGGGGTCACTGGTGAAATCGACCGAGGCCAGCATTGGCATTTATATTGGCCGCGTCGCGGGTTTCTGGACCCGGTCGAGAACATTGAAGACTACGAACCCGATTGGGCCCGGTTTCATCACTTCCAGGGCGAAACCCGCAGTGGTATTCGCAGTAAGTTCGGCGGTATTCCTCCAAAGGGAAGTTACATCGATATTGTCTGTCACAGACATGGAATTGACCCCGAAAAATATCCGGTCACATAATCAGCGGTGACGGCGCTGATATCGTCGAATAATCTTCGGGTTTTGCGTCATACCATAGAAGTGCGGGCCGCTGGATCAGAGTTTTCCCAGCAACTCCATCGTTGGCCATGCGTCCGCAGGCAGGCCCAGACGTTTCTGCTCCGCCTGCGTCGCAGCTCGCGTCCCTGACCCCAGGATCCCGTCGATCTTGCCCACATCATATCCTTTGGCCTGAAGCTTGGTCTGCAACTGTTTCATCTGTGCGCCATTCAGGCCCTGCGCGGGATTGCCCGCGTCATAGATCTGGCCGCCCTCAAGCCGCGTTCCGAAATAAGCGGCGGTCAGAACATAGACAAAGCTCTGGTTCCATTCGAAATAGACATCGAAATTCGGGTAGGCCAGAAAGGCAGGCCCGTTGCGCCCCTGTGGCAGGATCAGCGAGGCGGGCAGGTTGGCCAAGGACCCGCCGCGCGCCTCTACGCCCATCGCCTGCCATTCCGCCACCGAACGCGGTTTGCCGGGGCCGGACAGGGACCAGTCCATCTGCGCGGGCACGGTGACCTCCTGCAACCACGGCTCACCCGCGCGCCATCCCAGATGAGACAGCATTCTGGCCCCCGACATCAGCGCATCAGGGGCCGAGCTTTTCAGGCGGACATGCCCGTCACCGTCACCATCGACGCCGTTTTCCAGTATGTCACGCGGCAGCATCTGCACCATGCCGATCTCTCCGGCCCATGCGCCGGTGGTGCGGGCCGGGTCGAAATCACCGTTCTGATACAGCTCGATGGCGGCGAAGATCTGTGGCCGGAACAGTTCCGGGCGGCGGCAATCATGGGCCAGCGTCACCAAGGCGTTGCGGGTGTTGAAGTCGCCCTGAAACGATCCGTAATCGGTTTCAAATGCCCAGAAGGCCAGCAGCACCCCGCGGGAAATGCCATACTCGCGCTCAATCCGATCAAAGACCGCATCGTACTTACGCGACATCGCTTGCCCGCGCTCGATCCGGTTCTGCGAAATCAGACGACGGGAAAATTCAACAAAGGGCTTCTGAAAAACGCCCTGCGCCCGGTCGGCCTTCAGCACGGCGCTGTCTTGCTGCACCCCGTCAAAAAACCCGTTCACTGCTGATTTGTCCAAACCCTGCTGCACGGCTTCGGCCTTCAGCCCTTTGACAAAGGAATTAAAACCACCGCCACATTGCGCCAGCGCAGGTGAGGTGAACAGGGCAGCGGCGATCAGGCCAGAGAGTATACGCATGAAAAGGTCCGTCAGAATATCAGTTCGGCCCCAACCCACACTGACACGAGCCCAAGCGCAAGCCCCCAAACCCGCCAGAGCATGTCACATGCGCGAAAAACTTCTGATGCGCCGATCTCGCGCGGGGCGTCTCCATTGACCCAGGCCAGGTCGCGCACCTGCCCATCATAGCTGCGCGGCCCCGCCAGCGCGACATTCAGGGCGCGGGCCATGGCGGCCTCGGGCCAGCCGGCGTTGGGCGAGATATGCCGCCGGGCATCCCCCGCAATCTCGCGCCAGCGCAACCATTGGCCGGACAGCGCCACGATCATCACGCAGGTCAGGCGGGCGGGGATCAGGTTCAGCAGGTCGTCGAACCGGGCCGCAGCCCAGCCAAAATCGCGGTACGTTTCGGTGCGATAGCCGATCATGCTGTCGGCGGTGTTCACCGCCTTGTACACCAGCAACCCCGGAAGCCCCGCGACCAGAAACCAGAAGGCAGGGGCAATGACCCCGTCACTCAGGTTCTCTGCCGCGCTTTCGATGGCGGAACGTGCCACCTGTGCCCCGGTCATGTCCTGCGTGTCGCGCGAGACGATCATAGCCACCTGCGCCCGCCCGTCTTCCAGCGAGGTTTGCAGCCCGTCACCAACCGCGCGGACATGGGCAACCAGCGACTTCTGCGCCAGCAGGATCGCACAGCCGAGGATTTCAACCACCGGCCCCAGCTGGGACAGACCCCACCCAAGGCCCCATGCGCCGCAGATCAGAAGGGCAAGCACCGCCACCCCTTTCAGTCGCCGACCGCGCCCGTGGTTCAGGCGTTTGTCCAGCCAGCCGATCAGGTTGCCGATCACCACCGCCGGGTGTTTGACGCGGGACCAGAGCCAGTCGGGCTCTCCCAGTGCCGCGTCCAGACACAGGGCGCAGACCAGCATCAGGGCAGGGCTCACAGTGCGGCCTCCAGCCTGTCCCACCCCTTTTCTGGTGGCAGACCCAGACGCAGAAAACTTTCCGAATAGGGAAAGATCCGGCTCCAGATATTGGCGCGGGCCAGCCGGTCCTGCCACCCCGAGGCGTCATCGACCCGATAAAGACGAAACAGGCTGGTGCCACCGACAATATCCGCGCCCCTGGTCAGCATCAGCGCATCCAGCCGGGCCGCCTCATCCGCCAGTCGCGCGCGCGTGGCATCAGCCCAGTCATCGTCCGACAAGGCCTGTGTCCCAACCCGTAGGGCCGGGCCGGACACCGACCAGGGTCCGGTCAGGTCGTTCAGGCGGTTGATCAGTTCAGGCCGCCCGATGGCAAACCCAAGCCGCATCCCGGCCAGCCCCCAGAACTTGCCAAAGCTCTTCAGCACGATCACGCCGGGACGTTCCGCCAGATGGATCAACGATACCTCTGGCATGACATCGCAAAAGCTCTCGTCGATCACGGTCAGCGGGGCCGAGACGTCGCTTTCCTGCCAGATACGCCCGTCCGGGTTGTTGGGATGCACGATCACGCGGGCGTCAGCCGCGCCCTCAGGCTGAACACGCCACCCCTGCGCCGAAAAGGCGGCGGCGTGTTCGTTATAGGTGGGCGGCGTGACCTGGACACGCCCTGGCGCGGCCAGCGCCGGAATGCGAGAGATGACAGCCGATGCACCGGGTGCCGGCAGGATTGCAGCCCCCTGCGGCACGTTCCAGAACCTGCGGGCTGCATCACTCAGCCGTTCAAAGGCACCGTGATCCGGCAATTCGGCCCAATCCCCGGCGGTCAGGCCCGCAACGGCGTAAGGATGCGGATTGATTCCGGTCGACAGATCGATCCAATCTGCACGCGCTCCGCCATACCTGACAATCGCCCTGTCCAGCCCCCCGCCGTGGTCGCGAACTGCGCGGGGGTCCAAGCCGTGATCAAGTGTACTCATCTGCTCTCTCTGCGGGGATTGACCGGTTTCGGGGTGCTTCAAGCGGATTTTTGCCATTTACACAAGCAAATCCGCCCGAACACGCAAGCGTGCGGCTGCTGTTAACACTTTGTTAAGGAAATAACGAGATCACGGACCACGGGGGTCGGCACCACTCACCATACCAAGTGCCGAGGTTGTTGCAAATGAAAGTTCTGATTGTTGAGAGTAACCCCGACCTTGGTCGGGTCTGGAAAAGACATCTGGAGCGGCAAGACGCCGAAGTCACGCTGGTTGACGCTCAGGAGGCCGCCATTCTGGCGCTCTATGGCACGGATTTTGATATCATCGTGCTGGATCTGGTTCTGGAAACCGGAAGCGCATTGGCTGTGGCCGATTTTGCCAGCTATCGCCGCCCCGAGGCACGGGTGATTTTTGTCACCAACACCACCTTCTTTTCCGACGGGTCGATATTTGCGCACAGTCCCAATGCCTGTGCCTATGTCCAAAGCGAAACGCCGCCAGAGGATCTGGCGGCGATGGTCGAACATTACGCCGCCGGGCGCTGATCGCGCCCATGCGGCTCCATGTAATCCAGCACCGGGTTCACCGGAATGATGCGGTGCGGATTGATGCTGTCATGGCTGTAGTGGTAGTGGCGCACGATGTGATCCATGTTCACGGTCCCGGCGACACCGGGCCATTGATACAGCTCCCGCGTATAGGCCCATAGGTTTGGATAATCGATCAGGCGCTGCCTGTTGCACTTGAAATGCAGATGATAGACCGGGTCGAAGCGGATCAGGGTTGTGAACAACCGCCAATCGGCCTCGGTGATCCGGTCCCCCATCAGATACCGGTTCCGCGCCAAACGCTCCTCCAGCCAGTCTAGCGTGTCGAACAACGGGCCCACGGCAGCGTCGTAGGCCGCTTGGGAGGTGGCAAAGCCCGACTTGTAGACGCCGTTGTTGACATCTGAATAGATGCGCGCATTGACCTCCTCGATCTCGTCCCGCATCGCCTCGGGCCAGTAATCGTCCGTATTGCCAGTGATGTCGTTGAAGGCCGAATTGAACATGCGGATGATTTCCGAACTTTCGTTCGAAACGATGGTCTCTTGCGCCTTGTCCCACAGGATCGGAACCGTGACGCGGCCGGAATAGGACGGATCCGCCTTGGTATAGATCTGATGTGCATGGCTCAGCCCGTAAAGACCGTCACCCGTGGCACCGTGATCATCTGCCTCAAACGTCCAGCCCTGATCCAGCATGTCGGGATGCACGACCGACACCGAGATCAGATCGCTCAGCCCTTTCAACGCGCGAAAAATCAGCGTGCGATGGGCCCAGGGGCAGGCATAGCTGACATACAGGTGATACCGCCCGGCTTCAGCCCGGAACCCGCCTTTGCCCGACGGTCCCGCGCGGCCATCAGCGGTCAGCCAGTTGCGAAACTGCGCCGCGCTGCGTTTGAATGCGCCACCCGTGGATTTGGTGTCATACCAGGTGTCTTGCCATTTTCCATCGACCAGCAGGCCCATATCTCATCCTCCGCATAGGCGTTTGGCCAAAGATAGGTCCAAGCCCTGCCTGTTCCTATGCATTTGCCCGCGCACAAGACCTGCATGCGCGCACAGGCAATGATGGGATTTCTGTGCAACAAACCGCAGGCACAGCCCGTTGCGTGAACGCGTTCACTGGATTTTTACAACAGTTCCCGCACAATAGAGGTCATTAGCGGGGGAGTGATTTTATGAGTACTTATGTTTCAAAGGAAATACGCGCCGAGTTGGACGCGGCCCGAATCGCCACATTGAAAAAGGCCAGTCGCCTTCGTGTCCAGATGGGCGACAATACCTACAAAATTCTCAAATTGTGGAAAGATGGTTTCACGGTTGAGGCGGAAACAACACCGCGCCTGCGCGGGTTGGTCGATATTTATGACGGGGCCAATCTTCTGTATCAATGCCTGATCATTGCCGATCAGGATGAAGGCGGCGAGATGCGGTATGAATTCAAACGCAGCACCGCCGCCCATGACAAGGCACCGCTGGATTTCTACCGCGCCCCGGATGCGCCCATCGCGTTGCTGGGCTACGAAGACTAGGATCGGAGTTCTATCGTAGTACCGGGTTCGGTAAGGGTAACGCCCAACAGGCCGTTAGGCTGGCTATCGCTATGGATTTCGCCATTCAGGTCCGCGCCCGGCCAACAGGCGCGGTCCATTGTGAGGCCAGCCAACCCAGCCACCGCTTGGATTATTGCAGGTCACCAAAGGCCCGTTTCAGTCGCGCGCAGGCGTCCTCGACCCGCGCTCGTTGCGTCGCAAGGTTGAACCGTTCAAACGTTTCTCCTCCAGTGCCGAAACCCGGCCCGGACGAGGTTGCAATCCGCGCGTCCTCGCGCAATCGGCGGACAAGTTCAGCGTGATCCATGCCGGTGCCGGAAAAGTCGACCCAGGCCAGATAGGTTGCCTGCAAGGGCATCGACCATAGGCCCGGAATCTCGGCGATGGTCTGGTCGAACAGACGCCTGTTTTCCTCCAGATGCGCGATCTGGGCATCTGCCCATTCCGCGCCGGCCGGGCTGTAGGCGGCGGTGATCATCGCCACACCCAACGCGCTGGGGCCATAATCCAGCGTTGCCAGCCGATGCTTCATCGCCTCGCGCAGTTTGGGGTCGGGAATGATCATGTTGCCGGTGCGCTGCCCGGCGATGTTAAAGGTCTTCGATGCCGCAGTCAGCGTCACCGTCCATGGCCGCGCATCCGGGGCTGCCACATCCATCGGCACAAATTTGGCGCCGGGATAGACCAGATCGTGGTGAATCTCGTCTGACACAAGGATCAGCCCGTTGCGCTCGGCAAATGCGGCCACGGCGCGCAGTTCCTCCGGTGTCCAGACCCGGCCCGACGGGTTCTGCGGCGAACACCACAGCAACATCTTCTCGGACCCGTCCAGCCGCGACTGGGCGTCGTCCAGGTCAAGGCCATAACTTTCCCCGTCCCGCACCAAAGGGCATTCCACGACCCGGCGGCCCGATTTGTTCACCTTGTGGGCAAACTCATGGTAAACGGGGGTAAAGATCACGATGCCATCACCGTGATCGGTCCAGACATCCAGCGACAGGGCGATTGCATTGCCCAAGCCCTGAGTGGTCAGAACCCAGTCCGTGTCGATTTCCCAATCGTGGCGGGTTTTCATCCACCACTGGACCGAGGCCAGATACTCCGGGTGCGCCCAGGAATACCCGAACACGCCGTGATCCGCGGCCTTGCGCACCGCGTCGATCACGCAGGGGGCTGTCGGGTAATCGGAATCGGCCGTCCACATGGCCAGCCCATCCTCGGGCGAGACGCCAAACAGCATCTCCATCTTGTCCCATTTGGAACTGTTGGTGCCCCGGCGGTCGATCAGGTCGTTGAAAGTCATGTCTGCTCCATTTTCTCGACCGAAAGCTAACCGCAATTCAGGCAGGTGCAAGGGGGGCGTTGCGGCGCGGGGCGGGATGGCCTAAATCAGCCTCATGAAACGTAACATCCTGATCTATCCCGACCCCCGTCTCAAGAAGGTCTGCGCCCCCGTGGCCGACCTTACGGACGACCTGCGCGCGCTGGCCGATGACATGCTGGAAACGATGTATGACGCCCCCGGTGTTGGCCTTGCCGCGCCACAGATCGGCGTGCTGGATCGCTTGATCGTGCTGGATTGCGTCAAGGAAGAAGGCGAGGCGCCGCGCCCGCTGATCATGTTCAACCCGCAGGTCATCGCGGCCTCGGAAGAAACCAATGTCTACGAGGAAGGCTGCCTGTCGATCCCTGATCAATACGCCGAGGTGACGCGCCCCAAAGTGGTCGATGTGACTTGGATGGACCGCGACGGAAACCTGCAACAGGAAACCTTTGACGGGCTCTGGGCCACCTGCGTTCAGCACGAGATCGATCATTTGGACGGCAAGCTGTTCATCGACTATCTCAAGCCGCTGAAACGGCAGATGATCACCCGCAAGATGCAAAAGCTCAAACGCGAACGGGCCCGTGCATGACCGTTCGTACCTGCCTGCCATGGCCTGACAAACGCCTGCGCACCAAGGCGGATGATGTGCCCGAGATCACCGATGAGATCCGCGCCATCTGGGACGACATGATCGACACGATGGAGGCGATGCCCGGCGTCGGTCTTGCCGCGCCACAGATCGGGGTGATGCTGCGCCTGGCCGTTGTTGACGGCTCAGCCGAACGGGGCCGGGCCGTGCGTCTGGCAAACCCGGAAATCCTGCACAGTTCGATCGAGCTGCGCGAACATGAAGAGGCCAGCCCGAACCTGCCCGGCGTCTCGGCCACAATCAAACGCCCGCGCGCGGTGACCGTGAAGTTCCTGAACGAACATGGCATGCTGGACCGCCGCGATTTCGTCGGGATCGACGCGACAAGCGTGCAGCATCAGATCGACCACCTGAACGGGCGGATGTATTTCGACCGGCTCAGCAAGGTCAAACGTGACATGCTGCTGCGCAAGGCACGCAAACAAACCTGACGTCTGTAGGCCGGGCTTCAGCCCCGCACCCGTCCCAACTGCCGGAGCCAACGATGCGCATCATCTTCATGGGAACCCCCGATTTTTCGGTCCCGGTGCTGGACGCACTCGTCAAGGCCGGGCACGACATCGCCGCCGTCTACTGTCAGCCTCCGCGCCCCGCCGGACGCGGCAAGAAAGACCGCCCGACACCGGTTCATGCCCGGGCCGAGGCGCTGGGCCTGCCCGTTCGCCACCCAACCTCTCTGAAATCTGCTGACGAACAAACCGCATTTGCCGCGCTGAACGCCGATATCGCCGTCGTCGTCGCGTATGGCCTGATCCTGCCGCAACCCATTCTGGACGCGCCGCGACACGGCTGCCTGAACATCCACGCCAGCCTGCTGCCGCGCTGGCGCGGTGCCGCCCCGATCCACCGGGCGATCATGTCCGGCGATGCCGAAACCGGGATCTGCATCATGCAGATGGAGGCCGGTCTGGACACCGGCCCGGTCCTGCTGCGACAGGCAACCGCGATTGAGGCTGAAGAAACCACCGCCCACCTGCATGACCGGCTCTCGGCCATGGGGGCCGCGCTGATCGTCGAGGCTCTGGCCAAGCTGCCGGACCTGATACCGGAACCGCAGCCCGAGGATGGCGTGACCTATGCCGCCAAGATCGACAAGTCCGAGGCCCGCATCGACTGGACACGCCCGGCGGTTGAGGTCGACAGGCAAATCCGCGGGCTGTCACCCTTTCCCGGCGCATGGACCGAGATGAATGGCGAGCGCATCAAGCTGCTGGCATCGCGGCTGGCAGACGGGCAGGGCGCAGCGGGTGAGGTTCTGAACAACGACCTGCACGTGGCCTGCGGTCAGGGCGCGGTCGAACTGCTGCGCTTGCAACGGGCGGGCAAAGGCGCGCAGGATAGGGAAACCTTCCTGCGGGGCTGGCCCATTCCCACCGGCACCCGCCTGACCTAGGAGAAGCCCGATGTTCATGGTGATGATGGGGACCGTCGTGATTGCCGGGATCGTCGGATATCTGTCCGAACAGACCGGGTTCACTCATAACGGCTATCTTCAGTCGATCATCATCTGCGTGGGCGGGGCGTTCCTGTTCTACTTCATCCGCATCATGTTCGGGATCAGCTTTGGCCCTCCCGGTCTGGATGCGGTGATCTCGTCTATCGGCGCGCTGATCATCGTGCCGACCCATTGGCGAAAATGACATGCCCGTCGTCGCTCTGATCATCATCCAAGCTGCGCTTGAAGTTTTGCTCGCCAGGTTGCTCCCGGCGACGATGCTGATCGGCATTGTTGGGGCTATGATCGGTGGGCCCCTTCTGTGGTCTCTGATACCCGACGCTGGCTGGATGTCGGGCTTTGCGGGCGCGGTTCTGGGCGCATTGCTGGTGATCTGGATCTGGCAGACCTACCTGCGCCGTTAGCATATTCCTTGGCCGCGCATTCCGTCCCGCAAACCTTCACTCGACAGATAGTGCAGCAGATCAGCGCTCGTCGCACTCCAGCGCTGAACCAAGCGCCGGGGCGGTTTTTGTGGTCATGTCGAACCGGTTCGCCTCGGCGGCGGTCATCCAGTGGATGCTGTCGGCGGGGGCCGCATACAGCGTGTACCAGTAAAACGCCTCATCGACGCCAATGTCCCTGAAATAATCCAGATAGCGGTCATGTTCCGGGTCATCCTCGGGCAGCTCCGTGGCCACCAGCCCCGATCCGGCCCAGCTGTGCACGCCCACACAGGCCCCCGGCTGCAAAACGCGGCGGCGTCCGGCCAGGAACAGATCGGTGCCGCCGCTGGCAACCAGACCGTCCGACGGCACGACGGTATCGAACCCGGCCCTGCGCACCTCGCGGCTGAAGATGACATTGGCGTCGTCATCCACCGATCCCTCAATATATTGCAGCACCAGCGTGCGCGCTTCGGGATTTTCGGCGGTGACGTCTTCAAAAGCGGACAGCGTCGTTTCGTCAATCGTACCCGAGGCGATGATCCGGTCACCCTCGGCAACAAAGCGGACAGGCGCATAATATGTGCCGCATGAGGCCAGCAAAGCCAGTGAGACCGCGATCGATGTAAGTCTGAACGGCATTTGGCCTCCGGGCTGCGCGTTCCAAACAGCTATCAGCCCGCCCCGGTCGCGTCCACCGACAGGTTCAGTTGCGGGGCGGGCGGCTTTTGTAGACGGGCAATTGCCAGCCAAACACCAGCGACCCGGCCCGCAAGGCCCAGCACACAAGGGCGCACAGGCCCAGCACAAAGGCGGGCTCCAGCCCCAGCCTGACCGCAAGTACCGCCGTCAACGCCCCCAAAAACGCGCACGAGACGTAGAGCTCGCCCTGTTTCAGGACCAGCGGCACCTCGTTGCAGACCACGTCGCGCATCAGCCCGCCCAGACACCCGGTCGTCACACCCATCAGCACGACGATGATACCGGGCTGATCCAGTGACAGCGCGGCACCGGTTCCGGCAGCAACGGCGACCGACAGTGCGAAACTGTCCAGCCAGACCAGCCAGTTATAGCGACTTTCCACCAGATGCGCGGTAAAGAACACAAACACCGCCGCCGCGACGGCGATCAGGATGTAATCCGGCTGGCCGACCCAGAAGATCGGGTGACGGTCCAGCAGCAGGTCGCGTACCGTGCCGCCGCCAACTGCGGTCAGGCAGGCCATGAAGGCAAAGCCCACCAGATCCAGCTGCGCCCGGCTGGCCACCAGCGCCCCGGTCAGCGCAAAGATCAGAACCGAGGCATAATCCAGCAGCGTCAGCGCGCTCACGCCTGCGCCTTTTTCGGCTTGAAGGGCGCCATGCCTGCGCGGGCCAGTTCATCGGCCTTTTCGTTTTCGGGATGGCCCGCATGGCCCTTGACCCATTCCCATGTCACATCATGTCGTTCCTGCGCCTCGTCCAGTCGCTGCCACAGATCGACATTCTTGACCGGCTTCTTGTTCGAGGTTTTCCAGCCATTCCGCTTCCAGCCGAATATCCAGCCGGTGACGCCGTTCTTCACATAGGCGCTGTCGGTGACAATGGTGATCTTCGACGGGCGCTCCAGCGTCTCAAGCGCGCTGATGGCAGCCAGCAACTCCATTCGGTTGTTGGTCGTCTCGGCCTCGCCCCCGTTCAGTTTCCGCTCTTTCAGAACCCTGTCCCCGTTCATCGCGCGCAGCAGCACACCCCAGCCTCCGGGGCCGGGATTGCCGGAACAGGCGCCATCTGTATAGGCAAACAACTCAGGCATGGGCGAACACCAGAATAAACCCGTCGTACGACCCGGCCAGACCCTTGCCCACCCCTTCGACCGTGCGGTCAACCGTGAACCCGGCCTGGGTCAGCGCCTCTCGGATCTCGGCTTCCGAGTAATAGGTGTAATAGCGGTCCAGATCGTCACGATGCTCGCCCGTGCCCAGCTTCATGCCCAGAAACAGCTGGCCTCCGGGCTTCAGGGCCGTGTGGATCGCTTTCAGGTGACGCGTAAAATCCGCTCGCGGCGCGTGCAGCAGGGAAAAACTGGCGTAGACACCGTCATACTCGGCGGTTTCGGTAACATCGTCGAACGTGCCCAGATGCGCGTCCACCCCGTTCTGGCGGGCATGTTCGACAAAGGCGGGGGTGGCATCCAGCGCCCGCACCTTCAGCCCCTGACGCATCAGGAAACCGCTGTCCGATCCGGGGCCTGACCCCAGATCCAGCACATAGCCGCCCGCACCGACCGCATCGGCAAAATCCTGACGGGTCTTGAGCTGTTCGGCTGGCAGAGGAATGGCCAGATATTCGTTTACTCTGTTCGTATAGGCATCAATCGTGCGTTTGTCGCTCACAGGTACACTCCTACGGCTAGGCTGGCCAGAACGATTGCGGTCAGCAGGATACGCAGCTGCATCCACCAGACCGGCGTCAGCCGCCAGTATGAAAACAGGGCGTCCAGCAGCAGCAAGCCGGTGAACCCGTAGATCAGATTGGTGCCTGCAGTGACCGGCCCGCCGCCTGTCATGGCAAAGGCCCACAGCGCAGGCAGGACCGACAGCCCATAACACAGCGCCGCCTTGCTGCCCGAGGTCTTGGTGGCAAACCCCCACAGAACACCGGACATAAAGCTCAGGATGACCGAGCCATAGAACAGCTGCACATAAGGGCCAACAAAGCGTGGGCCAAAGCTGCGCGCGCCCCAGGCGTTCAGATCACCGTTCAGATAGGTCAGCGCGCCCCAGACAAACGGGACCAGTCCCGCCAGCCCCAGATAGAGCGGCGCCTTCGGCACGCCGGTCACGCCGGTTGCCTCAACACGCGCGGTACTTTGAACTCGACGTTTTCGGTTGCGGTCTCGACCGGCTCGACAGTGACATCATAGTGATCGCGGAAGGCGTCGATCACCTCGTTCACCAGCAATTCCGGGGCCGATGCGCCAGCGGTCACCGCAACGCTTTTGATGCCCTGCAAAGCGCGCCAGTCGATTTCGGTCGCGCGCTGGACCAGTTGCGCGTATTTGCACCCCTCGCGCGATGCAACCTCGACCAGACGGCGGGAATTGGACGAGTTCGGAGCCCCCACAACCAGCAGCGCATCGGCCTTGGGGGCCACGGCCTTCACGGCCTCCTGCCGGTTGGTCGTGGCATAGCAAATGTCTTCCTTATGCGGGCCGACAATGGCCGGGAACCGGGCCTGAAGGGCTGCGATGATGTCCTTGGTATCATCCACCGACAGGGTGGTCTGGGTGACAAAGGCCAGCGCGTCGGGGTCGCGCACCTGCACGGCGGCCACATCCTCGACCGTTTCGACCAGCAGCACATCACCCTCGGGCAGCTGTCCCATGGTGCCAACGGTTTCGGGATGGCCCTTGTGGCCGATCATGATCATCTGCAATCCCGCATCCGCATGGCGCTGCGCCTCGACATGAACCTTCGACACTAGCGGACAGGTGGCATCCACATAGATCATCTCACGCTGCGCGGCTTCGGCTGGTACCGATTTAGGAACACCATGGGCGGAAAAGATCACCGGGCGGTCATCGGGGCATTCATGCAGTTCTTCGACAAACACAGCACCTTGGGCCCGCAACCCGTCGACCACGAATTTGTTATGCACGATCTCGTGGCGCACATAGACCGGTGCCCCCCATTTCTGCAGGGCCATTTCAACGATCTTGATGGCGCGGTCCACACCGGCGCAGAACCCGCGGGGGGCGGCCAGATAAAGTGTCAGTGGCGGCTTGGTCATTCGGCTGTCTCCTTAGGGCACAGGTAAGTCTTTTCCCGGCCTTGGTCCAGACAGGACATTGTCATTCATCTGACACGAATCGTTGTTAGTCAGAGGATGTTTCAGCACCAATCCTTAGTTAAAGAAGCGCGGCCAGGACTCCGGTCCTGACCGCGCGAATTTTTCCCATCAACAGGCAGTGGTGCCGGATCAGCTGCCGCCTGCAACTGCGACGCTGCGATGCTCTGCCGGCATTTCACGCGGCGGGCGACCGATCACGTCACGCAGATCCTCCAACTCGATGAAGTTGTCGGCCTGACGGCGCAGCTCGTCCGAAATCATTGGCGGCTGGCTGCGGATCGTTGACACGACCGACACGCGAACGCCCTGACGTTGCAGGCTGGCGATCAGCGGGCGGAAATCCCCGTCACCCGAGAACAGCACGATATGATCCACACGCGGTGCCAGTTCCATGGCATCGACAGTCAGTTCGATATCCATGTTTCCTTTGACTTTCCGACGCCCCATGCTGTCGGTGTATTCCTTGGCCGGTTTTGTGACCATGGTGAAGCCGTTGTAATGAAGCCAGTCAACCAATGGGCGGATCGGTGAATACTCGTCGTTTTCAAGCAGCGCTGTATAGTAGAAAGCCCGAAGCAACTTGCCACGGCGCATGAATTCCTGCCGCAGAAGTTTGTAGTCTATGTCAAAACCGAGTGCTTTTGCAGCGGCATAAAGATTCGAGCCGTCGATGAACAGCGCTAGCCGTTCGTCCTTATAAAACATAAATAGGTCCTTCCGGTATAATCCAGACTGCGCCGCGTTACGTGAGTGAGTGGGTGTTTTACAAATTGACGCAATCTGGTGAGCTTATAATTAGAAGTTTTGTTGCTTATCGCAAGTATGCAATGTGTCGAATATAGGGTAGCATATGTACAATTCTTTGCCAAATGCGGTTGTGGCATTGGGCGCAAATCTCGATCTGAGAGGAAATGGGCCCGCTGTAACGCTACAGCGCGCAATTGACGCACTTTCGCAACTGGGCGTAGTGATTCGCTCTGTCAGCCGGTTTTTTGCGACACCCTGCTTCCCCGCTGGCGCTGGTCCGGACTACGTGAACGCGGCTGTGCTGATCGAAACCGACAAATCCCCGTCCGAGCTTTTGCGCGCGCTGCACGAGGTTGAACACCAGTTCGGTCGTGAACGGGTGCAGCGCTGGGGAATGCGGACGCTGGATCTGGATCTTGTTTGCTATGGCGATCAGGTTCTGCCCGACCGCACCCTGTTCGACCGCTGGCTGACCCTGCCGCCCGAGGCACAGCGGCAAGAGGCACCGGATCAGCTGATCCTGCCGCATCCGCGCCTTCAGGACCGCGCCTTTGTGCTTGTGCCGATGGCGGATATTGTGCCCGACTGGCGCCACCCCGTGCTTGATCGCACGGTTTCCCAGATGGTCAACGACCTGCCCCCGTCCGAGGTTGCGGCGGTTACGCCGCTGTGATCCCTGCAAATGCAGCATTTCCTGCTTGTCAAGGCGCGGAATCGCGCTTAGATAAACCCCTTCCTGACATGGACTCAGAAACGGAGAGCGCCCAATGGCCCGCGTGACGGTTGAAGATTGCGTAGACAAGGTTCCAAACCGGTTCGAACTGGTAATGCTGGCCGCCCATCGGGCGCGCGAGATTTCTGCCGGTGCCGCGATTACCGTTGACCGCGACAACGACAAGAACCCTGTCGTGTCCCTGCGCGAAATCGCCGACGAGACCCAAGGCGCAGACGCCCTGCGCGAACGCCTGATCGAGGCCAACCAGACCCAGATCGAGGTTGATGAGCCGGAAGAAGATCAGATGGCGCTGCTGATGGGTGCCGAGTCGGACAAGCCTGCGATGGACGACATGTCCGAAGAAAAACTCCTGCGCGCTCTGATGGAGGCTCAAGGGCAGGGGTAAGCTCCAAAGACGAAGGTGCGGACCGGATGATTTCTGCTGACGATCTGATTGCGCTGGTCCGCAACTACAATCCCAAGACGAATGCTGAACGTATCGCGCTGGCCTATGAGTTTGGCCAGCAGATGCACGAAGGGCAATTCCGCCACTCTGGCGAGCCCTACTTTACCCACCCTGTTGCCGTTGCCGCCATCCTGACCGAACAGCGTCTGGATGATGCGACGATCATCACCGCATTGCTGCATGACACGATCGAAGACACCAAGGCCAATTACGGCAAGGTGTCCGATCTGTTCGGGGATGAGGTCGCCAAGCTGGTCGACGGCGTCACCAAGCTGACCAACCTGCAACTGTCCAGCCGCGAAACCAAGCAGGCCGAGAATTTCCGCAAGCTGTTCATGGCCATGTCCAAGGACCTGCGGGTCATTCTGGTCAAGCTGGCCGACCGTCTGCACAACATGCGCACCATCAAGGCGATGCGGCCCGAAAAGCAGGTTCAGAAAGCGCGCGAGACGATGGATATCTACGCGCCGCTTGCGGGCCGCATGGGGATGCAATGGATGCGCGAGGAGCTCGAAGACCTCGCGTTCCGCGTCCTGAACCCCGAAGGCCGCCAGTCGATCATCCGTCGCTTTATCACGCTGCAACGTGAAACCGGCGATGTGATCCACCGCATCACCGGTGACATGCGTCACGAGCTGGAAAAGGCGGGCATCGAAGCCGAAGTCTTTGGCCGCGCCAAGAAACCCTATTCGATCTGGCGCAAGATGCAGGAAAAGGATCAGGGCTTCTCGCGCCTCTCGGATATCTACGGGTTCCGCATCATCACCCAGACGGAAGAAGACTGCTATCGCACGCTTGGGGCCATCCATCAGCGTTGGCGCGCGGTGCCGGGGCGGTTCAAGGACTATATCAGCCAGCCGAAATCGAATGGTTACCGCTCGATTCACACCACCGTTTCGGGCCGCGACGGCAAACGGGTCGAGGTTCAGATCCGCACGCGCCAGATGCACGATGTGGCAGAAACCGGCGTTGCGGCGCACTGGTCCTACCGGGACGGGGTGCGCACGGAAAACCCCTTTGCCGTCGACCCGGCGAAATGGATATCCAACCTGACCGAGCAATTCGACAACGAGGATGATCACGAAGATTTCCTCGAAGCCGTCAAGCTCGAGATGTATTCGGACCAGGTCTTCTGCTTCACCCCCAAGGGCGACGTGGTGAAACTGCCACGCGGTGCGACCCCGATCGATTTCGCCTATGCCATCCACACCCGGATCGGCCATGCCTGCGTGGGGGCCAAGGTCGATGGCATTCGCGTGCCGCTCTGGACGCGGATGAAGAACGGCCAGTCGGTCGATATCATCACCGCTGACGGGCAGACACCGCAGGTCACATGGCTTGAGATCGCTGTCACCGGCAAGGCCCGTACCGCCATCCGCCGCGCCCTGCGCGAGGTGGATCGCGAACGGTTCATCAAGCTGGGCAAGGAACTGGCGCGCTCGGGCTTTGACCATGTGGGGCGCAAGGCCACCGACAAGGCGCTTGATACTGCCGCCAAGCACCTGCGCCTGAAAGACCGGCATGAATTGCTGGCCCGTCTGGGCAGTGCCGAACTGACCGCTCATGAGGTGGTTCAGGCCGTCTATCCCGAACTGGCTCAGGATGACGGCGACGCCATCCCGCTGCGGCGCGCCGTGATCGGTCTTGAACCCGGCCAGAAATTCGACCGCGCGCCCTGCTGTCAGCCGCTGCCGGGCGAACGGATCGTCGGCATCACCTACCGGGGCAAGGGTGTTGTGGTGCACGCGATCGACTGCGACAAGCTCAGCCAATATGAAAGCGAACCGGAGCGCTGGGTCGATCTGCACTGGCATTCGGGTACGCACCCGGCCGTCTATGGGGCGACACTGGATCTGACCATCGGCAATGATGCCGGGGTTCTGGGGCGCATTTGCACATTGATCGGCGAGAAAAAGGCCAATATCTCGAACCTGGAATTTGTGGACCGCAAACCGGATTTTTACCGCCTGCTGATCAATGTCGAACTGCGCGACCTTGAACAGTTGCATTCGCTGATGCTGATGCTTGAGGCTGAAAGCGACGTTGCAGCGGTCGAGCGTTATCGGGACCGGACCAAAACCGCGACCGCGGCTGGCTGAGAAGGGGTGATCACGGGTGGTATTCAAGCGCCGAGACCGACGCTCTCCTGTTCAGGTCGCTTCGGAACTCGTCTATCCGCGTGGCGGATGGACCCGCGCCTTCCACTATGTCAAACACCGTGTCCGCCGCCTGCCGGATTCCCCTGACCGGATTGCTCGCGGCATCGGGGCGGGCGTTTTCGCATCCTTCACGCCGTTTTATGGGCTGCACTTTCTGGTCGCTGCAATTGGTGCGCGGCTGATCAAGGGAAATATTCTGGCCGCGCTCAGCGGTACGTTCTTCGGCAACCCCCTGACCTATGTCCCGATTGGGGTGATCTGCCTGCAAACCGGGCATTTCCTGCTGGGCACCGAATATGAAGAAGGCGACACGCAGGGGCTGATGGGCAAATTTGCCGACGCAATCGGTGACCTCAAGGACAACCTTCTTGCGCTCTTCACCGATCGCGTGGCCGACTGGCACGGGCTGGGGCAGTTCTATCACGACGTTTTCTATCCCTACATGATCGGCGGCATCATTCCCGGTATCGTGGCGGGCATCATCTGCTACTACCTCAGCCTGCCGCTGATCCTGACCTACCAGCAGCGCCGCCGCGCGAAGATCAAGGCAAAGTTTGAAGAAATCAAACGTCTGGCCGGAGAAACATCTGCCAGTCCCGCGCCAAGATCGCTAAGGTCGGGGCGAAAATCTGCAAAAGGAACCAAATGATGTCCGAAAGCCGTCTGCGTCTGGGTGTGAATATCGATCATGTCGCCACCGTGCGCAACGCGCGCGGCGGGGCCTATCCTGACCCGCTGCGCGCCGCCAAGCTGGCAGAGGAGGCCGGCGCCGACGGCATCACCGCGCATCTGCGCGAAGACCGCCGCCACATCTCGGACGCCGATATTGACGGCCTGATGGAGGTTCTGTCGGTGCCTCTGAACTTTGAGATGGCCGCCACCGAAGAAATGCAGAAAATCGCCCTGCGCCACAAACCGCACGCCGTCTGTATCGTTCCCGAAAAGCGCGAGGAACGCACAACCGAAGGCGGGCTCGAAGTCGCGCGCGAGGAAAACAAGCTGGCCCATTTCATCGCCCCCCTGCGCGAGGCCGGGTGCCGCGTGTCGATCTTCATCGCCGCGGATCAGCGCCAGATCGAGGCCGCGCACCGCATCGGTGCCGAGGTGATCGAACTGCACACCGGCGCCTATTGCGATGCCCATGCCGAAGGCCGCATGGACGCCGCCGCGCGCGAGCTTGAATCGCTGCGCCAGATGTCCACCTTTGCCCATTCGCTGGGGCTCGAGGTCCATGCAGGCCATGGCCTGACATACGACTCCGTAAAGCCGGTTGCCGCCTTCCCCGAGGTCATGGAACTGAACATCGGGCATTTCCTGATTGGCGAGGCGATCTTTCTGGGTCTCACCCCCGCCATTCGGGAAATGCGCCGCCTGATGGACGAGGCGCGCGCGTGATCACGCCCGGCTTTATCGCCATCTGGTTCGCCTGGCTGATGGCGGGGGGCTCGCCGGGCCCGGCCACCATGGGCATTGCAGGAACCGCCATGAACGAAGGCCGCACCGCGGGGCTGGCCTTTGCCCTTGGCATCTGCGCCGGATCGGCCGCCTGGGGCATTGCCGCAGCGCTGGGCCTGTCGGCGGTCATGCTGGCCAATGTCTGGCTGTTCGAAGTGATCCGCTATGTCGGCGTGGCCTATCTGGGCTGGCTGGCGCTGAAGGCCCTGAAACGCGCGATGACCTCGGATGATGAGGTCGCCCTGGGCAAACCGGTCACCGGCACGCTGCCCACGATCTTTGCCAAAGGTGCCGCCATCCACCTGACCAACCCTAAAGCAATCCTCAGCTGGGGGTCGATCTATGCCATCGTCGCGCCAAGCGATGCCAGCCTGCCGATGCTGCTGGGCTATTTCGCCATGCTGTACGCGGGATCACTGATGATCTTCATCGGCTATGCGTTTTTGTTCTCATCCGCCCGCATGGTCCGCACCTACCGCCGTGCCCGCCGCTGGTTCGATTTCGCCTTCGCCGGGTTCTTTGGCGTGGCGAGTTACAAGATCCTGACGGTGCGGTTGTCGTGATCAACCTTTGGACATCCGAGCAAAAAACCTTGTTGTTTAACCGGGTTTGGTACGTGGTTTGTTTCGTTGTTAGTATGATGCTGTCGGTTTCGTCGGGCTTTGCCCGGGAAAAACTGGGCCTCGAAGGTGTGTTTTTCTTTCCGGTCGATTTCTTTGTGACCCCCAGCATTATGGCAGCAGTGGTTCTCACACATCCATGGTCAAAGAGGTTTTCTGAAACAACCGCAAACGCCACATTGTGGTACAACGCAGCCTACATGGTTGGTCTTTCAGTGGCGGTGTTGTGGGCTATGCAACTCGCAGCATTGTTTTACCACTTCAGGTATTGGCACCAATTTGATTTTTCGGCTTTCGCTTTTAGAAACAGTGCTCTGCTGTTTTGGGCAGCGGTTTCTATAGGCATATGCCGAGCCGTGCTATCGCAATCGATACAGGCAAAACGAACGCTTTTTGGCGGTGAAAGAAGCTGACACAACTGATCCTCGGTATCGGTACAGACCAGGCAAACGCACGCAAATAGATCCCGGCAAATGCCGGTGGAGGCGCTAGGGCGCGTTCGAGATTTCCAGAAACCATTCCGCCACGGCATCACCCCAACCGGGCTGCCTGCCGTGGCCATGTGGCCCAAGCGCCAGGGTGACAGAGCCGTCCTGACACTTGCTCCACTTCTTTCGCCAGGATGCGCCCTCTGTTGCAACGCTGTTTGCCATCTGCCCGCATCCATTGGTTCTGGTCAGAATTTCAATGGATTTCAAAACGCTGCCCTGTTCGAAATCATAGTCCCCAAAGGTCACAAAACGCCCCTCCAGCGGGACGGTCCGGTCTGCAAATCCGTGGGAATGATGCATGTGAACCGGGCCGCTGCACCGCCGCCACATTGGCTCCCAAAAAGCCCCTGATGCCGAGGCATAGGCAAAGGCAAAGGAATGATCCGTGCAGGCCTTGTCCCAAACCAGTGATCCGCCGCGTGAATACCCCGCCAGCAAAATGCGATCTGCGTTCAGGTCGAAACGGGCAATGGCGTCTTCCTTGATCTGCTCCAGCGCGGCCAGATCATCCCGCGGCCAGCGATAGCCATCATGCACCCCCCAGTCCAACACCTTGGGGTTGCCAATGTCGACCTGACCATTCGGCGCGATAAAGGCGATGCCGCGGTCGGTAAAGGCCGCCGCGAGGCCGGAAAGATTCACGGCTGAATTCGCCGTTGCCCCATAGCCATGCAGATAGATAACAGCTGGCGGCTCGGGCGCGGCCTCGGGCAGAACCACCCGATAGGACAACTCTCCTACCTGACAGGGGGTATCCTCGGTTCCGCAATCCTGTGCAAAAGCGGGGAAAACGGTGCTTGCGACAATGCCAGCCACCGCGATTGCCATGAACGGAATTTTCGACATTGCGCCCCCCGTACCAACGTAAAAATTGAACATTCCGGTAAAGTATATCACGGAATGCGGCAACCAACCGCTTGCGTGTGGTCATCAATTGCCGTTGATTGGCCCGACCAGAGAAATGAGAGCCACATGATCCTCGGCATCGGCACAGACCTTGCAAATATCGACCGCATTCAGGGCACGCTCGACCGGTTCGGCGACCGGTTCCGCAACCGTGTCTTTACTGACACCGAACAGCGCAAGGCCGAACGCCGCGCCGATACCGCAGGCACTTATGCAAAACGCTGGGCCGCGAAAGAGGCATGTTCCAAGGCGCTCGGCACCGGCCTGCGCATGGGCATTTCTTGGAAGGACATGGCCGTCACTAACCTGCGCACCGGTCAGCCGGTGATGCATGTCACAGGCTGGGCCGCCGAACGCCTGAACGAACTGACCCCCGCAGGGCACGAGGCGATCATCCACGTCACGCTGACCGATGACCACCCCTGGGCACAGGCCTTTGTCGTGATCGAGGCGCGTCCTCTGCAAGATCACGTCACACAGCCTTGACTTGACCCCATCCCCCCCGCATGTAGCAGCGAAGCCAAGCACAGAGAACTGGAGAGAGCAGTATGGCCGACGAAGCCAAAACCGGAAGCGGCGTCTGGGAAACGATCAAGACCATCGTCTATGCCCTGCTGATCGCGGGCGTGTTCCGGACACTCTTCTTTCAACCGTTCTGGATTCCCTCCGGTTCGATGAAACAGACGCTGCTGATCGGCGATTTCCTCTTCGTCAACAAGATGGCCTACGGCTATTCCTACGCCTCATGCCCCAGCCTGATCATCCCCAGTGTCGGTCTGAATATCGACGCCGAAGATCTCTGCGGCTGGATGCAGGGCGACGACGGCGGCCGCATCTGGGGCGGCGATCCCGTGCGCGGCGATGTCATCGTCTTCCGCCACCCGGTCAGCGGGCGCGATTATATCAAGCGCCTGATCGGCCTGCCGGGCGACCGCATTCAGGTCCGCGAGGGGCAGATCATCCTCAACGGCACACCGGTTCCGCAACAGCCTGACGGCATATTCACCGAAATCGCCGAACCGCAGGGCCCGCAACGCCTGCGCCCGCGCTGCGAAAACGGCCCCGTTGGCGTTGGCGGCGCCTGTGAAAAGTCGCGCCTGATTGAAACCCTGCCCAACGGCGTCACCTATGACGTGCTGAATATCGGCAATCAGGGCTCGGACAATACCGGCATCTATACCGTGCCCGAAGGCCATTATTTCTTCATGGGCGACAACCGCGACAACTCGGCTGACAGCCGCCTGCCGCAATCCGCTGGCGGGGTTGGCTATGTACCCTACGAAAACCTGATCGGTCGCGCCGACCGGATCATGTTCTCGTCCGCCGGGCGGTCCATGCTGTTCTTCTGGACCTGGCGCGGGGATCGGTTCTTCAAGGCTGTGAATTGAAGCTCTCTGCCGAAATAAAGGCGTTCCAGCAGCGTTTGGGGTATGAATTTGCCGACCCCGAGCTGCTGGTGCGTGCGCTGACCCACGGCTCGGTCTCATCGTCGACCCGGCCCGACAATCAGCGGTTGGAGTTTCTGGGCGACCGGGTGCTGGGCCTTGTCATGGCCACCGCGCTGCTTGAGGCCGACAAGAAAGCCTCCGAAGGCCAGCTTGCGCCCCGGTTCAACGCGCTGGTCCGGAAAGAGGCCTGCGCAGATGTCGCCCGCCAGATCGATCTGGGCGCGGTGCTGAAACTGGGCCGGTCCGAGATGCTCTCGGGTGGGCGCCGCAAACAGGCGCTGCTGGGCGACGCGATGGAGGCGGTGATTGCCGCCATCTACCGCGACGCCGGGTTCGAAGCCGCCCGCGATGTCATCCTCGCCCTCTGGGGCGACCGCATCCACAAGGTCGAGGCCGACGCCCGCGACGCCAAAACCGCGCTTCAGGAATGGGCACAGGCGCGCGGCCAGAAACCACCCAGCTATGTCGAGGTCAAACGCAGCGGCCCCGACCACGCCCCCGTCTTCACCATCGCCGCCCGCCTTCAGGACGGAACCGAGGCGCAAGCCACCGCAGGCTCCAAGCGCCAGGCCGAACAGGCGGCGGCCAAGGCGTTGCTGGGGCAATTGGTTTGATCTGTAGCGCGGATCCCGGCACATGAAGATCAGACCGGCACAAAAGTCGGACGCCGCTAGCCTTGCGGCACTCTCGATCGAAGTCTGGGTCGGCACCTATTTGCGGCGTGGCGTGAACTCCTTCTTTGCCGAGTTCGCTCTGTCCGAGTTCACAGCGGCCCGGTTCGAATCCCTTCTGGAAGATGGGGAAGACCTTTTGATGGTCTCTGAAAACGAAGATGGGATCGACGGTTACATTCGGCTGGCTGAAGAACGCGTTGCACCTCTTGATGGGCTGTCTGATCTAGAGATTGTGACGTTTTACGTTCAGCCTCGCCATCACGGAAAAGGCATCGGTTCAGCACTATTGGACGTTGCGGTCGACTATACGCGGGACAAAGGCCGGAATGCGATTTGGCTGACGACCAATTCCGAGAACAAGCCCGCAATCGATTTCTATCTGGCCAAGGGGTTCCGACAAGTCGGTGTCACAGATTTTCGCATCGGGGACCAAGCCTATCCCAACCATGTTTTGGCGCTGAACATGCCAGAGCGTCGCTAAGATCACTCCACCCGGATGAACCCGGTCAGCCCGGTTTTCTGATGTTCGATCACATGGCAATGAAACGCCCAGTCGCCAGGGTTGTCCGCCACCAGTGCGATATCCGCCACCTCATCCTTCAACAGCAGCATCGTGTCGGTCATCAGCGGTGGCAGGGTGCGCAGATTGGATCGCAGCGGCACGAAGGCCAGCCCGTGCAGGTGGATCGGATGCAGGTTGGGCGACTCGTTGCGCAGCCGCAGGACATAACTTTTGCCCTGTTCCAGAACCGCCAGCGGCCCGGTGCCCTGCGCCGCATCACCCGGCCATGGTTTGCGGTTGATCGACCAGAAACTATACCCCAGCGTGCCGCAGAACCCGTCATTTGGGGCACCGCCTTCGGGGGTCCAGCCAAAGACGAACTCATGCAATTCCGCCCGGTTCGGATCCGGGCGCGCAACGGGATTTGCACGCAGCGGGCGCAGCTCTCTCAGATCACGCGCCGCTGATGTGCCAGTCGCCCGCAAACGCGCCATGGCGCGGTGCGGCTGGCCGGGAAACTTGGCCATCAGCTCCGCTGACTGCCCTTCGCCCTCGGGTATCCGGACGGCAATATCCACCCGTTGACCGGGGCCCAGCAACAGCGGTTCATCCGCCGTTGGCACCGGCAGGTCGATCTCGACCGGATGCCCGTCCCAGGCGATGATCCGGGTCTCGGCCCCCTCGGGATGCAGCTTGTAGATGCGGGTCGTGTCCGTGTTGACCACCCGCAGCCGCACCAGACTGCCCGCCGCGTGCTCATAGACCGCCGCGCCCTGCCAGTTGGCGGTCTGCACCGTGCCAAACGTGCCCGCTCGCGCCGCACCCCGAGCCGTATAGGTAGGCAAGAACGCGTCACCCTCGTCCAGACGGAAATCCCGCAGATTGATCACCTGTTCGCTGTCGAACCCCGGCTCTTCCGGCTCGGCAATCACCATCACGCCGGTCAGCCCGCGCGCCATCTGCTCCATCGTCATGCAATGGGGGTGATACCAGTAGGTCCCCGCATCCGGTGGCGTGAATTCATAGGTAAAACTTTCGCCCTCGCCGATGGGCATCTGGGTCAGGTAGGGCACCCCGTCCATCTCGTTTCGGATGCGCAACCCGTGCCAGTGCATCGAGGTATAGTCCGGCAAGGTGTTGCGCACGCTCAGCCGCATAGGCTCGCCCTGCCGCCCATGCAGAACCGGCGGCGGCGCATCGGGCGACAGGCTGACCATCCCTGTGGTCAGCCCTTCGCGCAGCCGGTAACTGGCGGGTTGCAGCACCAGTTCCTGTGCTGCATCACCTGCTGCCAGCGACCATCCGCCCAACCCAAACGCGCCAGCGGCGGCACCGCTTCCAAGAAGAAACTCGCGACGTTTCATGACAACCTCACTGAAAGGATTTGCTGCCGGGCTGGAACTGGCTGGGCATCTGAGCCTGTCCTGCCACCGCAGACGCAGGGCCGCAATGCGACAAATCCCTCTGGCCCGCCGCCCCTTTCTGCTATAGGGGGGCGCAGTTGCAGACAGGATTGCCAGACACATGACCACACGCGCCGGATTTATCGCCCTGATCGGAGAGCCCAACGCAGGCAAATCCACCCTCCTGAACCGCATGGTCGGGGCAAAGGTCTCGATCGTGACCCATAAGGTGCAGACCACCCGCGCCCGTATCCGCGGCGTTGCGATGGAAGGCGATGCGCAACTGGTCTTTGTGGACACGCCAGGTCTGTTCAAACCGCGCCGCCGTCTGGACCGTGCCATGGTCGCCGCCGCCTGGGGCGGGGCCGCCGATGCCGATATCGTCGTGCTGATGGTCGAGGCGCATCGCGGCATCACCGAAGGGGTCGAACGCATCCTCGAAGGGCTGGCCGAGATCGGGCAGGGCCGCACCATCGCGCTGGCCATCAACAAGATCGACAAGGTGCCGTCCGAGAAACTGCTGGCCCTGACCAGCGACCTGAACGCGCGCTACCCCTTCGCCGAAACCTTCATGATCTCGGCCGAAAAAGGCCACGGCGTCGACGACCTGCGCAAATGGCTGGCGGGCGAATTGCCCGAGGGGCCGTGGCTTTACCCCGAAGACCAGATCGCCGATCTGCCCCTGCGCATGATCGCGGCTGAAATGACGCGCGAGAAGCTGACCCTGCGCCTGCATCAGGAACTGCCCTACCAACTGACGGTCGAGACCGAAAACTGGGAAGAACGCAAGGACGGCTCGGCCAGAATCGATCAGGTCATCTATGTCATGCGCGACGGCCACAAGGGCATCGTTCTGGGCAAGAAGGGCGAGACGATCAAGGCCGTCAGTCAGGCCGCGCGGGCGGAACTGGAAGAGTTCCTCGACCGCAAGATCCACCTGTTCCTGCAAGTGAAAGTCCGGCCCAACTGGCTTGAGGAATCCGAGCGCTATTCGGAAATGGGTCTGGATTTCAAAGACGGCAACGCATGACCCGCCTGACCGCCGATTTCTGGGTTCACGCCTATCTGGCGCGGCTCCGGTTTCAGGAAATCCCCGCCTTTGTCGTGGCCCATGGCGATGACACCGCGGGCGCGGTTCTGGTCAAGCTCAACACGCTCGACGGGCAGGCCACCGCCTTTCAACGCAGCTTTGATCTGATGAGCGGCGAACGCACATGGGTCGAACTTTCCTCTGGCCCCGAGAGCGACGTGGATCACGCCATCCAGCGCCAGCACAGCTTTGACCCCGACCTCTGGGTGATCGAGGTCGAAGACCGTCAAGGCCGGCACCTGCTGGGCGAAGAGGGGCTGGAGTAGCGGGCCGGGTGAATGTCGGCTTTTGAGGCCAACCAGCTCATTCGGTGGGGTGCGGTTAACGTCTTGCTTAGCCTGCATCATCGGACCTATATCTCTTTGTAGATATCCAGCGAAAATACAGTCATACGACACTGCAAACATTGTATGCGCCAATTCATCATGAGTTCATAAATGACTGATCCTTGGAAAGACCTTCTTGCGCCAAACGAAAAAATTCTCTGGCAAGGAGCGCCAAAAAGCCGCGTCCGGCTTGAGTGGGAAAGCCCGTTCATTCCTTTCTTTTATATGTTTTTTACTGGGTTTTCCGTTTTCTGGATGGTAATGGCAAGCAAAGCGGGAGGTCTTTTTTGGACTTTTGGTCTCTTGTTTTTTTTCGTGGGTTCATATGGCCTTGTTGGCGTTCACTTCTGGAAGGCCTTCATTCGCAAGCAACAACATTATACGCTGACAAATCAACGTGCTATGATTGGCACGAAGATGTTTGGACGCAAAAAACTGCAAACATATTCCATCACCGAGACTACAGAGATCGAGTTTGAGGAATCCGGGGCAACCGGCAATATCTATTTTGCCAAACACGAAAGCCGGGGAGAAAATGGGACGAAGGTAACGAAGATTGGATTCGAACAAATCGAAAGTCCACGGCAGGTGTTATCACAAATACGTAAAGTTCAAGAAGAGCGTTAATGGAAAATCAGACTTTGTGGCAATGTCCGCTTTGTCCCACTTAGATCACTAGCCCCCTCCCGTCGGACCAAGCGATTCACGTATCTTTCCGCGTTTGATGTGTAAAACCATTGCAGAACGGACCCCTTCACGATCTTCTGGGAACACCACAACTTATTCACCGACAGGACCCCGAATTGGACTGGCGCGATCACGGCATCCTACTGACCTCTCGACGCCACGGCGAAACCTCGGCGATTATCGAGGTCTTTACCGAATCCCACGGGCGTCATGCCGGTGTGGTGCGGGGCGGGACCAGCCGCAAGATCGCACCGATCCTGCAACCCGGCGCACAGCTGGATGTGCTGTGGCGTGCGCGGCTGGAGGAACATATCGGCACCTTTCAGGTCGAACCCCTGCGCTCGCGCGCGGCGGCGGCGTTTTCCGGGCGGCTGGCCCTGTCCGGGCTGAACGCCGTCGTGTCGCTTTTGTCCTTCTGCCTGCCCGAACGAGAGGCGCACCCGGCGCTCTATACCCGGACCGAGCGGTTGATGGACCTGTTGGGACAGGATGAGATCTGGCCGCTGGCCTACCTGCGATGGGAACTGGCGCTGCTGGACGAGCTTGGCTTTGGCCTTGATCTGACCGCCTGCGCCGCGACCGGCACGACCGAGGGGCTGATCTATGTGTCGCCCAAGACCGGGCGCGCCGTCAGTGCCAAAGGGGCGGGGGAATGGGTAGACAAGATGTTGCCGCTGCCGCCCTGTCTGCGGGGTGAAGGCACCGCGCCGGATGCCGAGATTGCCGAAGCTTTGCGCACAACCGGATATTTCCTGAACCACCGCGTCGCCCCTGCGCTGGGGCATAACCCTTTGCCCGAGGCGCGTGCGCGGTTTGTGGATCAGGTCACTCGGCGGCTGTAAACACCATTTCGTGCCCGTCCTCATTGCGCAGGATCAGCACATCGCCCGACACTTCGGATTGGGTCATGGCCAAAAGGGCGGCGAAATAGACCCCTTCGGCCTCAAGCCCGGCGCAGGCGGCCCGCGTTGCTCTCAGGTCCTGAATTTCGAACCACGGGTAGGGCGCGTTCAGCGTGCCGTCATAACTGTTGCAGGGGGCATTTCCGGTGATCCTGCCCTCTTCTGGGAACCGCAGCAAGGCGCTTGCGGCAAAGGGCTGTCCGTCGATCTCCTGCAACGCCCATGTCCGGTCTGCCGCGCCATAGGCGGCAACGGATTCATCCCTGTCGCATTGAAACAGGGCCATCAAAGGCAGGGTCAGGATCAGGCGTGTCATGGCAGGGTTCTAGCGTATCAGCCGTATCTGCGGAACCGGGTCAGTAGGGCAAAGACCCGTTCAGAAGCCGCTCGCGCACTTCCAGCCGGGGTGCCCAGTTGTATCGTGTATCCTCGCGCACCGGCGCCCAGAACAAGACACCACTGTTGCGCCAGGGGTCGAGGATGATACCGTCATACATCGTGTCCCCCTTGGCGCTGATCGATGCCGAATGGTGGATGATGCGAAACGGGGTTGGAGGCGACGTGGCCCAGTTCAGGTCCAGCGTCCGGAAATTTTCCTGCCGCAAGCGTTTGGTCATCGCTTCGGCCCAGTCATTGCACAGACCCTTTTCGCGGAACCCGTTGATGACCTTGGCATTGTGGATGATCGCCGGGTCGGTGACGTTCCAGTCCTGCTTCAGCTGCTGCGAATAGGCATAGGCAATCGTGGCCGCTTGCTGTGCCTCGGTCGGATCGACATTGGGCCCAAGCGCCTGGATCGACTGCGCCAGCGCGTCCACATCACTCCGGCTCACCGTCGGCTGAGACGTGGTGCAAGCCGCCAGAGCAAGAGCCGCAAGAACGGCCCAAATGGCAAGGAAAGGTCGGGTCATGCGGTATTCCAAAAGTTAATTTCGACGCCTCGTGTCCGGTTGATGCTGTACCGGTGAAAAGGGCGGGATCAAAGGGGGAAGTTTTGAAACACGCAGGTCAGATATGACCGTTACGCGGGCCGCGAGGGGCGATGGTATGTTTTGTACAAAACGTACTCTGCACGGTTCGGACCGCGTACAGATTGTACAAAACAGGAAAAAGACCCGGCGCAAGCGCCGGGCCAGTCGGGGAAACAGGACTGCCGGAATGGGTCACCCGAGCAGACGTCGTGCGATGACCTGTGCCTGAATTTCGGCAGCCCCTTCGAAAATGTTAAGAATACGCGCGTCACACAGAACGCGGCTGATCTTGTATTCCAGCGCGAAGCCGTTACCGCCATGAATCTGCAACCCGTTATCCGCCGCAGCCCAGGCCACACGCGCACCAAGCAGCTTGGCCATACCGGCCTCAAGGTCACAGCGCTGGCCGTGATCTTTTTCCCATGCGCTGAAATAGGTCAGCTGACGCGCGATCATGATTTCGACCGCCATCATCGCCAGTTTGCCAGACACGCGCGGGAAGTTGACCAGGGATTTTCCGAACTGCTTGCGGTCGATCGCATATTGCATGGCGATGTCCAGCGCACACTGTGCCACGCCGATGGCGCGGGCGGCGGTCTGGATGCGCGCACTTTCGAAGGTTTCCATCAACTGTTTGAAACCTTTGCCTTCTTCTCCGCCCAGCAGGTTCTCACCCTTGACGTGGAAGCCGTCAAAACCCAGCTCGTATTCCTTCATGCCGCGATAGCCCAGAACCTCGATCTCGCCACCGGTCATGCCGGGGGTCGGGAAGGGGTTCTCGTCAGTGCCCGGTGTCTTTTCCGCCAGGAACATGGACAGGCCGCGGTGGTCGGTGCTGTCGGGGTTGGTCCGCGCCAGCAGGGTCATCACATGGGTTCGCGCGGCGTGGGTGATCCAGGTCTTGTTGCCGGTGATCTTGTAATCGCCATTCTCATCCTTGACCGCGCGCGTGCGCAGGCTGCCAAGGTCTGAACCGGTGTTAGGTTCCGTGAAAACGGCGGTCGGCAGGATCTCGGCACTGGCGATCTTTGGCAACCACTGTGCCTTTTGCGCGTCGGTGCCGCCCGCGATGATCAACTCGGCCGCAATCTCGGATCGGGTACCCAGCGAACCCACGCCGATATAGCCACGCGACAGTTCCTCGGACACCACGCACATCGACGCTTTGGACAGGCCAAACCCACCGAACTCCTCGGGGATGGTCAGACCAAAAACGCCCATTTCCGCCAGTTCTTCAATGATTTCCAGCGGAATCAGTTCATCCTTCAGGTGCCAGTCATGCGCGTTTGGTTCGACCTTTTCCTGCGCGTAGCGGCGGAACTGGTCCCGGATCATCTCAAGCTCTTCATCCAGACCGGACGCGCCGAACATCGTAGCTCCGGCCTGATCCTGCATCAGCGCAACCAGACGGCTACGTGCGGCCTGAGAATTGGCCCGTGCCATCAGGGTCTGTACTTCGGTCGATTGAAAGCCCGACAGCGCGTCCCAGCCAAGACCCATATCCTGAAGACGCACCACCTCGCCCTGGTTCATCGGAATACCGCCCGCGACCTGATGCAGATATTCGCCAAAGGCTATCTGGTGCAGCAACTGCTCGATCTCGCCAAATTTACCATCGGCTTGCAGCGCTTCTGCCCAGCGCTGCATCTGTTGCAGCGACTGCGAATATGTCGCCAGCCAGGCCAGACCATGCGCGGCGGTCTGATTTGCTTCGATCAAAACGCCAGAAACCCGGCCCTCAGCAGTCACCATGCCACGCACGGATGCGCGGGCTTTTTCAAAAACGGCGTCCACAGCAGGCACGGCGGCCCGCGTTAAATCCAGAAGATCGGGCAAAACTGCATCAGTTGTCATTTGGGTCATATCCTGTCCGTCATGGGCCATGAATCGCGTCCTTTCCTCGGTCGTCTGGTCATATCATGCTGCACGTGCAGCGCAACAAAAATACTCAATTTGCTGCTAGAAAGTTCAAAAATTACCTTATCATTTTTGCAATGCAGAAGAAAATCCAGATGATATCTAGAAGGCATGGACCTGTTTTCCCTTCTGTCGCCGCAAGAGCTGTTACTTGCCATCGCCGTCGCCTTTGCCGCCGGATGGGTCAAGGGCATGGTTGGATTTGCCATGCCCATGGTGTTTGTATCTGGCCTGAATTCGTTTCTGCCACCGGATCTGACCCTGGCAGGGCTTATTCTGCCGACCCTTGTCACCAACGGCGTTCAGGCTTTTCGCGGGGGCGCCAGCGCCGCACTCAGCTCTATTCGACGATTTCGGGTGTTCCTGGTCGTTGGCGGTATTTTTCTGGTGCTGAGCGCACAGCTGGTTACGCTGGTGCCCGGCTCGGTCTTCCTGCTGCTGATCGGCGCATTCGTGTCCTTCTTCGCCCTTGTGCAGGTTCTGGGCGTCAGGCTGGTGCTACATCATCCATCAACCGGTGTTGAGGCTATTGTTGGCGGCGTCGCCGGGTTCGTGGGTGGCATGTCGGGCATCTGGGGTCCTCCCACAGTTGCTTATCTGACGGCTTTGAATACCCCGAAGGCCGAGCAGATCCGAATTCAGGGCGTCATCTATGGATTGGGGGCGGTCATGTTACTGGCCGCGCATGTCTGGTCCGGTTTTCTGCGGGTGCAAACGGTTCCGTTTTCAGTAATACTGATCTTTCCCGCCATGCTTGGCATGTGGGTTGGTTTGAAAATGCAGGATCGCATCGATCAGGCCAGCTTTCGCAAGGCCACGCTGTTCGTTTTACTGGTGGCGGGATTGAACCTGCTGCGGCGTGGCCTGATGGGCTAAGGCGCTAGCCCGGTCGCCTGTCTGCAAATCGGAACGCGAAATACAGACCCAGCATCAGAAAGAACAGGCCCGAGATGTCGCCGATCAGGAACGCGATGTATTCAACCGTTGCACTGCCAAAGACCAGATTGGTCAGGCCAGAGACCAGAATGGATGTGGCTATGCCCACGCCCATAACGCAAATCCAGCAGGGTTTGCGGTTCGGGTTGGGGAACAGGTCCCATCCGACAGCCTTGAGCAGATAGAAAACCGCAGGAACTGTCAGAACCGCGACAGCAATTGCCAGCAGGCGGGTGGGCAGGAAAACATCCGTTCCCGCCAGATAAGCAAAGACGATGAACACACCCGGCAGCAACGCAAATACCGCACGCCACCCCAGCAGCCAGGCCGACAGGACCCGCACGCCATGCGGCAAAAACAGCAGGCTCGCCCGGCTTGGGTATTCCGGAAAAAACACGTTCTGCATTGGCATCAGCACGGCGAAGGTCAGTATCGACGCCAGCACATAAGCCAGTGAAGCCGCAAGGGTGTCAGTCGCCCAGCCGCGCATTGCGATCACATCACCGTGCGCGCACGGGGCGCGTCATCTGGGGGCATGAACGATGTACCGCCCGCGATTGGCGCTGCCGCTTTGCGAAAGATAGCCTTTTTCGACCAGCGATTTCAGCGCGCGGAAAAAAGTTGGGCGTGAAATGCTTTGGACCAAAGTATGCTCGATCAAACCGAACGTACGCACTTCCTGAGTGGATTTTGAAAGCTCTTCCGCGGCGTAATAGATGTCGCGCTCAACCGGAGATAGCTTTTCCAGCCCAAGCGTCCGCTCCATGCTTTGCATCAATTTGCGTAGTTCGGTGAGTTTCGAGATTTCCGTCATGGTGTTACCTGTAGTTTTCTGTGCCAACCGCCGCCTGTCCGCGACCATTTGAACCACGCTGATCGCAATACTAACCAACCAGTCCCATGTTGACACTCATCCCCGTTTACTTAGACTAGAAGCCTGATTAGGTTGCTCAATCCAGCGTTGTGAGTGTGCGCATATGAGCTTCCATAAAGTCCTTTCAGTCAGTGCCCGGCGCGAATGTGCCGGGCTTTTTCGTCTCAACAGTAAATATGCCTAGCGCAGATCGCACTTTGAAACAACGCACTTGTATGTGCTTTTAACGACATACAACTATAAGATGAGTATTCGGCGGACAGCAAAAAAGCTACGGATCGGCAAAAAGAAAGGGGCCTGACGGCCCCTTTTTCGTTCATCCGATTGCGACGGCTTTGATGTCGTCGTCAATGAACGGCAGATACTGCTCAAAGTTCTCGGCAAACATCTGCACCAGTTTCTCGGCCTGCTTGTCGAATGCGGCCTGATCATCCCAGGTCCGACGCGGGTCAAGCAGAACTTCGGGGACGCCCGGGACAGAGACGGGAACGTCAAAGCCGAAATTGGCGTCCTTGCGGAACTCGGCGTCGCGCAGTGAACCATCCAGCGCTGCGGTCAGCAGGGCGCGGGTGGCCTTGATCGGCATCCGGCTGCCGACACCATAGGCGCCACCGGTCCAGCCTGTATTGACCAGCCAGCAGGTCGCGCCGTGCTGGGCGATCTTGTCGCGCAGCAGGTTTCCGTAGACTTCCGGGCGACGCGGCATGAACGGCGCACCAAAGCAGGTCGAGAAGGTGGGTTGCGGTTCTGTAACGCCACGCTCGGTCCCCGCCACCTTTGACGTGAAGCCCGACAGGAAGTGATACATTGCCTGTGCAGGCGTCAGCCGCGCGATCGGAGGCAGTACACCAAAGGCATCGCAGGTCAGCATGATGATGTTCTTCGGATGACCACCCAGCGCGCTTTTGGAGGCGTTCGAGATATACTCAAGCGGATAGGCGCAACGCATGTTCGCTGTCAGCGAGTCGTCGTCGAAATCCAGTTTCTTGGTCTCGGGGTCAAAGACCATGTTTTCGATCACTGTGCCGAATTTCGAGGTGGTCGCATAAATTTCCGGCTCGGCTTCGGCGTTCAGGTTGATGGTCTTGGCATAGCAGCCGCCTTCGAAGTTGAAGGTGCCCCGATCTGACCAGCCGTGCTCGTCATCTCCGATCAGCGTGCGCGAAGGATCAGCGGACAGGGTTGTTTTTCCGGTGCCGGACAGACCAAAGAACACGGCGGTATCGACCGCGTTTCCGACAGCATGGTTGGCCGAGCAGTGCATCGGCATCACGCCTTTTTCCGGCAGCATGTAGTTCAGCAGGGTAAAGACGGATTTCTTGTTCTCACCCGCATATTCGGTGCCGCCGATCAGAATCAGCTTGCGGTCGAAGTTCAGCGCAATAACCGTCTCGCTGCGGCAGTTATGTTTGGCCGGGTCAGCCTGAAAGCTGGGGCAGTTGATGATGGTGAAGTCCGCGGTGAACTCATCCAGATCCTCGCGATCCGGGCGGCGTAGCAGGTGACGGATGAACAGGTTGTGCCAGGCAAGCTCGGTCACCATGCGCACGTTGATCGCGTAGGTCGGATCGGCACCACCGACGAGATCCTGCACGAAATAGTCGCGGCCTTTCATATGGGCCAGCATGTCTTGGTAGAGGGCGTCAAATCCCTCTGGGGTCATCTCGGCATTGTTTTCCCACCAGATAGTGTCAGCCACGCTGCTGGTTTTGACGACGTGCTTGTCCTTGGGCGAGCGACCGGTGAACTTGCCAGTGGTGACCAGAAAGGCACCGCCATTCCCAAGTGTACCTTCGCCGCGCTTCAGCGCTTCTTCGATCAGCGCCGGTTCCATGAAGTTATAATAGACATTGCCCAGACCCTCGATGCCCTGATCCTCGAGGCGGAATTGCGGGTTAACCCGTCCAGATGTCATGTGTATCTTCTCCTGTGGCGGCGCGGGGGCTTTGGGCCCTGAGGCGCCTTTGGGGCAGTGTACCGGGAAAACCGGCGGTTGGGCGGGTCTTACCACGGTCGTTCAGGACATGAACAGGCGGGTTTGACGCAGTTAGCGCAACCAAGTTCGGGTTTAGCGCCATCACAAATTCAATGACCGAGAACCGGGCATATTTTTGCGGGCATAAAGGCAAATTTGCCGCAGACCTGCCGCAACAAAGGCACGATTCGCAGTTACGGATTGATTCGGCGTCTTAAAACCGCCAACAATGCCTTACAAATAAGCGAATTATTGCGCGAGTGAGCAGGAATAGGGGTGAGCCCGATGTCAAAGATTGCACTTGTGGATGACGATAGAAACATTCTGACGTCTGTATCCATGACACTCGAAGCCGAAGGTTTCGAGGTTGAAACTTATAATGATGGCCAGGCCGCGTTGGATGCGTTCAACAAAAAGCTGCCTGATATGGCCGTACTCGATATAAAGATGCCGCGAATGGATGGCATGGATCTGCTGCAGCGGCTGCGTCAGAAAACGCAGATGCCGGTGATCTTTCTGACCTCGAAAGATGATGAAATCGACGAGGTTCTGGGTCTGCGCATGGGCGCGGATGACTATGTGAAAAAGCCCTTCTCGCAACGGTTGCTGGTTGAGCGCATCCGCGCCCTGCTGCGCCGGCAAGAGGCAACAAGCGGCGACGCAATTGCGGCCAATAGCAACGACACAAAGGTTATGGAACGCGGCGACTTGCGGATGGACCCGCTGCGCCATGCGGTCAGCTGGAAAGGGAATGATGTATCCCTGACCGTGACCGAATTCCTGCTTCTTCAGGCACTTGCCCAGCGTCCGGGTTTCGTCAAAAGCCGCGACCAGCTGATGGATGTGGCCTATGATGATCAGGTTTATGTGGATGACCGGACGATCGACAGCCACATCAAGCGTCTGCGCAAGAAGATGCGCGCGGCTGATCCCGAGTTTTCGGCGATCGAAACCCTTTATGGTATCGGTTATCGGTACAACGAAGAATAGGCGCCACGCCAGCAAGGGGTAATGGGCTCTCGTGCGCGACACCGAAGCAGCCAGCGAACTACGTGACGGTGACGTCGTACTCGGGGATGACTGGGTCATTCCCGACGATACCGAGTCAGCGGAACTGAGGGAAAAGCGGTCCCAGAGAAACCTGTTTTCTCTGCGAGGCTCGCCTTTGGCGCGCAAGATCATCACCTTCAACCTGATCGCGCTGGTGATCCTGGTTACAGGATTGCTGTATCTGGACGATTCGCGGAAAGAGACGGTTCAGCAGACGGCGCGCAACCTGCTTGGCGATGCGCAGCTGGTCAGCAACGTCTTTGAAACCCAGCTGCGCCAGGGTGCGCAGCACACCGCGCAGGATGCTGGCAACCTCGACGTCAGAGATACGCTGTCAGGTTTGACACTTCCCGAAGGCGGCGAAGTCTTTGTCTATGACGCCAGTGGCACCCTGATTGGCTGGACACGCGGTGCCCCGCAAGTGTCGGCCATGCCGGTTCTTCTGCAAACCAATTCCGAGGTGCAAACCGGCAGCACGGTGATCAGCGACACGTTGAACGCGGTCTGGATCGGTGTGTCGAACCTTCTCAACTGGTCGACCGAGGTCGAGGCACCGACTCTGGCACAGCGGGTGCAGGGAATTATCCCACAGGCGCTGGCAGGTCAAAGGCAGGTTCAGGCAGTTCAGGACGCCGCAGGTGAGACCGTGATCGTAGCCGCTGCTCCGATTCTTTACGAGGATACCCCTGCCGGAGCAGTTGCCATCACAGGCCCCGCCGGTGAGATCGACGCACTGGCCCGCCGTGAGCAGGAGCGCATTCTGCAAATGTTCGTGGTGGCTTTGCTGGTTTCGGTGGGCCTGAGCCTTGTGCTGGCTTCGACCATCGCCAACCCATTGGCGGACCTGGCCGCAGCGGCCGAAATGGGTAAGGATCGGGGCACAGGGGTCAATCCGGGGCGCATTCGCATCCCTGATCTAAGCGCCCGTCCGGATGAAATCGGTCGCCTCAGCCGCGCTTTACGGGGCATGGTGACTGCTCTGTATAATCGGATCGACGCAAACGAACAGTTCGCCGCTGATGTCGCCCATGAAATCAAGAACCCCTTGGCCAGCCTGCAATCCGCTGTTGGCACGCTTCGCATGGTCAAGCGCGAAGATCAGCGCGACAAGCTGCTGGGTGTAATCGAACATGACGTTCGGCGCCTGGACCGGCTGGTCAGCGACATCTCGAACGCGTCACGTCTTGATGCGGAACTGGTTAAGGAAGAAGAGCAGCCCTTTGATCTGCTCAAGCTGATTGGCAATATCGGTCAATATCTGGGTGAGGACGCGCGGTCCAAGGGGATTGACTATATCACCGATCTGCCATCCGAACCGATTGTCATTAACGGGCTTGAGGCACGGCTGGCGCAGGTATTCGTCAATCTGATCACCAATGCCATTTCCTTCTGTGAAGAAAGTGATGCCATCCGCGTCTGGGTCCGTCAGCGAGACAACCGTGTTCTAGTCGTGGTCGAAGACACCGGGCCGGGTATTCCGGAACAGGCCTTGACCAAAGTGTTCAAGCGTTTCTATTCGCAACGCCCGGCAGAGCATTTCGGCAACAATTCGGGGCTTGGTCTGGCCATCTCGAAACAGATTGTCGAAGCTCATGGCGGCGTAATCTGGGCTGAGAATATCCGCCCGACCGAAGCGGATATTACGTCAGACCCGCTAGGGGCACGCTTTGTGGTGGGGTTACCTGTATAACTCATGCAAGCAGGTTCTCTGTCAGACGCCAAAGACCGGGACAGCGCTTGTGTTCATGCCTCATGCGTAACAGTTGCCGGGCGCGGGCTGTTGATCGTCGGTGCCTCGGGCGCGGGAAAATCGGCATTGGCATTGCAGATGATGGCCTATGGGGCGGGTCTGGTCGCGGATGATCGGGTCGACCTGTCAAGGCGGGACCATCAGGTCATTGCCGCCGCCGTGCCGCAGATACAGGGTTTGATCGAGGCCCGTCACATTGGTTTGATCAAAGCGGATGTATTCGGACCGGTCCCCTTGGACTATGTTGTGGATCTGGATCAAAACGAGCCACAAAGGTTACCTGCCGAGGCGACAATCGTGCTGCTGGGGCAAACTGTTCCCTTGCTTCGCGGGGCGGGCGTGCCCAACTTGGCCGCAGCGTTGATGCAGCTTCTGAAGAATGGGCGTGTACACCCGGAATGGCCGAACAAATGACAGAGCAACGGCGGATCGTGCTGGTAACAGGCCCATCAGGGGCCGGAAGATCCACAGCCATTCATGTACTGGAAGACCTGGGTTTTGAGGCCATCGACAATCTGCCGATGGGCCTGCTGCGGCGCCTGCTGGACAGCGCGGACAGCGACCGCCCAATGGCGCTTGGCATTGACGCCCGAAATCGCGATTTCTCGACAATCGGGTTTATCGAACTGGCCGAAAGCCTGGGCCGCATGGCGCGGGTGGATTTGACCGTTCTGTATCTGGATTGCAGTGATGACGTATTGGTGCGCCGGTTTTCGGAAACCCGCAGGCGGCATCCCGTCGCCAAAGATGCCAGCCCTGAGACCGGTGTTCAGCGCGAAAAAGAGCTGCTGGCCCCCATACGCGAGATTGCAGATACCCTGATCGATACAAGCCAACTGAACGTGCACCAGTTACGGGAAGAAGTTGAAAACTGGTTTGCGCCCCAGGGGGGGCGACATCTGGCAGTTTCAATCGAGTCGTTTTCGTACAAGCGGGGCCTTCCGCGTGGGCTGGACATGGTCTTTGATTGCCGGTTTCTGGCGAACCCCTATTGGCGCCCCGAGTTGCGGGCGGCGGATGGGCGACACTCGGACGTTGCGCGCTATGTCCAATCGGATAAGAATTACGAACCCTTTCTTGGACGGGTGATGGATTTGCTAACCTTGTTGCTGCCGGCCTTTCGGGCCGAAGGAAAAGCACATCTGTCGGTGGCTTTCGGATGCACGGGTGGGCAACACAGATCCGTCGCAATGGCAGAAGCCGTTGCAAAGGCCCTTGCAGAGGATGGGCAGCAGGTGGCAATTAGGCATCGCGAGATGGAACGTCGGTCGTTGAATGTGAGGTCGGATTGATCGGAATTGTGATCGTTGCGCATGGCGGTTTGGCCCAGGAATACCTGGCCGCCACACAGCATGTGGTCGGGCCGCAGCCCGGCCTTGTGGCCATTGCGATCGAACCTGACCACGACAGGGATGAAAAACAGGCGGAAATCTGTCGTGCGGCTGACGCAGTGGATATGGGCGACGGTGTTGTCGTTGTAACCGACCTGTTCGGCGGCAGCCCTTCAAATCTCAGCCTGCGGGCCTGCGCCCCTCAGGATCGGCGGATATTGTATGGGGCAAACCTGCCAATGCTCATTAAATTGGCCAAAAGCCGCCACTTACCCGTTGGTGATGCTGTCCGTCAGGCAATGGAAGCTGGACGCAAATACATCAATGCGCAAAATGTGACATTGGACTAAAATCGGATTGATGAATATGACCACCCGAAGCCTGAAAATTATCAATGAAAAAGGTCTGCATGCCCGCGCATCTGCGAAGCTGGTCGAGGTTGTGGAAGGTTTCGACGCGCATGCCGAGGTGTCGAAGGACGGAATTTCTGCGTCAGGCGACAGTATTATGGGCCTTTTGATGTTGGCAGCATCACGTGGAACAACTATTGACGTCGAGACCTCCGGACCGGATGCTGAAGCATTGGCAGAAGCTCTGGAAGCGCTTGTGAACGACAAGTTCGGAGAGGGGTTCTAAGCTGCCCTTACCGGGACAGGAAGAACGGGAAGACCAGGAATTGGCGGAAACGACGCACGAGACCAAGACACGCCCGGTGGTGGATGGGACCGCAGATCAGGGCGAGATCTACGACCGTAGAACTCTGACCTATGCGAACTCGTTCGACGATGCCTGGACTTCGACGGCCATTCGCGCCATCGAATGGTGCACGGGCAAGCTGACCATTCTGCGGATGGTCAACAAATTCGAGAAAAAGAACGAATTTTACCGGGGCCAGCGGTTCTGGGGCGGCGCGCTTGAGGTGATGGGGATTGACCTGACCACACCGCAAGAACAGATTGCCCGTATTCCAAAATCCGGCCCCGTCGTTGTCGTTGCCAACCACCCTCACGGAATGGTGGACGGTATGATTCTGGCCGAGTTGATAGGGCGGATCCGCAGTGATTATCGCATTCTGACCCGCTCGGTCCTGACGGGTCTTGATGAGGCCGCGACGTCTTTCATGATCCCGGTTCCGTTTCCGCATGACCCCGAAGCGCAGGCCAAGATGCTGGAAATGCGTGGCAAGGCGATGGACCATCTGAAAGACGGCGGCGTCGTGGCGCTGTTCCCGTCCGGCGTCGTCATGTCCTCGGATGACTGGTTCGGCCCCGCAGTCGAGCGCGAGTGGAATGTGTTCACTGCAAAGATGATCCGCCGTTCGGGTGCGCGCGTGCTGCCTATTTTCTTTCCCGGCAGCAACTCGCGCTGGTACCAGATAGCCAACAAGCTGTCGCCGATCCTCCGGCAAGGGTTGTTGCTGCACGAAATCGTCCGCTCGTGCAAAAAACCGCAATCGCCGGTCATCGGCAATCCGATCTCGGATCAGGACATGGAACAGCTGGAACGTGACCCGCGTGGTTTCATGACGTGGCTCAGAAACCATACAATGTCGCTGGGCAAGTCAGGCCAATCCTGACCCGTGTCTTCATCTGACCGACACCGTGCTTGGCAAGGTCGGTTTTGTTAGCGGGTCGGAACCGGCACCTCGCCGCGATAGTCATAGAAACCGCGTTGCGTCTTGCGCCCCAGCCATCCTGCCTCGACGTATTTGGTCAAAAGCGGGCAGGGGCGATACTTGGTATCAGCCAGACCATCATGCAAGACGTTCATGATGGCAAGACATGTGTCCAGCCCGATGAAATCCGCCAATTCCAGCGGCCCCATTGGATGATTCGCGCCCAGCTTCATCGATTGATCAATGGATTGGACGCTTCCGACACCTTCATAAAGCGTATAAACGGCTTCGTTGATCATCGGCATCAGGATGCGGTTAACGATGAAAGCCGGGAAATCTTCGGCGCTGGCGGCCGTTTTGCCCAGCCGGTCCACGACCGCCTTGCAGGCTTTGAAGGTTTCCTCATCCGTTGCGATGCCGCGGATCAGTTCCACCAATTGCATGATTGGAACCGGGTTCATGAAGTGGAAACCCATAAAACGTTCGGGCCGGTCCGTGCGGCTGGCCAGACGCGTGATGGAAATGGACGACGTATTCGACGTCAGGATCGTATGCGGCAGAAGGTGAGGTTGCAGATCTTCGAAAATGGCCTGTTTGACCGTTTCCCGCTCGGTCGCGGCCTCGATCACCAGATCTGTCTGCCCCAGCTGCGGCAATTCAAGGGTGGTTGTAATACGCTTCAGGGCTGCCTGCATCGCATCGTCAGTGATCTTGCCGCGTGACGCCTGACGCGCCATGTTGCCTTCGATCGTGGCCATTGCGCTGCTCAACGCATCCTGACTGACATCATTCAGCAAGACATCGTATTCCGCCAAAGCCAGAACATGAGCAATGCCGTTGCCCATCTGACCCGCACCAATCACCCCGACCGATTTAACTTCCATGTTCAGCTGCCTTTGCCCTGGAGGATACCGGGACAGTATCGGCAGACCGGGGCGGGCGGCAAGGGGATCGAACCGGTCAATTTTGCTTCAAATGCGCGCATTAGGAGATTCTCAATACCTAAGGCCGCAAATTGGCAATTGGGTGAAAAATTTGGGGGGCTTGGTATGAGCTTTCATCGGGTAAACGTCGGCACAGAGGCCGCGTGCCAATATGCAGGATCAAACCTTTGGTTTCGGGCGCCGCACGGAAATCTTGAGACGCCTTATGTGGCCTGCCTGGGTGGAGAAGAGACGTTTGGCCGATTCGTGGATTATCCGTACCCGGCATTGCTTGCCAAAAGATTGCCGCAACCTTGTATCAATTTTGGCAGTCTTTTTTGTGGGGCTGATGCGTTGCTTGCTGATCCGGGGGTCTTAAATCATGTCAATGGATCAGACCTTTGTGTGCTGCAAGTGCTGGACGTGCCGTACCAGTCGAACAGGTTTTATCGCGTGCATTCGCGTCGGAATGATCGGTTTCTTGAACCCTCGTGCGACTTGCAGGACCTTTATCCTGAGGTCGATTTCACGGAAATCCACTTTGTCAGGCATTTACTGGAGAGGTTGCGGGCCATAAAGGACGCGCGTTTTGAGGTTGTGGCGCAGGAGTTGCGAGTGACTTGGTTGCGCAACACATCCGAGCTGGTGCGACGGATCAAGCCACGGGTTGTTCTTCTCTGGCTGCACATACAGCGACAGGAGGATCGGCATCGCGACCTTGTCTTGCCCGATGCTGACATGATCGAACAGGTTCGACCGTTGTGTGCCGATGTCGTGGAATGCACGGTCAGTGTGTCCTCCTTGTCAGACGAGATCGAGGACGTGTTGTTCGGGACGCTGCAACAGCCTGTGGCCGAGCATATGCTCGGCCCCTCCGCGCACAGGGAGATTGCTTTGAAGCTTGAGGCGGCTTTGAGAGAATTGAATTAAAAAAGGCCCGCCGGTTGGCGAGCCTTTGGTGATTGTGGGGCTAAGGCCCCGGGCTGCGTTCAGCCGAGCTTTTCGGTCAGTTCCGGGACCGCCTGGAACAGGTCGGCGACCAGTCCGAAGTCGGCGACCTGGAAGATCGGTGCTTCTTCGTCCTTGTTGATCGCAACGATGACCTTTGAGTCCTTCATGCCCGCAAGGTGCTGGATCGCGCCCGAGATGCCGACGGCGACATAAAGATCGGGGGCAACAACCTTGCCGGTCTGACCCACTTGCCAGTCGTTCGGGGCATAGCCCGAGTCCACAGCGGCGCGCGACGCGCCAACCGCAGCACCCAGCTTGTCAGCCAGAGCTTCAATCAGCTTGAAGTCTTCTTCCGAGCCGACACCACGGCCGCCCGAGACAACAACGCCAGCCGAGGTCAGTTCCGGACGGTCACTTGCGGCCACCTTGTCTTCGACCCACGACGAAAGGCCGGGATTGTCGCCGACCGAGATGGTCTCGACCGCAGCCGAGCCGCCGGTCCCCGCCGCGTCGAAGGACGCTGTGCGGATGGTGACGACCTTCTTGGCGTCGTTCGACTTCACGGTCTGGATCGCGTTGCCCGCATAGATCGGGCGCTCAAACGTCGAGCCATCGACCACGCCCGAGGCATCCGAGATCACCATCACGTCCAGCAGGGCTGCGACGCGCGGCATCACGTTCTTGGCGTCGGTGGTCGCGGGGGCCACGATATGCTCGTACCCATCGGCCAGACCCACGATCAGCGCGGCGGTCGCTTCCGCCAGGCGATGACCCAGCGATGCGTCTTCGGCAACCAGCACCTTGGACACGCCGTCGATCTTGGCGGCAGCCTCGCCGGCAGCGGCGGCCGAGCCACCTGCGGCCAGAACGGTCACGTCACCCAGCACCTTGGCAGCGTTTACTGCCTTGGCAGTGGCGTCCAGCGCCAGTTCGCCATTGTTGACTTCGGCAAGCAGAAGTACAGCCATTACACAGCCCCCACTTCTTTGAGTTTCGAAACCAGCTCATCCACCGAGCCAACGATGATACCTGCGGCACGTGCCGGCGGTTCTTCGGTCTTGACGATTTCCAGGCGCGGCGTGACGTCGACGCCGTAATCGGCGGCGGTTTTCTCATCCAGCGGCTTTTTCTTCGCCTTCATGATGTTGGGCAGCGACGCATAGCGCGGCTCGTTCAGGCGCAGGTCAACGGTCACGATGGTCGGCATCTTGACGCTGATAGTCTGCAACCCGCCATCCACCTCGCGGGTGATCTTGGCACTGTCGCCTTCAATATCCAGTTCCGAGGCAAAGGTGCCCTGCGACCAGCCCAACAGGGCCGACAGCATCTGACCGGTGGCGTTCATGTCGTTGTCGATCGCCTGCTTGCCCGCCAGAACGATGCCGGGCTGCTCTTCCTCGACCACTTTGGCCAGGATCTTGGCAACTGCCAGCGGCTCGATATCGGTGTGCACATCATCCGTCGCAACAACAAGGATCGCGCGGTCGGCACCCATGGCCAGAGCGGTCCGCAGCGTCTCTTGCGCCTGCTTCACACCAATTGAAACGGCAACAACTTCGTCTGCCTTGCCAGCCTCTTTCAGGCGAATGGCCTCTTCAACCGCAATCTCGTCGAACGGGTTCATCGACATTTTGACATTGGCGAGATCAACACCGCTACCGTCCGCTTTCACGCGGACCTTCACATTGTAGTCAATCACGCGTTTGACAGGTACCAGTACCTTCATTGTAGCGCTTTCTCCTCAAAAAACGGCAAGCCGCGAAGGCGACTCCACCAATGCTCTCGTCGGACTTGATAACGTCTGCTGCACCCGCAAAACAGAGCAAAATCGTCACGTCGTCGCGTCGGGACGTCGCGTTTTGCAGTTTTTTACCTTGAGGCACGCAAGATTGTTGCCCGCATTGCACTTATTTTCAGGGAAATATTCAGCGGTTTGCGCCGGGAACCCACAGCACGTCGTCCTTGCCATCGTTATTTGCGCATCGGGCCGCGACGAAAAACCAGTCACTTAGCCGGTTGAGGTATTTGACGGCCACATCGTTAACCGGTTCCATATTCGTCAACTCAACCGCCAACCGCTCGGCGCGACGCGATACGGTGCGGCACACGTGCAAATGCGCGGCCAGCCGCGAACCGCCCGGCAGGATGAAGCTGCGCAGCGGTTCCAGTGTTTCGTTCATGATGTCAATTTCGGCTTCCAGCCGGTCGATCTGAGCGGATACGATTCGCAGCGGTGGATAGTCCGCTTCGGCATCCTTCTCCATTTCAGGGCGGCAGAAATCCGCGCCAAGATCAAACAGGTCGTTCTGAATCCGCGACAAGGCGGCATCCACTTCGCCTTCGGCCTCGGTGCGGGCCACGCCAACAAAAGAGTTCAGCTCGTCCACTGTTCCGTAGGCGGCAACGCGGCCCGAATACTTTGCCACACGCTCGCCATTGCCCAGAGCGGTTTTGCCATCGTCGCCGGTGCGCGTGTAGATTTTGTTGAGCACAACCATTACTGCACCCCTTGCCCGCGTAGATAGACGTATAGCACGATCAAAATAACGGCGATGAACTGAAAGAGGATACGCAGGCGCATCATCTTGTTGCTTTTCTTAGCTGCTTCCATGCCGCTTTTGCCGAAATTCGCGATGCCCAGGGCTAACACAACGACAACCGCCGCCATGGCCAGAAGCAGAATGACCATTAAAGGGTCCATTTAAAGTCACCGTCCGGTTTTTTCAATTATCACCCATCTAGCGTCAAGGTGACGAAAAGCGAACGGGAAATAACGTCTCAGATATCCGAAAGGATGCGATCCGTGGCTTTTGTGGGCAGAAACCGGCGCAGAACCCCTGCGACATATGTCGGGGTGGTCACATAGTAGCGTGGTTTGGGGCGGCGCGCCTCGACCGCATGGGCCAGCTTGTCGGTGACAGCAGAGGCGGGCAGTTCGAACCGGTCGGGCGCGCTGTTTTCGTATAGTCGCTTCAGCAGTGAACCTTCGTATTTTTCCCGAAGGGCCGAGTTCTCCCAGTCGATGTATTTTTCGAACACCGGGATTGCCTTTTCCCTGAGCTTTGAGGTGATCGGGCCGGGCTCGATCAAAACGACCTGAATGTTTGCATCCCGGAGCTCCAGCCGCAAGGTGTCGGTCAGTCCTTCGATGGCGTATTTGGTGGCCACATATGCGCCGCGCCAGGGGAAGGCAACAAGACCAAGTACCGAGGAACATTGCACGATCCGGCCGTGACCCTGTTCCCGCATGACGGGAATAACCTGTCGGGTCAGTTCGTGCCATCCAAAGACATTGGTTTCAAAGATATGACGCAGAGCGTCTGTCGGGACGTCTTCAACCGCACCGGGCAGCCCGTGCGCGCCGTTGTTGAACAGCGCGTCCAGTGTTCCGCCCGTTGCCTCAAGTACATATGACAATCCCGAGGAAATGCTGTCGCGATCGGTATAGTCGATTCTTGGGCTTTCAAACCCTTGCGCGCGCAGGCGGTCACAGTCGCGCTGCTGTCGGCAGGATGCAAACACACGCCAGCCTCGCGCACGCATTCCGTGTGCTGCGTCCAGCCCAATGCCCGACGAGCATCCCGTAATAAGAATCGATTTCTGCATGTGCCTTCCGAAGCTGAACTCCGCCAAAAGCTAGGGCGGGGTTTGCAGCAGGGCAATGACGTCCGGGCGTCAGTTTGATGTTTTCCGGACAAGTGATGCTGAAATCCACCCAACCTGTTGCGCGGGCAACACGCGCAGGCGCAGCCAGCCGGTGCCGGAATCGCTCAGGACCTCGACCCTTTGGCCAAGCGCGGCCTTGCCGATGATGGGATAGATCGTGCCGGGGCCATCGCGCAGATTGACCCGGGTGCCCGAAATCTCGCGGATGTCGGTCTGGGCCTCGGCAGGCGTGGGCAGTTCGACTGTGGGCAACTCGGCGTCGGTGACCACCTGCTCCAGTGCGGTCACACCCTGTTCCAGTGATGCCAGGGTCAGGGTCACGCTTTCGTCTTGAAACAGCGAGGGATTGGCTTTCAGGCCAGCCGCGACCTGCGAGAGGAGGGCCTTTGTTTCGGTCTCACCCAACTGGGTTACCGCCTCGGCAACAGGTGGAACCACCAGTGCGGGTTTGACGGCGGCACGGGTGACCAAATCTTCGACAGGTGCCGGTTCAATGACCGGGGCAACCGGTTCTGCCACGACAGCCACGCGTTCCGGTTTGGCAGGGCGCACGCCGCGCGGTTCAAAATCAGGGCCACCGCTCATCACGTAAAAGGTCCAGCCGAGCGCGGCAAAGGTAACAAGTATCAGGCGCGTCATGGCGCATCCCCCAAAGCAATCGTAACATCAACAAATGGCAGCAAATCAATTGATGAGATCTTAGCATATTTCGGGGGACGAGTCGAAAAATGGGGGAAAACAACACGGTGTCTCCCCCTGTTGCAAAAAGCACGACTTTTCCCCAGCAATTTATGTGCTGCTCGCTTTACCAAGGCGCACTTGCGGCGTATCACATCATATATGAACGATACGATCGATGACCCCAACATGCAGGCCCCCACAGGTGGGGGCGAGGTGGCGGAACCGCTGCGCCGCGCGATTGGTGAGCGGTATCTGACCTATGCGCTGTCCACCATCATGCACCGGGCGCTGCCCGATGCGCGGGACGGGTTGAAGCCGGTTCACCGCCGAATCCTCTATGCGATGAGAGAGTTGCGACTCAGTGCAACCGGAGGTTTCCGGAAGTCTGCCAAGATTTCCGGCGACGTGATGGGCAACTATCACCCGCATGGCGACGCCGCGATTTACGACGCGATGGCGCGTCTGGCACAGGATTTCAACGTCCGCTATCCGCTGGTCGACGGGCAGGGCAATTTCGGCAATATCGACGGCGATAACCCGGCGGCCTCGCGCTATACCGAAGCGCGGATGACCATCGTGGCCGAGGCGCTGCTGGAAGGGTTGAACGAAGACGCCGTTGATTTCCGCGACAATTACGACGGCACCCTGACCGAACCGGTCGTGCTGCCCGCACAGTTCCCGAACCTGCTGGCCAATGGCGCAAGTGGTATCGCGGTGGGGATGGCGACGAATATCCCGCCGCACAACATCTCGGAACTCTGCGACGCTTGTCTGCATCTGATCAAGACGCCGGACGCGCGCGACGACACCCTGTTGAACTACGTGCCCGGCCCTGACTTCCCAACCGGTGGCGTGATTGTCGAGCCGCCCGAGAACATCGCGCAAGCCTATCGAACTGGCCGAGGCTCGTTCCGGCTGCGCTGCAAGTACGAGGTTGAGGATCTGGGGCGCGGCCAATGGCAGATCATCGTCACCGAGATTCCCTATCAGGTTCAGAAGTCCAAGCTGATCGAGAAGATCGCCGAACTGATCCAGACCAAGAAAATCCCGATCCTTGCCGATGTGCGCGACGAATCCGCCGATGACATCCGCCTGATCCTCGAGCCGCGCTCCAAGAATGTGGACCCTGAGGTGCTGATGGGCATGCTTTATCGCAACTCGGACCTCGAGGTGCGGTTCAGCCTGAACATGAACGTGCTGATTGACGGGGTGACGCCCAAAGTCTGCTCGATGAAGGAAGTGCTGCGCGCTTTCCTTGATCACCGGCAAGAGGTGCTGATCCGCCGCTCGCGCCACCGCATGGCCAAGATCGACCACCGGCTGGAAGTGTTGGAGGGCTTTATCGTTGCCTTCCTGAACCTCGACCGTGTGATCGACATCATCCGCTATGACGACGACCCCAAAACCGCGCTGATGCGCGAGGATTGGGGGATCGACCATGTCCGCGCCACCAGCGAGGCCGACTATGTCTCACCCAAACCGGGCGAGGGCGAGTTGTCCGAGGTTCAGGTTGACGCGATCCTCAACATGCGCCTGCGCAGCTTGCGTCGTCTGGAAGAGATGGAGCTGGTTCGCGAACGTGATGAGTTGATGCTGGAACGTGCCAACCTCGAAGACCTGCTGGCCGACGAAGGCCTGCAATGGGCCAGGATTGCCGAGCAGTTGAAAGAGACGAAAAAGACCTTCGGCAAAGATTACGAAGGCGGCGCGCGCCGCACGCGGTTCGCCGAAGCGGGCGAGGTCGACGAAGTGCCGCTTGAGGCGATGATCGACCGCGAACCGATCACGGTCGTTTGCTCTCAGATGGGTTGGATTCGCGCCATGACCGGTCATATCGACCTGACCCGTGAATTGAAGTTCAAGGATGGCGACGGGCCGCGCTTTATTTTCCATGCGGAAACGACCGACCGGTTGCTGGTCTTCGCTTCGAACGGGCGGTTCTATACTGTCAGCGCGGCCAACCTGCCCGGCGGGCGGGGTATGGGCGAGCCCCTGCGCCTGATGGTCGACTTGCCGAACGAGGCACGGATCATCGATATCCTGATTCACAAACCGGGGCGCAAGCTGCTGGTGGCCTCGGATGCGGGCAACGGGTTCATGGTGCCCGAAGATGACGTGCTGGCGCAGACGCGAAACGGCAAGCAGGTGCTGAACGTCAAGGACAACGAAACAGCAGTGATCTGTATACCGGTCGAGGGCGACCACGTTGCAATCGTGTCCCAGAACGGCAAGTTCCTTGTCTTCCCGATCGAGGAATTGCCCGAAATGACCCGCGGCAAGGGCGTGCGCCTGCAAAAATACAATATGGCACGCGGGCGACAGGGAACGCTGGAGCTGGATGGCGGTCTGTCTGACATCACAACCTTCAACTGGGAGGAAGGCCTGAAATGGTCCATGGGGGGCGACAAGACCCGGCATGAGGCAGATATGTCCCAATGGCTGTCCAAGCGCGCCAGCGTAGGGAAAAAAGCGCCCTATGGTTTCCCGCGGGACTATAAGTTTTCGTGATCCGGCCCCGGTTGCGGTAGAAATCCACCGATACGGCTTGGCACAACCCGTATCGGTGCGCTAGACCAAAGAAAAACAGGCCTATCGAGACGAGATATGTTGCGCATTCTGACCCTGATCACCGGATTGGCCCTGATGGGCGCTTGCACCCAGACACAGGTTTATGAACCGCCCGAGTCACTGGGGGAATTTCGCCTCGTGAAGATAGTTTCGTTTGCAGACAACGCTAAACAGGGGCCGATTTCCAGGGATGCTACTCCGCAAGAATGGACAGACGCTTTGGAGCAAGCCATCGACATTCGATTAGGGCGGTATGAGGGCTCACAGCGTTACATTATTGGTATAAGCCTTGAAGGCTATATGTTGGGGCCGCCGGGTATCGTTGTTTACAATCCAAGAAGTGCAGCGATCGTACTCGTTAATGTTTATGACTACGACACGAAGAAATTCTTGGCTAAGCAAAAACAGTTCACTGTTCTTGAAGATACTACGAAAGAAACAGCCCTTATTGGTTCAGGGCGGGTCAGAACCAAGGAAGAGCAGTTGAGCGGACTATCGTTGAAAGTCGCTGACGAAATCGAAGAATGGCTGGCTGAGGAACACAAAGAGAATGGCTGGTTCGACAAGCGGCCTGACCTGATCGAACTGCCGGATTCCGATAGCTGACGCAAAATCCGGCGGGATAAGCGCATTTCCCTCAGGATGTGCTTGATTTTCCCCTTTGAACCAAATATCTCGCGCGCGCAGATAGTAACCTGGGACCAAGGGTCCCCCAAATCGCAAAAGGGCGCCTGAGGAATGGCAAAGGAAAAGTTTGAGCGTAATAAGCCGCACGTCAACATCGGCACGATTGGGCATGTTGACCACGGCAAGACGACGCTGACCGCAG